>CAZAYV010000148.1:0-9570 GCA_964489465.1 uncultured Dactylococcopsis sp. | reverse complement strand
ATGACATTCAGCCAAAAACTGTGGCAGCAAAACCAAGACTTAGTTGAAGCCAGTCTCAACCATCCCTTTGTCCAAGGAATTGCTGATGGCAGCCTCGATCAGCGATGCTTTGCGTTTTATGTGGCACAAGATGCGTTCTTCTTAGAATCATTTGCTCGTGCTTACAGTATTGCTGCTGCTAAAGCCTCAGATTGGGAAGGATTTAATACCTTTTACCAACTGGCAGGAGGAGTCCTCGAAGAGCTGAACCTCCATCAAAGCTATGCTCAGCAATGGGGCATTGATATTAAGCAAGTGACCCCTTCACTTGCTACGCGCCGCTACACCGATTTTCTCCTAGCAACGGCTTGGGGCAGTGATATTGGTCTAACTGCTTGTGCCATGACGCCTTGCATGCGACTGTATTATTTTCTGGGTACCCAACTTGCTCAAAATCAAGTGGGAACTCATCAATATAGTGATTGGATTAAAACTTATAATGATGCCGAATTTGGTCAACTGGTTGCTACTTTAGAAAGCTTAGTTGACCGTTATCTGATTGCAGAAAAAAAAGGCAACAGCACCTACCGTTATGCTTTGCGGTGTGAAAACGACTTTTTTGCCGCTGCTTGGAATTTGCAAGAAAACTAGTTCGCCTCTTCCCATTCTCCTAAACGATTCTGCTGGATCTGATCAAAATCTGGTTTGGGTAATAAGCTGACGAAAAACTGATTGATTTCACTTCGGGCACGGTAACTTGTTGCAGCTAGCGGTTGGGGTAAGAATAAATCCCCGACTGCAACGAAGATGATTGTCAGAAGCAAAGTCAAAGTTAATGTTTGGTAACGCATGACAAAATTCACTTCTCTTTGGTATTTGATGTTTTAATCTTACGTGTTAAAAACAACTTTGTCTGTTATCTGAATCACATTTAATTTTATGTTTGCACTGTCAACAATCACTTCAAACATCTATCAATTGTCTTTTTATTTGTCAGATTTAAATCAATACGAGAGGGACGAGTACCTATTGCTAAAAGGAAAAATCTTATTTTTCCTCTCATATAGGATGGGTCCCCTTGACCACTTTCTTGGCTTTAAATCTATTATTTACATGATTTAAATCACTTTAATCCATTTAATTTAAACTATATTTAAAAGTGAAAATGGGTGAGTTTTACCTCACCCATCAGAAAATCAACTCTAAATAATTGAGGGAATCTATCTTATTTTTCTAACTTTGGTGCTGTGAAAGAAAACAATGAAGAATTTAGATTGGCTACATCAGATGATTTGACTAGAGTTGGCACTGAATTCCGTAATCGATCAGTGTAAGCTACGGTCGTCGAATCATAAACCTGCGTCAAAATTTTCGGATAGAGTCCAACACCAATAATGGGAATCAACAAACAAGCGATAATAAAGACTTCTCGCGGTTCGGCATCCACTAAGACTTCATGAGACACCAATTCTTGGTTTTCTTTGCCATAGAAAATTTCTCGCAGCATTGAGAGCAGATAAATTGGCGTTAAGATGACCCCAACTGCCGCTAAAAAGACGACGATGACTTTAAATGTTGTATTGTAAGCATCACTGGTGGAGAACCCAATAAACACCATGACTTCCGCCACAAAACCACTCATTCCCGGTAAAGCAAGAGAAGCAAGAGAACAGGTGGTAAACATGGCAAAAATCTTCTGCATTTTTTGTCCCACACCGCCCATTTCATCGAGCATTAGGGTATGAGTCCGGTCATAGGTTGCTCCCACTAAGAAGAAGAGACTTGCTCCAATTAAGCCGTGAGACACCATCTGCAAGACAGCCCCGCTTAAGCCTAAATTAGTGAAAGAGCCAATGCCAATGAGAACAAAGCCCATGTGCGAAATTGAGGAATAAGCAATTTTTCGTTTCAGGTTGCGTTGGGCAAAAGAAGTCAGTGCTGCATAAATAATATTCACCACCCCTAAAATGACTAGCGCTGGGGCAAAGTAGGCATGGGCATCGGGTAACATCCCCGCATTCATCCGAATTAAGGCATAACCGCCCATCTTCAGAAGGATTCCTGCCAGTAACATGTGTACAGGAGCGGTAGCTTCACCATGGGCATCCGGAAGCCAAGTATGAAGGGGAAAAATGGGTAGCTTTACCGCATAAGCAATTAGAAAAGCGGCATAGAGCCAAAGCTGGAAGTTTAGCGCAATATCTTTGCTGACTAACGCCCGCATATCAAACGTGACAGTATCACCATAGAAAGCCATGGTTAAGCCTGCAACCAGAATAAAGAGCGAGCCGCCTGCGGTATAAAGGATAAATTTCGTTGCGGCATAGAGGCGTTTTTTTCCACCCCAAATCGAAAGCAATAGGTAAACCGGAATTAACTCCAATTCCCACACGAGGAAGAATAACAGCATATCCTGGACGGCAAAGACAGCAATTTGTCCGCCATACATTGCCAGCATCAAGAAGTAAAAGAGTTTCGGTTTGAGGGTGACTGGCCAAGCCGCTAAAATTGCCAAAGTGGTAATAAAGCCAGTAAGCAGAATCAGAGGCATCGAAAGACCATCTGCCCCGACCGACCAATTCAAGTCCAGTTCAGGAATCCAGCTATAACTTTCGACCAGTTGTAGTTCTGGGTTCGAGAAGTCATAGTCAAGATAAAATGCAGCTACGATTAAGGCAAAGTTAATTAAACCAATAACAAGGGCATACCAACGCACTTGTTTCCCATCTTTATCTGGGATTAAGGGAATAAAAAACGAAGCAATTAAAGGAAAAAGGATAACAGTTGTTAACCAAGGAAAATTTGTCATAGTTGTTCAAATGAAATTAAGTGTAACTCTCCTGTTTAAGGTGATAGATGAGCGAATGACAAGGGATCGGGGAGACCAGATACGATGTACTCATCTTTTCTCCCTCTCCCATGCCCACTTGCCGATTTTTCACGATCCGCTTTGACGAAAGGTTAAATCACACTAAAGGCAATGACAAACCCAAGAACGGCACCAAAAACAATCAAGGCGTAAAATTGGGCGCGACCGTTTTCAAAGTATTTCAAACCCTCACCACTAATAATGGCAACTAAGCCGGTAAGATTAACGGCACCATCAACCACTCGATAGTCTACTTCCAGCACTTGTCGGGCTAGGCGACGACTCCCCTGTACAAAGAGGCTGTCATAAAGTTCGTCAAAGTACCACTTATTCAGAGAGAAGCGGTAGAGGGAAGGGAATTTTTGCGCGATCGCGCTTGGATCGATTTTCTGACTGGCATACATTAAAGACGCCACAGTAATGCCAATCAAGGCAATCCCCACGGAATTCCCTGCCATGATCAAAAATTCTGACCATTCAAACTCAGCCATCACCGCTTTCACTTCTTCTAGGGTTTCCCCAGGGGCATAAACAAATTCCTCAAAGAAGTTTTCCCAAGGTTTACCAATCCAACCAACGGCAAGAGAGGGAATTGCCAGAATCACTAAGGGTAAAGTCATGCTTAATGGCGATTCATGAGGGGTTTCACTGTGATGATGTTCATCTGCTCCAGGGTCGGATTCCAGTTCTCGAGTATCCATGGCACCCGGACCAAACGCGGGTCTGAGAGAAGCCAAAATCGACTCGTCATTCCCGCGAAATTGACCTTCAAAGGTCATGAAATACATCCGGAACATATAAAAAGCCGTTAAGCCAGCAGTCAGCCAACCCATAAACCATAAAGCTGGGTTGGCGCTAAATGCTTGACTTAAAATCTCGTCTTTAGACCAGAAGCCGGCAAACGGAGGAATCCCACAAATCGCTAACGTTCCCACCAGAAACGTTAAAGAGGTAATGGGCATATATTTCCGTAAGCCTCCCATCAAGCGCATATCTTGAGCGAGGTCGGGATTATGACCCACTACTTCTTCCATGCCATGAATGACCGAACCAGAACACAAGAACAACATTGCTTTGAAAAAGGCATGCGTCATCAGGTGGAAGAGACCGGCCGTGTAACCGCCAACTCCCATTGCCATTACCATATATCCCAATTGTGAAATGGTAGAGTAGGCTAATCCTTTTTTAATGTCATTTTGGGTCAGCGCGATCGTTGCGCCCAAAAACGCGGTAAATGCTCCGGTCCAGGCAATGATACTCATTACAGAAGGGATGGTTTCAAACACCGGATACATCCGCGCAATTAAGAAGACTCCTGCTGCAACCATCGTCGCTGCATGAATCAGTGCCGAAATCGGAGTTGGACCTTCCATTGCATCAGGAAGCCAGACATGAAGGGGAAATTGCGCTGATTTAGCCACAGGACCGAGGAAAACGAGGATTCCAAATAAAGCTGCAAGACTAGCACCGATAATACCAGACTCGACAAGGGTTTCCAATTGTACACCCATTTCAGTAAATTCAAAGGTACCAGTTGCCCAATAGAGTCCGAGCATTCCCAGGAGAAAGCCAAAGTCACCGACACGGTTAACGACAAAAGCTTTCTGACAAGCATCAGCAGCAGCTTTGCGGTCATACCAGAAACCAATCAGGAGGTAGGATGCCATGCCCACCAATTCCCAGAAAATATAAATTTGCACTAAGTTGGGACTAACCACTAAGCCCAACATGGAAGAGGCAAATAAGCTCAAATAAGCATAAAAGCGCACATAACCCGCATCATGTGCCATATAGCCATCGGTATAGACCATCACTAAAAAAGCGACAGTGCTGACAATGGTCAACATTACCGTGCTGAGATGGTCAATGGTGTAACCCATTGTTAACTTAAAGTCTCCCGCTGCTGCCCATTCAAAGGTACGCAGAAACGTTTCATGTCCATGAATTTGACTCCAGAGCAACGCGAAAGATAAAACCATTGTCGCCCCAGTCAGAGAGACAATAAAAATAGCTGCCGGTTGACGCAGACGACTGGTTACTTGGTTAAAGGAAATTAGCCCCATACCGACAATCATCGCGCCCGCTAAAGGCAGCACCGGAATGAGCCAAGCGTATTGATACAGTTGTTCCATATAATTTAAGCCTACTGTATAGCAGTGATTACACCTTAGTTAAGCGATAACAAAGGACAGCTTCCACCGTCTTGAGGAAGACTGAGTGGAAATACCGTTAACAATTGTGACATATTCAGTTGAGCACATCGTCGCGATTTCCCTCTTCCTGTGAAGGATTTTTGGCTAAAATGCCATCATGGTTTATTAAGAAACGTTTAATTAATGATTAGATCATTGCTATTTTGACATCAATTGTTCTGAAATCCAAAGCTGGCATCAGCGACGATCAATTTGTCAGAGTGAGGGGAAGTTACTATTACGGAGCAAAATGATGGCTAAAGGAGAACACAATCTACCGATTTGGGAGTATAAAGTTATTCATCTCAATATTAAAAATACGGAAATCCCGAATGCCGAAGCAGCAAGTTCAGCGACAAAAGGAACTTTTAGCCCGGAGTTTCTCAAGCAAGAATTTCCAGATATTTACAGCGGACAAGGGGCGTCTAACCATCCTGCGCGTCAATTACAAGATGCTCTAAACCGTTTAGGGAAAGAGGGATGGGAATTTTTTGAAATTCATGAAGTCGGTTCTCTAACCATGATGTTTTTTAAACGGCTACAAACTCAAGCGCCCGATTACTCTGAAACACAGGAAAATGTTTAATGGCATTGCCTTACGAAGCAATGATTGACTGGTCTGTCTGGGCAGCAATCATTAAAACTTGAGTTTTAAATCTTTGGATTAGGGCACTATTAATGAGTTTTTCCACGATAAAACTCTCCTGTTAAATGAAGAGATGACAATGACAATTAACCTTAATGAATAAATAGCCTATGCCACTCAAAAGATCTACTAAACATAGTTTAATCAGTACCGGAACTGCTTTAATTAGTGTTCCCGTAATGGCTCATTCTGGACACTTTGAAAATAAGGAACAAAAAACAGAAGCGAACACAAAAAGTAAACCTAATATTGAGGAAAAACCCCTAAGCAGTGAACAAGATCAATCAACTTCTAATCAAAATCAACCAACAGAAACCGAAACTCAACTAAAAGAAGAACAATCTGCCACTCAATATCAACAAACTGAGTCATACGAAGCACAAAGCGCAACTCAAAATCAAACGGTTACTATCGCTAAAATTCCAACATTGGGAGAAACCCTACTTGGTTTAATCATTGTCACCCCTTGTTTATTATATGCGCTAAAAAAACGCATTCATAGATATGGATAGCGTTACTGTCAAGCCAACTGGAGGAAAAAAACTGATTTTATCATGCGTTTTAATCATCATTATTTACGAAAGATACATCGCTATTTTGCACCGATTATGGTGTTACCCATGTTATTAACTCTTCTCACCGGTTCTCTGTTTCAAGTTGCTATTTTAACTGGGAAATCAGAAAATTTTCTTTGGTTACTCGATATTCATAGAGGGAAGTTTGGTACGTTAGATTTAACGTGGCTTTATCCTTTTTTAAATGCTTTTGGTATTTTAATTTTATTGGTGACAGGAATTATTGTCTGGTTACAAGTTCCCTTACCGAAAAAGAGAGTCAATCCTAAAAATAAATCTAATTAGAAACTCATTTTTTTGAATTTAAAATCGGTAAGTAAACTGTAAAAATACTCCCTTGTTCTAATTGACTTTTGACTTTGATATTACCTTGATGTGCCAGCGCGATTGCGCTGGCAATGGCTAACCCCAAACCCGAACCGCCTCTATCCCTTGAACGGGCTTTATTGACGCGATAAAAGCGATCAAAAATGAGTTTTTGTTCATCTTCTGGAATCCCAATTCCTGTATCAATCACTTCAATTAAAGCCTTATTATTCTCTTGCTTTAAAACTAAAGTGACTTTTCCTCTTTTTAAGGTATGTTGAATGGCATTAATTACTAAATTCGTGACTAAACGATACAATTGTTCTTCCTCTCCCCTTACTTTTAACGGTTGAGTAGCCTGTATCTGAGCAATCAGACAAATTTCCTCTCGGTGGGCTAAAGCAGAAAATTCCTCAGCAATATCAGTGATTAAATCATTGAGAATAACTGTTTTTTCTAATAACTGATCATCGGTTTTTAATTGTCGTTCCATCCGACAAAGCATTAATAAATCCGCTACTAAAGAAGAAAGACGTTGATTTTGTCGTTTCAGGGTGTGGAAAGTTTCTCGACTATCTTTTTCGGTCAATGTTGGTAACATTAAAGAAGATTCAATCGTTGCTCGAATGGCAGCTAAGGGAGTCCTTAATTCATGGGCTGCATCAGCCGTAAATTGTTGAATTTGTTGGTAAGATTGGTAAATCGGGGTCATTGCTTTTCCCGCTAACCACCAACTCGCAAACATGACGAAAACAATGAGAATCGGCAATCCTAATACAATAATCCATTTGACATTTGCAACATAATTATCAAAAGACTCTAGGTTTCTTCCGATTTGAAGATAACCCCACGGTTGATTATCTTGGGTGTGTAATTCCAGATAAATTTGCCGATAGCGAATGCCATTAATATCCCTGATATTTTTCCATTGTTGTTGACTATAATTAATTGCTAAACCTTCGGGTTGTATCCCTGCTAGCGCGACTAACTCTCCAGATAAATTATAGAACTGTAAGTAGTAATAATCTTGTTGCAGCGCTCCTGCCAATTGGCGGTTATTGCTAGCACAGCTTGTTGTTTCTACACACAAAGTTGGGATTAGATTCTTAACCCGTTTATTTAATTGTCCAGGTTGTTCTAAAATCGGTTCTAAACTGTCATGAATTGTCCCGGCAACGGTTTCTAATTCTTGATTAATACTAATGCGATGGGCGTGCGCGATCGCTTCATAAACCCCTAATGCCGATACTCCTAAAATTAAACTTAAAACTCCCGCATACCACCTCGCTAATCGCCATCTGGTTTCCGTGAATAACTTATTATTATACATTTTCGGTTTCGTTATTCATATAGCAATAGAAGAAGCCCCCTTTGAAGCAAAGAATAGAGGGAATCGGGTTTTCACATCTGACTCCTCATTTCTGTAGTCAAAACTAATCAAAATTGAGTAGGGTTTACAGGGTTTCCCGATGTAGAATTTTCCCTGATTTTTCTATCGTCCTCTTTCAATTAATTCACCTTGTAGGTATTTATGTAAAATTTCTTGACTTAATTTAGGAATAGATTGACCAAGTTGTTCGGAGAGTTCTTGAATTTTTTGATGATCTTCTATAGATAAAGTCACTTCTATTTTTTGCTGATTGATTTGATGGCTAGCATAAATTTGATAACGTTTAATTTCTTCAGATACATTTTCAACACTTTCCCATTCTTCTTTTTCAACACTTTCTAACAGTTCTTTTTCTTCAGGATTGATGGAATTCATGATGTGATTAACCTCCTAAGTATATTTTGGTCATTTTTCGACTAGGAATAATGGTTTTGAGAAATATCTCTAAATCATTTTCGACAAAGGGAACTAGATAAACATAATTATCTATTTTAACAATAAAAATCTTTTGGCTGGGATATTTGTCAGGGTTATAGTGTTTAATGACATCGAGGAGATTTCCTTGTTCAATCGCTTGAATAATATTATAAAATGTAATTCCTCTTTGTTGTTGCAGTTGTTGGTTTTTCTCCCTATTCCAATTAAAGGGTTTCATTTTCATTGATTGCTAAACGATAACCTAATCCATAAACGGTTTCAATTAAATGTTCACAACCATATTCCGATAATTTCTTCCGTAACAATCGCATTTGTGCTGCGACAACATTACTCATGGGTTGTGAACCTAATTCCCATAATCGCTCTAAAAGTTGTTCTCGATTTAAGATTTGGTTAGGATGTCGCATAAAATATTCTAATAATTGAAATTCCTTACTGGTGAGAGGAATAACTTTTGTTTTACCAGATGTCTCTGTGCATTGAACTGTATTTGTGCCATAATCTAACTCAAGATTTCCGACTTTTAGAGTTTGCGGTTGTAGTTGAGGGGATCTTCTTTGTAAAGCCCTGAGTCGTGCTAATAATTCTGCCATCCCAAACGGTTTTACTAAATAGTCATCCGCACCAGCATCTAACCCCATTACCTTATCTTCCATGGTATCTTTTGCAGTCAACATGAGAACAGGTAGAGGATTATTTTGATATCTTAAACGCTGAAGCAATTCCAGTCCCGATAACCCTGGTAGTAACCAGTCAAAAATTGCCAAATCATACTCTAAAAAAGTATCTTCTAAATAATCCCATCCTTCGTCACCATTTAAAGCCCAATCGACAATATAATTGTGCTGGTTGAGCGTTCTTTTAATTGCATGCCCTAAATCGGGTTCATCTTCAACTAATAAGATTCGCATAAATTATGCCATTTTCTTTCGATCAATGATAAGAACTTGTAGGGTTTGCCTTGGCTACCGTACTTGATAGCTGATTGTCCATTATTAGCGACTTGATCTATTTCAAAGTTATACCAATTTAAAAAGTAGATGTTTATGGTGGGCATTGCCCACCCTACATTTAATTCAGAGTTTATTACTGTAACTTGATTGTTCCAAAATGGGATTAGTAGCGGTTGATGGTTTTGCTTTATTTTTAACAAAATTGCTAATATCATCCACAAA
>CAZAYV010000147.1:0-9667 GCA_964489465.1 uncultured Dactylococcopsis sp. | reverse complement strand
AAGAACAGATAGCTAAGATTGAAAAATGGCTAGATATGCTCCGTTGCCAGTATAACTATTTGTTGGGTCAACGATTTGATTGGTGGGAAACTCATCGTACTGCTGCCAACTCTTGTCCTTTGATCTGCCATCTTCCTGAATTAACCGACTGTCCAACTTATTATTCTCAAAAGCAAAGTTTAACTCAATTGAAGAAAGATCGTCCTTGGTACAAGAATGTACAATCGCAAGTTCTTCAAGATTGTGTTAAAAGAGTAGATTTAACTTTTCAACGTTGGCTTAGAGGGGACAAGAATGGAAAGAGATCAGGGAAGCCAAGATTTAAGGGGAAAGGACGTTATCGGACAATTCTCTTTCCACAAGTAAAGGCTGATTGTGTCCAAGATGATCAGATTATTTTACCTAAATTTGGGACAGTTGAGTTCATTAAACATCGTCCAATTCCTGATGGCTTTAAGATTAAAACAGCACAGATAACTAGGAAAGCTGATGGCTATTACCTAACACTTTCTCTCAAAGATACAAGCGTACCAGAAGCAACTATAGATACGATTCCTACTACAGAAAATACAGTAGGGATTGATATGGGGTTAAAAGAGTTTTTGGTAACTTCTGAAGGTGAAAAAGTAGAAATTCCTCAGTTTTATCGGAGAGGACAAGAAAGACTTAAGAAGCTACAACAGAAAGTCTCTCGTCGTCAAAAAGGAAGCAGTCGTTATCAAAAAGCAGTCAAACAACTTGGAAAACATCACCAAAAAGTTGCTAGACAGAGAAAAGATTTCCACTTCAATACGATTAAGTTAATCCTCAATAAAGGAGATGTTATTGCCCATGAAAAACTTAATATTAAAGGACTTGCTAGAACCAAACTAAGCAAATCTATTTATGATGCTGGTTGGGGAACATTTCTCAGTAGATTAGCTGTCAAAGCCGAAAATGCTGGACAGTTAACAATGGAAGTTAACCCCAAAAACACATCACAGAATTGTTCAGGTTGTGGAAAGAAAGTTCCGAAAAAGTTATCAGATAGAGTCCATAATTGTCCTCATTGTAAGTTGTCAATTGATAGAGACTGGAACGCTGCAATTAATATAAGAAATTTGGCGGTAGGGATGAACGTCGGTAGTAAAGCTCAGTCACGAACCGAAGCGAAAGCTGGTGCTGCTGAGAAGCCAAGGGGCTGTCGTCTGGGGTCTCCCCAGACGTTTATACGCCCCGTCCAACCACATCACGAAGTGATTGGTTGTGGGTAATTCACGGTAAAATGGCAAGGGATATTTTCCATGATCTGGTACGAGCAGGTTTAGAAAATGAGGGCTGGACAATTACAGATGATCCCTATTTAATCACTCTAGATACTGTTAGTTTTCAAGTTGATTTAGCAGCCGAACGAATAATTGCAGCGGAAAAAGATAATGAAAAAATTGCTGTGGAAATTAAGAGTTTTCTGAACGCTTCAGCCGTTACAGATTTTTATGGGGCGTTAGGTCAATTTCTCAGTTACCGTTTAGTTTTACAACGAACTGAACCGGAACGAGTGTTATATTTAGCTGTTCCCTTAGATACTTATGAAATGTTTTTTCAATCGACTTTTGCTCAGTTAGCGGTCACAGAATATCAACTTAAATTAGTTGTCTATGATTCTCAAAATGGAGGAATAAGACAGTGGATAAATTAACCCAGTATCGAACATTGATTAAAGAGTTACTCTCAAGATATGCTTCTTATAAAAAAGATAATAAAGACTGGGAGTTACAGTTAATTTTTGATGAGGAACGAGATCATTATTTATGGTTTGATGTCGGTTGGAATGGGACTAAGCGCATTTATCATTGTGTCATTCATTTGGATATTAAAGATGGGAAAGTTTGGTTACAGCAAAATTTAACTGACTTAAATCCTGCGGAAGATTTGATAGAGTTGGGAGTGGCAAGAGAAGATATTATTTTAGGCTTTCAACCGCCTTTTAAGCGTCCTTTTACTAATTATGGAGTGGCTTAGGAAAAGTGAGATAAAATAGAGGTTTTAACACAAAACGAACTAGGGAATGCAGTAGCGATTCAGCCAACAGAAAACTGTCCTGAAATTAAAGATTTAGGATTTTCTAAAGGGTTAGAGTTGATGTTGAGAAATATTCAAAAAGAATGGGCAGGATTAGATTCCCAGAAAATTGCTGAATTACTGGATTTTGTCTATCAAACTGAACCGATGATTGTAGCAAAATCGCGCCATAAACCAGAGGAAAACGTCTCTCTCAATCTTTACTTAGAACATAAAAAAGTGATGGCTGAGTTAGGAGTCTAAAATGGCGGTACAGCGTCCAATTCACCAGAAGTGGCAAAACAACAGGCTTTAGATCATTTATTGGATGACTAAATGTAAAATATCTTTTACAATTTATTGAACATTGGGCTAAGATGTAAAAACTAAAGCTATGGTTGCTTCCGATGAAAGACGCGATCGCGCAAAATTTAATCCAATATCGCAAAGGACAACGGCTTTCCCAAAAACGGTTAGCCGAACAGGTGGGGATGACTCGCCAGACTATCAACAACTATGAGAAGGCGAAAACCTTACCCGATAGTCAAACCCTGTCTCGGTTAGCGAAGCATCTGGGAGTCACGCTTGATGATCTCCTGCGTCCTGTAGATCAGCTTCCTCCCATTGAAAATCAGTTTTGTTTCCGTTGTCATACTACTTTCACGAAAAAGCCCCAATTTGCCAGTTATGTGGAAGGGTTGCTCAATACCTATACGGCTTTGGAGACGGCGGTGGGTTTACCGCCCTACGCCCCAGAAAGTACCCCTTGTAACAGCGTAGAGGGGAATGAAAAACGCATTCAGCAAGTAGCGAAGCAGTTTCGCGCCCGTTTAGGGTTTGGCGATGCTCCTATCCCCAACTTGTTTGAAGCGGTGGAAGAAATTGGTCTCAAGGTTTTACGCTTACCGATTGAGCAGGATAATTTCTTTGGCTTGAGTGCTTGTAGCAATACTCAAGGGGCATTTGTCCTGATTAATACCCACAATATCAGCATCGAGCGTCAACTGTTTACCCTTGCCCATGAAATAGGGCATTTGATTTTTCATCGGGGAGAATATCAAGGTCAGCTTTTAGCCAGCAATTGTCGTGAGGAAGAAAAAGCCCGTGAAGCGGTGGCGAATTATTTTGCCAGTCATTTGCTAGTGTCTCAAACCGCGTTTGATCAAGCACTGACCAATATGCACGACTGGTTGAAACTCAAGTCTCATTTTCGGGTGAGTTATGCAGTAATTCTCAAGCGTTTGGATGAGATGGGATTGAAGGATTTTGGGGAGACAAAAAAAGCGTTATGTATGCGGTATAAAAAGAAAACGGGAGAGTCTTTAACCAAAGACATTGAACTGGAACCAAAACTGCAAGCAGAGGATTTTTCCCTCAATCAGCGATATTCTAGCTTGGTTTGGCAAGCACTAGAACAAGAGAAGATATCGGAGTCGAAAGCCTCGGAATTGTTGGGGATGACGATTGAACGCTTACGGCTGACTCGCATGGAACAGGAGGTTTATGCCGTCGCCTGAAACATCTAGGAAGCTGGAGGGGATGATTCTGGATGCTACAGCACTGATTGATTTTGTTTACCTGGGGGAATGGAACTGGTTAGAGAACTATTATGATCCGCTTTGCATTGCCCAAGAAGTGCTAGATTCCGATAACTTAGAACCCAAAACTAGAGAAGCAGCAGCAAAATATCTCACGCCGATTGTTATGGATACGGAAGCAATGTTCCAAAGTTTGATTGATTTTTCAAGGGAAGCACCTTTATTAAGTATTGCGGATCGCTCGACTTTAGCCATTGCCCAACATCGGTTTCTCCTTTGCGCCAGTGATGACGGTTTAGTGGTTGAAACTTGTCAGAAACATTCAATTCCTTACGTTAGAACTCTCAGATTATTGACGGAGATGGTGAAGACAAACTCTAAAACCGTGAGTGAGGCGAAAGCAATGGCAAAAATGCTGATTGAGACAAGAGGGAAGCATATTTCTAAGCAAGTGATTGATAATTGGTATCAAGATTTAGAGGCGATCTAGTTTTTGATTGGAGTTAAATTGAGGTGAGGTTATGGTTAGTTTTCCAAGGTATGAGAAGTATAAGGATAGTCGAATTGAATGGTTAGGGAAAATTCCTGAACATTGGGGAATTCAAAAGTTAAAGTATATTGCAAAAATTCAACTAAGTAATGTTGATAAGCATACAAAATTTAATGAAGTTCCTGTTAAATTATGTAATTATACAGATGTTTATTATAGAAATAATATAACAAATGACATTAAGTTCATGTCCGCTACAGCAACCAAAGAACAGGTTAAAAAGTTCACACTAGAAGCAGGTGATGTCTTATTAACGAAAGATTCAGAAGCCTACGATGATATTGCTATTCCTGCTTATGTTCCCGAAACACTTAATAATGTAATTTGTGGTTATCATCTGGCACACATTAAACCCTACCTAATTTCAGGTTCTTATCTATTTTATGCCTTTCAAGTACCTAATCTTGTATGTCAATTTCAAATAGGTGCAAATGGAATTACAAGATATGCTTTAGGAAAAAGTGTCATTAGTGGTTCTACATTTATTATTCCACCACTAGAAGAACAAAAGCGGATTGTTGAATTTTTAGATCGGAAGACAGAGGAAATCGATCGCGCGATCGCGCACAAAAAACGCCTCATCGAACTGCTAGAAGAACAGAAAACTATCCTCATTAACCAAGCTGTCACCAAAGGCTTAAACCCTAACGCCCCGATGAAAGATAGTGGGGTTGAGTGGTTAGGTGAAATTCCTGAACATTGGGAAGTAAAACGGGCTAAATATTTGCTGAAAGAAGTGGATGAACGTTCACAAACAGGAGAAGAAGAACTATTATCTGTATCTCATATAACTGGCGTTACTCCACGTTCAGAAAAGAATGTAAATATGTTTATGGCAGAAGATTATACAGGCTCTAAACTTTGTAAAAAAGATGATTTGGTAATCAATATAATGTGGGCATGGATGGGAGCTTTAGGAGTATCAGATCAAGTAGGGATAATTAGTTCTTCTTACAGTGTTTTTAGACAACATCAGCAAGATACTTTTAACTCTTGGTTTCTAGAACATTTACTGAGAAGCAAAGAATACGTTTCACAATATAACCGATTATCAACAGGTCTTCGTTCTTCAAGATTAAGACTTTATGCAGATACTTTTTTGAAGCAACCAATTTTATTACCACCTAAAGATGAACAAGATCAAATAGAAAGTGAAGTTAAAGAAAAAACCAAGAAAACCAACAAAGCTATTAATTCAATTGAAAAGCAAATTGATAAATTAACAGAACTAAAGCAAATCCTAATTGCTGAAGCAGTCACAGGAAAAATTAAAATCTAACAACTATGGTTTATCAAACTCCTAGACAATAAACTCAACTGCAAGACATCTTACAAAAACTACGAGCTTATCTTCCTGAAATCAAAGACCAATATCAAATCAAAGCGATCGGTGTTTTTGGCTCTTACGCCAGAGGAGAAGAAACCCCAAACAGCGATCTTGATTTATTAATCGACTTTAAACAAGGAATTAGCCTACTAGATAGAATCGCACTTAAACAAGAATTAGAAGACTTACTCGGTATAAAAGTTGATATCGCCAAACCTGAAAACCTCCATGAAATGATTCGAGAACAAGTGTTAGAAGAAGCCATCCCTTTATGAAAAATGAACTGCTCTACTCTTGCTTAAAATAGATTTATCATGAGTGAAAACCTTAACCCCCAAATAATTGATCAAAAAACTGTCCTCTCTACCCTAAAAAAACATTCAGAGGACATTGAAAATTTAGGCGTTAAATCTCTCGCCCTATTTGGTTCAACCGCACGTAATGAAGCCACCGCAGACAGCGATCTCGACTTCCTTGTGGAATTCAACGCTGAACTAACCTTTAAGCGTTACATGAAGCTAAAATTCTTCCTTGAAGACCTATTCAACAAAAATGTCGATCTCGTTATCAAAACCGACCTGAAACCCCAGATCAGGGAAAACGTTATCAAGGAAGCCATCCATGTCCCGTCGTCTTAGTCTCTATCTTGGTGATATAATTAACAGTATTAATAAGATTCAGAACTACACAGCTAATCTAACCTATGACAGATTATGCGAAGATGACAAAACCCTCGATGCGGTAGTTCATAACTTGCTTATCATCGGTGAAGCAACCAAGCAAATTCCCAATTCGGTTCGGCTGAAATATCCGCAAATCGAATGGAAGGAAATCGCAGGTTTAAGAGATATTATCGCTCATACCTATTTTTCCATTAACTCCAAAATCGTCTGGGATATTATCCAAACTGAACTTAACCCGCTGAAAAACTGTGTAGAAATCATCCTCCAAAACGAAGACTTAGACAACTAGGATTTCCTAATGGTCAGCAAAACCAACGAAAAAGCCCTCGAAGATTTAATCGAAACGCATCTGCTTCAATCCTGTCACTATCACCAAGGAAATCCGAAAGATTTTAACCCCGAATTGGCGGTTGATACCGAAAAGTTTTGGCAATTTCTAGAAACCACACAAGCCGAAGAACTGGATAAACTGCGCGATCGCGCCAACTGGAAACAATTAGTTTTAGAACGACTTAATCGTAAGATCAAGAAAAATGGCATTCTTTCTCTCTTCAAAAAAGGACTTGCCATTGATGATGTAGAGTTAACCCTATTCTATAGCCCTCCCTACAATAATCTTAGCCCAGAAGTTCAAGCCAACTTTGAACAAAATGTTTTTTCTGTTACTCGCCAAGTTCATTTTTCTGCTAATGACCCCACCCTATCCATTGATTTAGTTATCTTCCTCAATGGCTTACCTTTCCTCACCATTGAACTGAAAAACCCTTGGACGCATCAAACGGTTTATCATGCGAAGAAACAATATGAAGGACGGGATATTAATGAACCTCTCTTTTATTTTGGACGCTGTTTAGTTCATTTCGCAGTGGATACCGATGAAGTATGGATGACCACCAAACTAGCTGGGAAAAGCACTTATTTTCTTCCCTTTAATAAGGGGAATAACTTTGGGAAAGGAAACCCTGTTAACCCCAACGGACACAAAAGCGATTATCTTTGGAAAGATGTCTTAGCGCGATCGAGTTTAGCCAATCTCCTCGAACATTTTATCCTCTTAGAAGGAAAGCCCAGAGACCCTTTAGAAAAAAAGAATCTTGTTTTCCCCCGTTACCATCAACGGGATGTGGTACAAAAACTCCTCCAACACGCGAAAAATAATGGAACTGGGAATACTTATCTCATTCAACATTCAGCAGGATCAGGGAAATCAAAATCAATTACTTGGACAGCGTTTCAACTGATTGAACTGTATCAAGAAAACAGTGCTGACCCTTTATTTAACTCTGTCATTGTCGTTACCGACCGCACCAACTTAGATAAACAATTGCGGGACAATATCAAGGAGTTTAGCGAGGTTAAAAATATTATCGCTCATGCCCAACGCTCTAACGACTTAAAAACAGCATTAGAAGCAGGGAAAAAGATTATTATCACCACCATCCAGAAATTCCGTTTCATCGTCGAAGAAGTGGATAATTTGCGCGATCGCCGTTTTGCCATCATCATAGACGAAGCCCACTCCAGTCAAGGGGGACGATCCGCCGATACCCTCAATATGACCCTAAACAAAGACGAAGACGACGACCCCGAAGACAACCAAGACCAAATCTTAAAAGTAATGGAAGGGCGCAAACTCAGTTCTAATGCGTCCTATTTCGCCTTTACTGCGACTCCTAAACCCGCAACTCTAGAGAAGTTTGGAACCCGAACCGAAAATGATGAGTTTGAACCATTCCACCTTTATTCGATGAAACAAGCCATTGAAGAAGGCTTTATTCTTGATGTTCTTGCGAACTACACCACCTATCGAAGTTATTACGAAATTCAAAAATCCATCCAAGATAATCCCCTGTTTGATACCGCCAAAGCCCAGAAAAAACTGAAAGCCTATGTAGAGGGACATCCCAAAACCATTGCTAGTAAAGCTGAAATCATGGTGACTCACTTTCTGGATAATGTAGTCAATACCAAGAAGATGAAAGGGCAAGCGAGAGGAATGGTTGTCACTCGCAGCATTACTGATGCGATTCGCTACTATTTTGAAATCCAGAAACTGCTAAAAAAATATAATGCTAACTTTAGCGCGATCATCGCCTTTTCAGGAAAAAAGGTGGTTGATGGAATCGAACACACCGAAGACAGCCTCAATGGTTTTCCTAGTAAAGACATTGAAGAAAATTTCAAAGAAGATGATTACCGCTTGCTAGTGGTCGCCAATAAATTCTTAACCGGATTTGATGAACCCCTTCTTCACACGATGTATGTGGATAAAAAACTGCAATCGGTTCGCGCTGTTCAAACTCTCTCTCGTCTCAATCGTTGTAATAATAAACTGGGAAAAACTGATACTTTTATTCTCGATTTCTATAACACCGTCACCGATATTAAAAACGCCTTTGACCCCTTCTACACTGCTACCACACTCACCGAACCCACCGATGTTAACGTTCTCCATGACCTGAAAGAAGCCTTAGAAGATGTTGGCGTTTATGAAAATTCAGAGGTAGAAGAATTTAACCAACTCTTTTTTGATGGCGCAGACGCAGAACAGCTTAGTCCAATTATAGATGAAGTCGCTAAACGTTTTGATGAGGAACTGGAGTTAGAAGACTCCGAGAAAATCGACTTTAAGATTAAAGCCAAACAGTTTGTCAAAATTTACGCTCAACTCGCCTGTCTTATTCCTTTTAATAACCGTCACTGGGAAAAACTGCACTGGTTCCTCAAATTTCTAATTCCTAAACTTAATGTCCGCAACCCCCAACAAGACCAACTGGATGAACTTCTCAACAGTGTTGATTTAACCACCTACGGTATTGAACGAGTGACCCTGAACCAAGAAATCACAATGGATGAAGCCAGCAGCGAAGTTGACCCCCAAAACCCTAACCCCAGAGGCTACCACGAAGATGAAACCCCAAGCGACCCCCTTGATGAAATTATCGCTTCCTTTAATGAACGCTTCTTTGGACAATGGGACGCAACCCCCGAAGAACAACGGATTAAGCTAGTTAAAATCGCCCGTCATGTCGCAGAAAATCCCAACTATCAAACCCAAGTGGTGAATAATCCCGATCCTCAAAATAGTCGCCTCGCGATCGCGCAACTGATTAAACAAGCCATTAACCAAGAACGCCGTAATGAACTCACCCTTTACAGAAATTATGCTTCCGATGATGACTTTCAACGCGCGATCGAGAATACGATTATTCAAATATTAGAAAACGAAGACTCAATTCCTGATTTAGAGGCGAGTTAAGATGCTTAAACATTCAAACATCTTAAATATTAAAATCGGGATGCTTTTTAATAGAGCATTTTCCAAAAGCGCGATCGCGCCACCGTCCCCAAAACCATGTACCCTTAACCTAATCTCATTGGAGGTTGGGCATGAAAATAGACCGATACGGGCAAGCCAAGATTCTAACCCCTGAAGAAATCCAGTTGTTATTCACTCAAGGATTAACTAAGGAACGCGATCGCGCCCTGTTCGGCATCTGCCTTTATGGCGCAACCCGCATCCGAGAAG
>CAZAYV010000146.1:0-9713 GCA_964489465.1 uncultured Dactylococcopsis sp. | reverse complement strand
CTAGTTTCGATACGCCAATTTCTTAAGCTAAGACATATTTAAACTGTCTTCTTCTTCATAAGTGGAATGACTTTGAACTCCTAACCTGTTCCCTAATCTTCACCAAACCATTGCAATGTACCACAGCTAATTCATTAATCGCATTTATTGATTCTTTCATGACCTAACTTTCGATAGATCAAGCATAACTATATATTTATTAAATTAGGGATTAGCTTGTGCAATTAAAAAATCAAGCAAAAATATTTACTTCAATTCACAAAAATGTAGAGAGTCAAGCTCATGTTAAAGCGTTTAATAATAATCGGTTTCAGTTGTTTCCTCTGGCTGGGAATTAGCAGTCCTTTGCTGCCCCAGATCAGTCCTCAAAATAATGCAATGGCAGCAACAATTTCCTCAGAAGTTGAAACAGCAGTGGATGATTTTTTAAGTAATATTCCGAGCGGATATTATACCGTTAAAGAAGTCGGTGAAATTGAAAATCTGGTTAAGAAAAAAGAGGCGCAATTGATTGATGTTCGTGAACCTTTAGAGTATGCCAGTGGACATATTCTCAATGCCATTAATATTCCGCTACGAAACTTAGCCAAACAGCAAGATAAAATTGCCACTGACCGACCCGTAATTTTATATTGCACGGTTGGTTATCGCACCGCAATTGGGCTGGCAACGCTCCATTTATTAGGTTATGACAATGTATTAGGCTATCCCCCCAGCGTAAAAGGCTGGAAAGCAGCAGGAAAATCATTAGAATATTAATGTTAATTTCGAGGCAAGTTGGCACAGCTAAATGATATCTAACTTGCCTCTTGACTATTAATTAATTTGTACTTCACACAATCATAAATTCATCTACTCGCTATTCTTAGATCTAACTATTAAATTAATTAATTAACTAATGTCTGATTACTGTATCCGAAGAAGCTTACTTTAACTGACGTGAGCGAGAATTCCCCCACCTCAAGGAAGGAGGTGGGGGATGACAGCGAACTTAAAACGAAGTCCGATCAATTAGTATTAGGGCTTGGCAAACCTCTGTCGTTACCTGATCATAAATATAGTTTACGTTATCTTTATCGCAATGCGACGAGCAATCAAGGTTAGGCTAGATCCAACACCTTCTCAGCAGTCCCAACTCAATCAAGTGATGGGAGCGGCCAGATATTGGTGGAATTATGCCTTAGCCTTATGCAAACAGCATTATCAAGATACAGGAAAGGGATTAGGACGAACTGCGCTTAATGCTGATCTTCCTAAGTTAAAATATCAAGAAGAAACTGCTTTCCTCAAAGACTGTCCTTCTCAAGTCTTACAAGCAACCACATTAAACCTTACCAAGGCTTATAAGAACTTCTTTGAAGGGCGTGCAAGATACCCAAGATTCAAAAGTTTTCACCATAAACAGTCCTGCCAATTTCCTCAAAACGTCAAAATAGTTGATAATAAAGCCTTAAAACTACCCAAGATGAAAGGGCTAGTCAAAGCAAAGATTCATCGACTTTTTGAAGATGGGAAGTTAAAAACAGTTACCATTAGTCGGACTCCCACTGGAAATTATTATGCTTCTTTGCTGTTTGAAACCCAACAAGAAGAGCCAAAACCAGTTACAGAAGGTAAGGTGGCTGGAATTGATTTAGGAATCAAGGATTTTGCTATTGTCCACGACGGAGAGAAATGTTCTAAGTTTCCTAACCCAAAACACCTCTCTAAACATGAGAGGAACTTAAAACGGAAACAGAAAAAGTTAGCCCGTAAACAAAAAGGTTCTCAATCAAGAGAAAAAGCGAAAAAGCTGGTCGCTAAGGGACACGAACGAGTTAGCAATACCCGCCAAGACTACCTCCACAAGGTATCCCGAAAAGTCGTGGATCACAATCAGGTAGTCGTAGTGGAAAACTTGAACATCAAGGGTATGGTTCGTAACCACAAACTAGCCAAAGCAATTTCTGATGTGAGTTGGGGAATGTTTGTCAACTTCTTGGACTATAAACTCAAAGAAAAAGGAGGAGTTTTAGTGGAAATTGATAGATGGTTTCCTAGCTCAAAAATCTGTTCTCATTGTCATTATGAGTTAGAAAGTCTGACCCTAGATGTTAGGGAATGGACTTGTCCTCAATGTGGCACTCACCATGATCGTGACGAGAATGCCAGTGCCAACATAAGAGCAGAAGGAATCAGAATGCTTTCCGTCTCTGGAATGGGGACGGCTGCGGTAGGAGGGGATAGAAGTCCTAAACTTGGTCGTAAGGTCAAATTTGGGCATTCCCCTACGAGTATCGAAGCCCCGACCTCGCGTTAGCAGGTTGGAGTAGTTCACTCACTCCCACTGACTAAAATTGAATTAGGTCTATCGGTTAAACCACTCAACCTTGAAACTAAAATAATGTTTTGCAATAATTCAAATTCTCATTGACTGATCACTCTGACTCTTGGGGCAGGTTGTCAATGACTTCCTTGAGTAATAGCAACTGAACTTCTAGCGCCTGAACGTAGTCGGCAAGATTGTCAGGCTGGCTTTGAATCCCTCGGACAAGCGCTGCAATTCGGGCTTGAATATGCTTTAAATCTTGGGTTGTACTAGGACGAGTCAAGGTTAGCATTTGTTTTATCTAAACGATTCTGGTTGAGTACAAGCAAGAAAACTGAGAAAAGCGGCGCTTTAACAGCCTTGAATTGCTTTAATTCTATAATACCCACCCTAAAAGCATTTCCTAGCTGTGACAACCGATAAACCTCATATAAATCTAATAACTTTTATTCTACTTGCTAAGTGATCTATGTAAATCAACTATTTTATTGATATAAGACAAATTAAATTAAATATAAGATCACTTTATAAAAATTTACAAAACGGCAACCTCGCTGGAATAGATGGACTTGATTTCTCTGACGGATTCAACTTCATTGGGCAGTTAGTATTCTCATATAAAAGTCAAACAATTCGTTCAGCATTCGCTATATTAGTTAATCTCCTCTTCCAGATCGTATTCGCTAGCCACTCCCCCAAATGCTTGATTGGACTCCTTTTCAACCTGTTCCCAACACAAAAGAGCTAACCCAAGCCCTTGCTGTTTTACCATCTCACTGGAGTTTAACGCCCTTGTGGGAAAAACGTCCTTATCGAGAAGGATGGCAAAATGAACCTTTTATCCCTCATCAAAAGATTGCTCATCTACTCAAGGAAGGAGAAAAACGAATTAGTAAACGCACCGGTCAACCGTATCATGCCTTTTGTTCGGGTTATGGTCTTCGTCTCGGCGATGTTTCTGGAGGATTACTTGCCCTTGATATTGATGGCAGTAGTGCCGAACAATTGTTAAGTGCCCTTGCCGAAGCCCCACTTCCAGAAACCGTATCTTGGACTTCGGGAAAATCAGGTCGTCGTCAACTCCTTTATCAAGTTTCCCCTTACTATCGGGAAAAGTTACAGTCTTTTCGTCGTAAAACTATTACCCAATGGGAAGAGTGGACTACCGCAGCGGGGGAATTACTAGAATTTCGTTATAACCAGCACCAATCGGTACTTCCCCCCTCATTTCATCGTGAAACCGGACATTATCGGTGGCTGGTTGCACCAGAAGAAAAAGAAGTCGCCATCGCGCCGCCTTGGCTTTGTGAATTTCTGATTAGCCAGAATCAACCACAACCTCAAAAAAGCACTAACGTGCTAACCTTAACCTCGCGCAGACGAGACTTTCCCAGTGATGTAAAGGAAAAACCGGTTTTAAGTTCTCTCCTGGAAGAAGCCACCTCTCGTCTCAGCCTCGAACAAATTTATCATTGGTCGGGACATCAATTTCAGCAATTTGGCGAAACTTGGCGGGGGTGTTGTCCTCGTCATCAGTCTCAAAGCGGTACGGCTTTCACCTTAAATCCCCAGACCTTAGAGTGGTATTGTTTTGGCTGCGAAGTCGGCGGTGGTGCGGTTCAGTATCGCCATTTTTTACAAGGCGGAAATGGCATGCCAAGGGGAAAAGCGTTTCGTTCTTTAGTGGAGGAATTAGCCGCAGAAGCGGGGCTAGAAAGCACTCATTCTGCTCAACCTCATCAAACTTATCAATCCACTCATATTATTAATCAACAATACTTTGACTGGGAAACACCAGCAGCAGGAACGGTGCTGGCCGTTAAATCGAGTTTAGGCAGTGGCAAAACCACTTGGCTGGGGAAAGTCGTATCGGAGTTAAAAGACGAAGGATGGCTGGCTTTAGGACATCGCAATTCGTTACTCCTGCAATCTTGTCAACGCTGGGGCTTTATTCATTTACAAACCGAGCAAGCCTTTGATTTAATTTCGGTTCCCAACTCCCAATTGGCATTATGTGTGGATAGTCTTCATCATTTTTCACCAGAGGCTTTTGCCGGAAAAAATATCATCATTGACGAAGCCATTGCGGTGGTTACTCATCTGTTAATGGGAGAAACCCTAAAACAAAAGCGAGAGGAAATTATCCAACGCTTTTCCGAAGCGCTGCAACAAGCCAAACGTATTTTTTGCTTGGATGGGATGTTAACAGATTGGTGTGTGGATTATCTCCATCGTCTCGCGGGAAAAGAACGCCCCCTCGTGAAGGTAGAAAATCGCTATCAGGGAGACCCCTTTACCATTAAATTTCTCCAAGAAAGCCAAGATGAGAAAGGGAAGGGAAAATGCAGCGATCGCTCCCCTCTTTTGGAACAACTTTCCGACATTTCCTCTAAACCGGTTATTTGTACCGATAGCCAACTCGAAGCCGAAGCATTGGATCAACTCTTATCGCAACGTGGAAAGCAAGGGGTACGCATTGACTCTAAAACGATCGCTGCTCCTGAAATTCAAACCTTTCTCAAAAATCCCAATGATTACATTGAAACCCATTGTCCTGACTATCTCATTTATACCCCTGCCGCAGAAGCAGGGGTTGATATCAGTATTCGCAACTATTTTACGGATCAATTTTGTCTGTTTTTTGGCATTTTACAAACCAATGCTCAACTCCAGATGATGAGTCGAGTGCGCGATCCCAAATTAAAGCGGTGGTTGTGGTGTTCCCGTTACGGACAAGTTCAAAATCAGACTGCTAGTTTCCAGTTTCCTGAAGCTTTAGTGCAAGCCATGCGCTCACTGGTTTTACAAACCGGAAGTACCTTATTAGAAGGAAAAGAAACAACAGCAGTAGTCGAACAATTTCTGCAAGATGTAACCACAGTTACCCAAGAAAGCCATTATCAAACTTTCTGTATTTTGAAAGCGATTCAGAACTACGAGCAATCCCAGCTCTGGGAATGTCTCTATCAGGCATTAGTCAAGAGGGGTCATGAGGTAGAGTTAGTCACCTTGCCCAGTTGTCCTACGGCTAAACAAGAGGAAAAGACAGCTAAAGAAACTGTAAAATTGATAAACGCCGAAGCCATTTATCTGGGAGATAGTCAGCATGGGAAACAAGCGGAAACGACACACAAGCTAATTAGAAAACAACTCCCTGGCATTGAGACAACAGCGGTTTGGAGTCCACGCTTTATCAAGCGTATTTTATATGACGATCGCGCTTTTATTAGCAAACAAGAACGATTTTGGCTCGTCCATCATCCCGAAATTGCTCAACAAATGATGCAATCGGTTTGGTATTCAGCTCTCGAACAACATCTGATTCAAGAAATGCACCAGCAATGGTCAATTGTTCAAGGATTGATTACCCTGGACATCCCCCAATTTCTACAACTGGAAAAAACCTGGACGAATCACTCCCGAGACCTGCAACAATTATTCGGAAAAATACAGGGGTCTCCTCTCAATTCCCAGCTTAAATTACAGACCCAATCCCAGCAGCCCATTCCTCTCTTTCGTCAACTCCTAGGGCTCATTGGCGTGAAATTAACCGGCAAACAAGGACGGTACCAGATTAATCTTACCGCATGGTATGAGCGCGATCGACTCGCCATCTTAGCCTGTTTAGATCGCCGTTTTTTAAAGCCTCGCTCATTGATTTTATGATCTAAGCATGAGAAAAAATAATCTTTTATTATTTTTTAATTAGATTTTTCTATATAAGCTCTCTATTTACAAAACTTTAACTCTGCCAATGACCGCACAAGATTGACGAGATTACGCTGTTTCCGATATATTGAGGAGAACAAGAATCCAGCGGTATTTTTGTCTTCATGAGCTTTAAGTTGCTTGGAACCCTTGCTCATTCGTTTTGTGCCTTGAAAAGTGGTGAAATTTTCTGCAACAAGTTGTATGTATTTTTATTACGCAAAAATAATTTTTGTAAAGAAAAATTGACAGCAACAGCTCAAAATGCTCTCCCTCAAAAATGGACAACTCGCAATAGACAAAAGATAATAGATAGTCATCGGTACGTCCGAATTGAATGCCTACGGATAATCATTGGTCAGCAATTGATAATCGGCGCGCTGTTATTGGTCGCCCCTGGTGAGTCTAATCTCATTGTGTCCCTTTAGTGGCTCTCATGACTTTTGTCAGTCATTAGGAATGTACTTAATAGATAATGGGAGGAAATCAATAAATTGTCAGAGATTACACCTTCTTTTGAAGAAGGACTTTACTCTGAATATTAGTCAATTATGAATTGTCAATTGTCAATTCAATAAACTGTATCGGTGTTGGTCAGTGACATGAACTTATTTACAACCCCAGAAACCTCTTTAGAAGAAGTCTTCCGTCAAATCGGTGGGGGTGGTATTACCCCAGTGGTGGAAAACTTTGATCGAGGAAAAACTATCTTTTTTCCTGGTGATCCGGCAGAACGAGTTTACTTTTTACTCAGTGGAGCCGTAAAACTGTCACGAGTTTATGAAACGGGAGAAGAGATCACAGTCGCTCTTCTACGGGAAAATAGTATCTTTGGCGTTTTGTCCTTAATTACAGGTCAACACTCTGATCGGTTTTATCATGCGGTTGCTTTTACCCCGGTAGAACTTCTCTCTGCTCCCATTGAACAAGCAGAAATTGCCTTTCGAGAAAATGCGCAGTTAACGCGGTTAATGCTCCAAGGTTTATCCTCTCGCATTCTTCAAACGGAAATGATGATTGAAACCTTAGCCCATCGTGATATGGGATCACGGCTAGTGAGTTTTCTCTTGATTTTGTGTCGCGATTTTGGACAACCTGCCGATCAAGGGATTCAAATTGACTTAAAACTATCTCACCAAGCGATCGCGGAAGCCATTGGTTCCACTCGTGTTACCGTCACCCGCCTCTTAGGAGAATTACGAGAAGAAGGGATGATTTCTATTTACAAGAAAAAAATTACCGTACATAATCCAGTCGTACTCAGTCAACAATTTTCCTAACAATTTTTCCCTATGATGACCAGTGCGCTTGTATTAATTGCAGCAATTTTATTGCTAGGTGGCTTACTTGCTGCACTGGGAGATTATCTAGGAACCAAAGTGGGGAAAGCTCGCTTACGGATGTTCCACTTGCGTCCCCGCCAAACGGCTACGTTTGTCACTATTTTTACGGGAACCTTAATTGCTGCCAGCACCCTGGGAATTTTATTTGCAACCAGTGAATCTTTACGGAAAGGGATTTTTCGCTTGGATGAATATCTGAATCGTTTACAAGACGCTCGCAGTGAATTGGGAAAAGCGATTCAAGACAAGAAACAAGTTGAACAAGACTTAGCAGAAGCTGTTCAAGACAAGGAACAAGTTGAACAAGATTTAGCAGAAGCGCAATCGGGTTTAGATCGAGTCAATCGTAAATTTCAAGCCACTCAGGAAGAATTAGCAACAGTTTCCCAAAAAGTAAGACAACTCAACGAGCAACTTTCAGTCCTCAACCAGGAACGGGAAAAATTATTAGCCCAACGCAAACAGCTCGAACAAGAAATCATCAAAAAAGATCAAGAACTCGCTAGTCAAAAAGAACAACTCGAAGTCACAGAAGAACGATTGGAAACTTTAGAAAAACAACGACAACAATTGCAAGCTGAGATTGAAAACCAGGATCAAAAGATTGCAGAACTGGATGAAACGATTCAAACACGAGATGAAGTTTTACAATTTCAAGAGCAACAAGTGGCTGAATTAGAAACGCAAATTAATCAATTGCAAGAACAAATCCAAGCACTGGAGCAATATTATCAAAATTACCAAGCTCTCAGACGAGGAAATGTCGCTTTACGGAAAGGAGAAGTCTTGGCGTTTAATGTCGTGCAAATTACAAATTCAGAACGGATCGAACCCGTGATTAATCAAATGCTTCGCCAAGCGAATCAAAATGCGATTGAAGCAACACAACCGGGGAATGAAGACTTTCAAGAACAGGTTCTGGTGATTACCCAATCCCAAATTAAGCGCCTCAAAGAAATTTTAAAAGATGGTCAGGAATACATTGTTCAAATTGTTACAGCAGGCAATTATTTAAGCGGTGAAGAAAAAATTCGTGTCTTTGCTGATGTCGTTCCTAATCAGACCGTTTTTCAACAAGGTGAAGTCATCGCTTCTCTTCCCTTAATCCCGAAGGAAGTCCAACAAGACAAATTATCAGAGCGAATTGATTTGCTACTAGCGGCTTCTCGGTTTCGGGCTCGTCGTGCTGGTGTTCTCGGACAGATTTTTGTCGGAGAGAGTAATCTGGAAGTGATTCAATTTATGGAACAGTTAGCCGCATTAGAGGAACCTTATGATCACATTAGCGCGATCGCGGCTGAAAAAACAGATCGAGCGGGTCCTTTGCAACTAAACTTGAGAGTGATGCAAGACGAGAAAGTCATTTTAAGTTATTAATTTTTAATTACAATGTTAATCTTAGGATTTGATCCGGGACGAGATAAGTGTGGTCTGGCTCTCGTCAATGAAACGGGAACCGTGATGCGGCAGGAAGTGGTTCGTTCGGATCAAGCTCTGCTCACTATTGAACAATGGTACGCTCACGATCCGATTCAGAAAATTGTCCTGGGAAATCAAACCACCTCTAAGGAGTGGCAAGCGACTTTGCAAGCCAAATTTCCTTTGCTTCCTATTTTGAGGGTGGATGAGCGCAATAGTACCTTAGAAGCGCGCGATCGGTACTGGGAATTGTATCCCCCCAAGGGATTAATGCGTCTAATTCCCAAAGGGATGCGCGTCCCTCCCGGTCCAATTGATGATATTGTTGCAATTATCTTAGTGGAACGCTCAACTGTTCCTAAAGAACATCACGATGATAAATAACGAATTCGGGGGGTGTTATTGCGTTAATGGTTTCGTCATGATTTCCCCCCCCTGAGCGAGTTGTCATTGATTTTTAGGTTCACCGGTATTTTAGCCATCCTCGCCATTCCTGCTGCAACAGGAATCCGACTAGCGCTTCTTTTACTGATGATTGACCTTGTCGAAAACCAAAATTTTTGGTCTCAGGTTCCCCTGTTGAGTCAGCTTCATCCGCAAGGGGGTTGAGCCATTTTCATTAGTTGGTCTTTATTGAAATGATTGGATTCCAAGCAATTACTGGAACAACGAGTCTTACAACTCATTCAATTAGCATTAAGTTCTCTGACTGGATTATTATTAGCGGTTACAGTGGGAAAACTGGCAGCGTATGACCCAACCCAACCTTTGGTTGATTGGAATCAGTGGCAGAATGTTAGCCTTCCTTTTACAGGTGGGATGGTTCTTTCGTTTGCGAGGGGTTTTACCCTGGGTTGCGTTTGGATTGGAGAAGATCTCTTATTGTTTGTTATTAGATCGGAAGAGCGTCGTGTAGGGAAAGAGTGTAGATCTCG
>CAZAYV010000145.1:0-9795 GCA_964489465.1 uncultured Dactylococcopsis sp. | reverse complement strand
GTCATTGGTCATTGGTCATTGGTCATTGGTCATTGGTCATTGGTCATTAGGGAATGGGGAATTAGTCATTGGTCATTGGTCATTGGTCATTGGTCATTAGGGAATGGGGAATTAGTCATTGGTCATTGGTCATTGGTCATTGGTCATTAGGGAATGGGGAATTAATTATAATCATTTTCCTTTTTTGGCTTTTTTCGCTGCTTTGCGTTCTTTTTCCTTTTGTTTTTGCTTCTCTTTTTTAGCTTGCCGTTTGGCTTCTGCTTGCGCTCTTTCTTCTGCTAAACGCGCTGCTTGAGCTGCTTCTTCTTTCTTGTCTAAATAATAGTGATAGTCTCCCTCATAAACCACTAATTCTCCTTCACTAATTTCGACAATTTTTGTTGCCACTTGCGAAATAAAATAGCGGTCGTGAGAAACAATGAGAGCTGTCCCATCATAGTTTTGGAGAGCGGATTCAATGGTTTCTTTTGCCGGAATATCTAAATGGTTGGTCGGTTCATCTAGGATTAATAAATTAACCGGTTGTAAGAGCATTTTAGCAAGAGCAAGTCTGGCTTTTTCCCCACCACTGAGAGTTGCAACTTTTTTCTTCACCGTATCCCCGCTAAATAAGAACTTGCCCAGTAAAGCTCTAATGTCTTCATATTTCCAATCAGGAACCGCTTTTTGAATCGTTTCTTCAACCGTTAATGTCAAATCAAGGGCTTCTGCTTGGTTTTGCTCAAAGTAGCCGGGAATGACATTATGTTGCCCGAGGTTAACAGTTCCTTCGGTGGGGGTTTCTAGACCCATAATTAAACGCAGAATAGTGGATTTTCCAGAACCATTCGGACCTAAAAATGCAATGCGATCGCCGCGTTCAACTAATAAATTGGCACCAAGGAATAAAATTTTATCATCATAAGTATGAGTTAAATTGTCAATTTTGACGACTTCTTTACCACTGCGAGGGGCAGTAGGAAATCGAAACTGAAGACCTTTTACTTTCGCGTCTGGGGCTTCAATTTCTTCTACTTTTTCCAGTTGTTTTTCTCGACTTTTGGCTTGTGTACTGCGCGTAGCACTGGCACGAAATCGCTCGATAAATTCTTCTTGCTTAGCAATTTCTTTCTGTTGCCGTTCGTAAGCACTCATTTGGGCTTGCCGGTTAAATTCTTTTTGTTCCAGGTAACTGGAATAATTCCCGAGGTAGGTTGTGGAAATCCCTCGTTCAGTTTCCACAATTTGGGTGCAGAGGCGGTCTAAAAATTCACGGTCGTGAGAGACAATCACCATCGGTGTGGTCAAATTCTTCAGATATTGTTCTAGCCATTCAATGGTTTCTAAATCCAGATGGTTCGTTGGTTCGTCTAAAAGAAGAACATCGGGATCTTGCAGCATCACTTTCCCTAGACAAATCCGCATTTGCCAGCCGCCGCTAAAACTGGTTACCGCGCGATCGCCGTCTTCGGGGACAAAACCTAATTCGGGCAATAAACAACTGATTTTAGTATCGAGTTGATAACCATCTTGGGCTTCAAATTCTTGCTGATAGCGATCCAGTTTCCGAATCAGTTTATCGAGTTCCTCTGGGTCTGCGGTTTCCATTTGTTGCTGCACTTTTTCCAGATTTTTCTGGATTGCATTGGCTTGTTTGAAGACTCGCCATAACTCTTGTCTAACGGTCAACCCGGGATCAATATCAAATTCTTGACTTAAACAACTAATTTTCAATGTTGCTGGACGAATGATTTCCCCAGTGGTTGGTTCGGTTTCCCCCATGATCATTTTGAGTTGGGTGGTTTTTCCCGCACCATTTACCCCGACGAGTCCAAGCCGTTCTCCAGCTTTGACTTCCCAATTAACATCCTTGAGAACTTCTCCAGTGGCATAAGTTTTACTAATTTTTTCGAGTCTGAGAATTGACATTGTTTAGATGATGATGCTGATTGACAACTGATGCACTCTCTATCCTATCTATTATTGCTCGTAAAAAACGGAGGCTCAAATGCTGAGTCTCGATTTAACGACTCTTTAGCAATAATTTCAATTGTTCTCTATTTTTCATTGACTTTAATCATGATCAGTGGAATTCTGAACAAGCTAAAGATTAAAATTCAAGTAATCCTCTCATCAAACTGAGGAATATTGAAGCAGTTCAAGTTGAAATTAACGATTATGACTCATTCTAATGATCCAAAACACGAACAAGAACCCGATAATCTCAATGAGACACATCAAAACAAAGACACAAAAGCTGGCTCTAATATCTCACCTGAGCAGGAGGCAGAAGCAGAACGTTTAATTCAACAAGAAAAAAAGATCCAAAAAGCGCAAAGAATTACGATTTCTCGGAAATTTAGTCAAAGTGTATCTTACTTAGTGGGTGCCTTGGAAATATTATTAGGATTAAGATTTCTCCTGTTAGTGACTGGGGCTAATCGTGAGAACATTTTTGCTAGTTTTATTTATCGCCTTTCTGAACCTTTTTCCGTTCCCTTTTCTAATTTGTTTGGGACGATAGAGTTTAATGGTGGCAATAATGTTTTTGACATTAACATTCTCTTTGCCATGATTGTTTATTTACTTCTAATGATTTTAGTGAGATGGCTCATTAAAATTATTGCTAATCCTTAAGGACAATAATTGATTTAACCCAGCATTAATAACTGCGGTTTGATTAACATAATTAAGCCAAATAACAGCATAAATACACCAGAAAATAATTTCAAAATGCGTCCTTGATCTTCATTTAAACGAGAGGATTGGAAAGAATAGATAAAACTCACTAAAATTACCAGGAGTGGCAGAATATAAATCAAAGCATATAAAGCCGTCCAAGTGGTATAACAGAATCCGACATTTGTTGTGCAGTGATTGACTAAAGTTGTCATGTAAACAACAGGGAGAATTGCGGTACACCCTAATTCAATAATATTCACAAAAATGGCTAGCAAAATTGTTGCCCCTAAAGCAAGCCAAAATTGCTTGGATTCAACCTTAGCCCGATTCAATTGTCTCGCAATTCCTCCTGCTTTTTTTGTAATTGTTAACTGTTGTTTTTCGGAAAGAGAAAGCGAAATTGATTGCTTAAAGAAGAAGTAATCTTTAATATTAATGATGCCAGCCGCGGTTACGATCGCGCCTAAAATAACCAGTGCAATTGGACCATATTGTTCTAAAAAGAAGGATCCCACCAAGACCATCGCCATAATAAAACCAAAGTACATCACCGCTGAGGTCAAAATAAAGGTCGATCCCACAATGGTCATATCCGTTTTACTCTTGGTATAAGTGAGCAGAGAAAGCAGGATAATTAAAACGGTGAAGGCACAGGGATTAAACCCGTCAGCAAAGGCGATGATACTGACAAATAAAGGGAAGGGTAACCCTCCAGCAAGGTTTTGAATAACGGCGTCAGGTGTTAAAACGATAAAGGAAAAAACACTCAAGAACGTAATCCCTAATAATCCACCAATCCAGTACCGTTGACGTTGCGCAGTTGATAGTTTTCCTTTGAGGAGGGGATAGCTAATGGCGTATAGAAGCGGTAAAAAAAAGACCGACCAAGGTAAAGTAGAAACTGACTTTTCTTCTTGTACTTTATCTTGACTTTCAGGAGTATTGAGAGGGGTGTTCAGTTCTTCTTCAATGGCGTTAATGATTTGATTTTTATAGCCGATATAGGCTTTATAGCTGGGATTATATTCTAATTTTCCTTGCTCTTCGCTATAGCCAATAAAAGCGCGATCGCCGATCACAGTTCGCGGAACACCTGTTGCTTGAATATTATTTTCTTGTAAATAGTTTTGCCAAATGTCTGGTTGTTCACTCACTTCAATTCTGTTAACCTTTACCCCTTCATTGTTTTGTTCAATATAATTTAGTAGCGGTTTTTCTGCTGTGCAATGGGGACAAGTTTTGCTGTAGTAAAAATCCACAATCACTGTCGCTTGTTCAGCGATGACAGAGGTTTGACTAGAGAAAAAAAGAGTGATGATCACTGTAAAAGCTAACAGCAGCGATGGTACAAGTAACTTGAAACGTTTCATGAGTTTTAATCCATAAAAGTTACACTAAATCTTATATTCCCTTCCGTAACAGAGAGGGGTTGATAGCGCAGAATAGCGCGATGATCACGCCAATTTTCTCGCCATTGAAACTTAACATTCCCTGAAACGACTCTGGTTTTATAAACCTTCCCATCTAAGACCAAAGCAATTCTCGCTTCGCCATCAACATATCCTTTACCCATAATCAATAAGCCAGAGGTGGGTTTGCCAACGAATCTTTTTCTGAGGAGAAGCTGTTGGTTTTCGGTTGGATTAGACAGTTGATGGAGTTGTGTCCTGGTTGTACAACTGGATAAGGATAACAGGAAAAATAGAGAAATGATTAACCTAAACCAATTTATCATATATAATTTTCATTCTTTAAAGCCACCCGAGAACAGCAAGTTTGACGGTTATAATAACCAACACAGTTGCCTTCCGTGCCACTTTCCGCGATTTAGAAAGGCGTAATCTTTGACTGAAGTGATCGAGAGTTTGACGACTAATCTGCTTTCAATACCAGTAAGGAAAAAGCTTTCACAAGGATCTCTTCTTCTTCAGTGTAAACTGTTTCTCCTGATAATAAGCGTGGTTGATTAGTATCAATAACCGCTTGCCAAGACCAGGGTTGCAACGCCTGGGGTAGGGTAAAAGTCATTTCTTCATGATTACTATTGAAAAACATTAAGAAACTATTATCTAGCAATCGTTTTCCACGAGGATCTGGTGCAGATAATTCTTTTCCATTCAAAAATACAGTAATTGCTTTTGTCAATTGATTTTCCAGCCATTGTTCTTCAGTTAAATAACTCCCATCAGGATGATACCACCCTAAATCACTAACGTCTGAGCCATGAATCGCACGACCTTGAAACCAGTTTCGACGATGAAAAACTGGATGTTGCTGGCGAAAGGCAATTAATTCTTGGGTAAAGGCTAGTAATTCTTTGTTTTCAGCCGATAAGTCCCAATTAAACCAAGTGAGTTCGTTATCTTGGCAGTAGGCATTATTGTTCCCCTGTTGAGTCCGTCCCATTTCATCACCGCCGAGTACCATGGGAACCCCTTGCGATAGCATGAGGGTCGTTAGAAAATTACGTTGTTGGCGCGATCGCTGCCGTAAAATGTCTGGATCATCAGTTCTTCCTTCCGCCCCACAATTCCAAGACCGATTATGATCTTCTCCATCATGGTTATCTTCCCCATTAGCATGATTATGTTTTTCGTTGTAACTCACCAAATCACACAAGGTAAAGCCATCATGGGCAGTAATAAAGTTAATACTAGCGTGCGGGAGTTTCCCATTTGCCTGATATAAGTCTGAACTGCCTGTAAACCGATAAGCAAATTCACTCAAGGTATTCTCTTCACCGTGCCAGAAGTCTCGTACCGTATCTCGATATTTCCCATTCCATTCTGACCAGAGTAACGGAAAATTGCCGACTTGATAGCCGCCTTCCCCCAAATCCCACGGTTCTGCAATTAATTTCACATTCGAGAGAACCGGATCTTGATGGATAATATCAAAAAAGGCAGCCAAACTATTAACGGCATATAACTCTCGTGCTAACGCCGACGCCAAATCAAACCGGAAGCCATCCACGTGCATTTCTTGCACCCAATAGCGTAAGCTATCCATAATTAACTTCAAAATTTGTGGGTGACGGACATTGAGAGAATTCCCACAACCAGTAAAGTCCATGTAGTAACGTAAGTCGTCTTCAACTAAGCGGTAATAAGCAGCATTATCAATTCCCCGAAAACAAATGGTTGGTCCAAAATGGTTGCCTTCTCCAGTATGGTTATAGACAACATCGAGAATCACCTCAATCCCTGCTTGATGGAGGGCCTTAACCATGCCTTTAAATTCTTTAATCTGTTCCCCTCCACTGCCGGCGGCACTATATCCTGAATAAGGAGCAAAGTAGCCAATCGAATCATATCCCCAATAATTCCGAAGTCCTTTATTTACCAGATGCCCAGGATAGGCTAAAAAATGATGGATGGGTAATAACTCCACCGCTGTAATCCCTAAAGACTGAAGATGGTTAATTGCGGTGGGATGGGCTAAGCCGGCGTAGGTTCCCCGCAGATGTTTCGGAATTTTAGGATGTTTTTGGGTAAACCCTTTCACATGAACTTCGTAGATAATAGTTTCATGCCAAGGAATTTGTAGTAGTTGGTCTCCTTCCCAATCAAAAAAGGGATTTGTAACAACACACTTGGGAATCAAATGACTATCATCCATATTGGAACAGGCTAAATCTTTTTCTTCCGCATCCCAAGGATAAGCAAACGTTTCTTCTCCATAGCCTATATCACCCATAATCGCCTGGGCATAAGGATCCAGTAAAAGCTTCTTGCGATTAAACCGATGCCCTTGTTTTGGGAGATAGTCGCCATGAACCCGGTAGTTGTAACGTTGTCCAGGTTGCAATCCCGGAATATAACCATGCCAAACATAATTATGAACTTCTTTTAAAGGAAGCCGGATTTCATGATCTTGTAGCGTGAATAAGCATAGTTCAATTTCGGTTGCATTTTCCGAAAAAATTGCAAAGTTAACACCTTCACCATCCCATGTCGCACCTAGAGGAGTTGGTTTTCCTGGCCAAACGTCTAAATTCACCTTAATCGTTCCAATACATCGTTGGTTGTGCTTATAGTTTACAGGTTGGCTACTGTTCTTAACCAATCAGCCACTCTTGAGCTTTATGCTAGTAAATGCGAGTGAAATTCATCAATGTTAGGAAGAAGTTTATGAATTACTTTTCTGTGGTCATGTCCTTTCTACAAAATTGACAAACCTTTAAGGTGCGTAAGCGATTCAAAGCCGCTGCCAGTTCAAACCGTCGGAAATAAGCTAAATCGTGTTGCGGGGAAGGGGTAACAATATCTAATCCTTTCTCTTCGATATCAGCTAAAACTAAGTCTAAAATTTCAGGGAGAGGGCGCTTGCCATCTAAATACTGTTTCTTGGCATAAACAATTGCTGCCGCGATCGCGCGCAGTTGCCCCTTATCCACTAACTGTTCCACCGCTGCCAGATCAATCTCTTCATTGCCAAAGGAAACCTCATCGTCATCCCGTACTTTCACATTCACATCTTTTTTGCCCCGACTGGGATCAATGCTATCGGCAAGAGGAATCCGAGGCGTAATTTTCCCGAAACTTTTTCCCCCTTCGGCAGCGCGTTCGGTGCGATTTTCTTGGGCAATTAACTTCGCTTTTTCCGTCACTTCATAAGGCTGAAAATTCTCCATCGCGATTACGGTATCTGCCATATCAAAATAATCGCCACTGCCTCCCATCACAAGAATGGTCGAAACTTGATAATCCTGATCAAGCTGTTGAATCTTATCAATAAACGGCGTAATCGGTTCTTTCTCTTTACTAATTAACTGCTGCATCCGATGGTCACGAATCATGAAATTGGTCGCCGTTGTATCTTCATCTACCAATAACACTTTTGCGCCTGCTTCTAACGCCTCAATAATATTTGCCGCTTGCGAGGTACTACCACTGGCGTTCGTACTCGAAAAATCAGTAGTGGATCGCCCTTGGGGTAACTGATTAATAAACGGAGAAATATCGACCCCAACCACATTTCTACCATCTTCGGCGCGAATCTTCACTGCATCAGGGTTCGTTACCACTAATTCCCGTCCATCATCGGGAATATGATTATAAACTCCCAATTCCAACGCCTGTAATAACGTGGATTTGCCATGATAACCGCCGCCGACAATTAACGTAATGCCTTCGGGAATGCCCATGCCTTCAACGGTTCCGCGATTGGGACAATCGAAACTGACACTTAACTCCGGTGGCGACTGAAAAGGAACGACATTTTTATCCGCTAACGGACGATCATCCACTCCACTACGACGCGGTAAAATTGCGCCATTGGGAACAAATGCCGTTAAATTCCGTTGCGCTAACTGTGCCCGCAACCAATCGGCATCTTCAGCGGTTTCCACATGATGACGAATGGCTTTTGGACTTAAAGATTGATAGATCAGGGCTTGATCCACAATTTCTGGAATATCCTCACATAACATTGCTGCCGCTTGACGACCTAAAATGCGGCGTCCTTTCGCGGGTAAGCCAACAATAAAGCGCACTTCTACTCTTTCTTCATCCACCAGAACCGAACTACGCTCGATAATTTCTTGTCCCACATTTGTAATCGCAATTAAACCACTTTTTCCCGTTCCCCGTGACGAACTCATCTTTCCGGCAACTTGGCGAAATTGGCGTGTAAGATAATCCCGCAAGGCGATTTCCCGACTGGGAGACTGATAGAGAAACTCGGGAAATCCAGCAATGGATTGGGGAATTTGCACTCGCAACTGTGAGGGAGAGGCAAAAGGGTCGCCTTGGACGTAGTCAATGATCAAAGTGAAATCAAGAAAATCATAACGCCCTTTAATGTCTTTATAGGCTTTGTAACTTGCGTTATCCAAGCGTTGGAGAGTTGAACGTAATTGGTCTTGTTTTTGCATAATTATAGGTTTTGTTATTCGTCATCAGGAACAATTAAAAGTAAGGGATGAGTCTAGTTTCCTCTTTCCTAATTGCTTCACTGCTAACTGGTAAGTGATCACTGAGTCTCCTAAAATAACTTAATGTACTATTCTGCACTCAAAAAACTCAGTCATGGCGCAAGCAAAAATTGGTGTAATCGGCGGTAGTGGACTCTATCAAATGGAAGCCCTACAAGATGTTGAAGAAGTCCAGTTACAAACCCCTTTTGGCGATCCCTCCGATGCCTTTATTATTGGCACCTTAGAAGGAACTCGAGTGGCGTTTCTCGCCCGCCATGGACGCAATCACCACTTACTGCCCACAGAGTTACCCTTTCGGGCAAATATCCACGCCATGAAGCAACTAGGAGTAGAATATATCATTTCTGCTTCTGCTGTCGGCTCTCTTAAGGAACAGGTTAAACCCCTAGATATGGTGATTCCCGATCAATTTATTGATCGCACGCGCGATCGCGTTAATACTTTTTTTGGTGATGGAATCGTGGCGCACATTGGCTTTGGCGATCCAGTGTGTGAAAAATTAGGAGATATTCTCTATGATTCCATTTCCTATCTGGAGTTAGAAAATGTCACGCCTCATCGCGGTGGAACTTATGTTTGTATGGAAGGACCTGCCTTTTCGACAAAAGCGGAATCTTATCTCTACCGGAGTTGGGGGGCAGCAGTGGTCGGGATGACCAACTTGCCGGAAGCGAAACTTGCCCGAGAAGCCGAAATTGCTTATGGAACGCTTGCGTTAGTAACCGACTATGATTGTTGGCACGATGACCATGGTAGCGTCACGGTTGAGATGGTGATTGCATATCTGAAAAAGAACGCCGTAAATGCACAAAAGGTTATCAAAGAAGCCGTGCGTCGGATTAATGAAAATCCACCCGTTTCTGAAGCTCATTCAGCACTGAAATATGCAATTTTAACGCCATTGGATAAAGCACCTCCTCAAACCAAAGAGAAATTAAAAGTATTTTTGGAAAAGTATTTGTAAGAACTGAGTTTATTCCTGCCAAATAAGAGATAGCATCAGATCGCTCAATGGCTTAGCGTTTGACATGATATGATCGCCCTTGCTTTTTAAACCTGAAAAACCCCCTCCTTCCGGAGAGGGCTAAATCAGTTAGCTAGGAGTAAAGATTAGCCGTTGATTTCAGGAGCTTGCATCGCCACGGGAGTCGCTTCACCTGCCGCTAAGTCTAAGGGGAAGTTGTGCGCGTTCCGTT
>CAZAYV010000144.1:0-9844 GCA_964489465.1 uncultured Dactylococcopsis sp. | reverse complement strand
ATTGGCTCCGGTACTTATCTGATTGTCAAAAGTTGATGCTGGAATTTGATTAGATGCCGAGAATAATTGCCACTGCTGGCTTTCACTGTTCACACACACACTCTTTCTATCTTGGTAGTCGCTTCCGGGTGAGTGCTGACCTTTCATTCATAAAGTTCTACAGCAAACACTTCTGCAAAGTGGCGGATGAGGGTTACGCGGACATCGGATAAAGTAATCTCCGGGCGAAATTGTTGGAGACTGCCCACGGCGCGATCGCGAATGCCACAAGGGACAATTTGAGAAAATCCACTCAGATCAGGACAGACATTTAAGGAAAAGCCGTGCATGGTGAGCCATCGTTTAGCTTTAATTCCAATCGCGCCCACTTTTGCCCCTTCCACCCAGACGCCCGTTAATCCCGCTTCGCGTTCAGCAGTTAAACCGTAGTCTGCGAGGGTGTGAATTAAGACTGTTTCCAGTTGTCGTAGATACCAGTGCAAGTCACAGCGATAATAGCGTAGGTTCAAAATGGGATATCCCACCAGTTGACCCGGACAATGATAAGTGACTTCTCCGCCTCGTTCTGTGCGATATAAAGGCACTGTACTGTTTGCCGGGTCAAATTTAAGGTATTGTTCCGTTGCACCGGTCCCCAGGGTATAGACCGGTGGATGTTCTAGTAAGAGGAGAACATCGTCAAGGTCAGGATTATGCAAGCGCTCATTAATCAGCGATCGCTGCTGCTGCCAGGCTACTGTATAGGGCACAATTCCTTGCTGCTTTAAACAACAAAAGCGTTTCAATTTGATCAAACTTCCTTCATTTTTCTCAATAATACCAAGAAATGTTAACAACCATTAAAAAGCACATCAGACCTGATCGTTAATCAGAATACAAAGTGTTAGGGTAGAAGCAGAAAAGACAGGACAAGGGAGGAGATATCCTTTATCATCAACAAATCCCTTCACTTGATAAAAAGTTTACCTCAATTATAAGGAACTTAAAGAGAAGGAAAAATGTTGGTGCTTTTTACGATTTAGCAACGCTATCATCCGAAAAAAACTGTTATTAGCAAATCGGCAAACAGTCCAGCGGAAATTTATGCCAATCCACCAAGGATTTCTTAATTAAAAATTAAGCCTAATTGCTTGCTTAGTGTCATTGAAGATACAATGATCTTCTTAGCCCAAAGCCAATTTGGGAAAGAAGATTAATCAATTAAAAAATGTTAGAAGATGGAGTAACTAACAATGAAGCTTTTGATTCAGGGCAATAACATTGAAGTAACTGAAGCCATCCGCAATTATGTTGAAGAAAAACTGGAAAATGCAGTCAAACACTTCCAACAAATCACCTCAAAAGTGGATGTCCATTTATCAGTCGCCCCTAATTCTCGCGTCAGTGATCGCACGAAAGCAGAAGTCACCGTTCACGCTAACGGGAAAGTGATTCGAGCGCAAGAACAAAGTGGAGATTTATACGCCAGCATTGATTTAGTGGCTGATAAAATTGCCCGTCAGCTTCGTAAATATAAAGAAAAACATCTGCACAAAAAAACGCACGACAGTCCAAAAACAGCAGAAACCGTTGCCCCTCAACCGGTTGACGAAAATTTAGTGAATGATCGCGCCCCAGAACTTCCTGAAGATGTTGTTCGGGTCAAATATTTTGCGATGCCTGCCATGAGCGTAATGGAGGCAAAAGAGCAACTCCAGCTGGTGGATCATGACTTTTATGTGTTCTGCAATCAAGAAACGAATGAAATCAACGTGATTTACCAACGAAATCATGGGGGATATGGTGTAATCCAACCTCGCAATGGCAATGGTCATACCCATGGCATGTTGTATGAAAAAGTTCATGGCAGTGACCGTAAAGCCCAGCAAGTTGCCCCAATGGATGCAGATAACGAACTCAATGAGTGCCCTCCTGCGGAAGTGTAAGGCTTGTCAGCTGTTGGAGGAGAAAGGGAGAAGATAAGGTCAACGGATTATCAAATACCACTCCCTCTCTCCCGTCTAGTACATTTGCTTTCCTTGTCTCGTCTCTGATGATTAAGGTTCAGTTGTTTGATAATCTAGAATGGCTGTAACTTACACCTAACCATCAATGCTGGATTTAAGTCAGAAGAAAGCCCTTGTTACAGGGATTGCTAATAATCGCTCGATCGCGTGGGGAATTGCCCAGCAACTTCATCAAGCAGGCGCAGAAATGGGAGTCACTTATCTGCCCGATGATCGGGGAAAATTTGAAAAAAAAGTCAGAGAATTGGTGTCTCCCCTCAACCCCAGTTTATTTGTCCCCTGTAACGTTCAGGATGATACGCAAATTGACGAAACCTTCCAAGCTGTGGCTGAAAAATGGGGAAAACTCGACATTCTCATCCACTGCTTAGCCTTTGCCGGAAAAGAAGAACTCTCTGGGGGGTTTAGCAAAACTTCCCGCGAAGGATTTAAGCAAGCCCTAGACATTAGCACCTATTCCTTAACCCGGTTAGCGCAAGCCGCAAAACCCCTAATGACCGATGGGGGGAGTATTGTCACCCTGACTTATCTGGGGGGAGAACGAGTGGTTCCTAACTACAATGTGATGGGAGTTGCTAAATCGGGCTTAGAAATGAGTATGCGTTATCTTGCAGCGGAACTAGGGGAACAAAATATTCGGGTGAATGCAATTTCTGCTGGACCGATTCGGACGTTGGCTTCTTCTGCGGTGGGAGGGATTTTAGATATGATTCGTCATGTCGAAGAAGTCGCCCCCCTCAAACGAACCGTTACGCAAACAGAAGTTGGCAATGCTGCCACTTTCTTATGTAGCGATCTCGCCAGTGGGATTACTGGACAAGTTTTATACGTCGATTCTGGATATAACATTATGGGGATGTAATTTCTTTGTCATTTGTCCTTAGTTATTTTTTGTTTTTAGGTTTAATTTAGATCATGCAACTTTCTGAGCGTCCTGTTTCTAACGCTTCATTAACGCCTCGCACGTCATCGGTTTCCCGGACCACAGGAGAAACCGATGTTGCTGTTACTTTAAATTTAGATGGAGAAGGGAAGTGTCAAGCGAACACTGGCATTCCGTTTCTTGACCACATGCTTCATCAACTGGCATCTCATGGCTTGTTTGACTTGGAAGTTCAAGCCACAGGAGACATCGAAATTGATGATCATCATACCAACGAAGATGTTGGCATTACCCTCGGTCAAGCTTTTGCTCAAGCCTTATCAGATCGGAAAGGGATTCACCGCTTTGGTCATTTTGTTGCTCCTCTTGATGAAGCCTTGATTCAAGTGGCGTTAGATTTTTCGGGTCGTCCTCATCTTAGCTATGGCTTAGAAATTCCAACGCAACGCGTGGGAACGTATGACACGCAACTGGTGAGAGAATTTTTTGTTGCTGTGGTTAATCATAGCCAAATCACTTTGCATATTCGTCAGCTAGATGGAATTAACTCTCACCACATTATCGAAGCCACCTTTAAGGCATTTGCCAGGGCGTGTCGGGCTGCAGTGGAACTCGATCCCCGTCGCTGTGGTCAAGTTCCCAGTTCTAAGGGAGTGCTTTAATTACTTCCTTGATCAATCGCTGCTAAAGGCATCTCCGCACAAACTCACTCCAACTGGAGGACCTCCGTTGGAGGATCTGTCTGCTGTCTTGCTAAGGTGCGACGACTGATCCCGAACGATTACTGATGAGTGAGAAAGGGAACAGCGATGACTTCTGCTTCCGCATCTCCAATTGCTACTTTTAACCCTTCTCCCCCAGCTTTGGTGCGAATATAACCTAAGCCTTTCACTCCTTCTTCTGTTTCCAAAACTCGCGTTAGTTTTCCCACCTTTTTCCCGTCGAGAGTAATCGGTGTATCAGGGTCAACCCGTTGTGATAAGCGCAGTCCCCACAACCGTTGTTTGACCCCTTGATAAGTATTGAGGCGCGCGATCGTTTCTTGACCAATGTAACAGCCTTTATCAAAGGAAATGGCTTCCCAGAGTCCGGCTTCGAGGGGATTATAGTCTTCTGTTAATTCATAGTCTGGTAAAGGTCTGCCTTGTTCTAAAGTTAGTTCATCCCAAACTGTTTGAGAAATGGGAATGGCACCGGCATTAGTTAGAGTCTCTTGCAGCACGGAGGCGTGTTCAGGAGCAACGATCCAAGTATAGCCCGGAAGAGCGATTTCGGTTCCCACGGCAAGACGCACTGGCATCTCATGAATCGTTATCATTTGATGAGTGGCAAAAGGTTGTTCTAAAACCATCTCAACTCCTAACCTTTGCATCAAGGCTGGGCTTTTGTCTCCCATAAGGGTGTAGAGGGTATAAGTCTCAGAAACGTTATTCAAAGTGACGCGATCCATCGGGAACAAATACTGATCGAGCCATTCCATTAAAAATTGCGTCCGCTTCGCCGAAACCACTAGTAAAACCGTTTCTTCCGTTACATAAACGGTCGCAAGATCGAGAGTGCGACCCGTGGCATTCACAAAAACGGCTTGGCAACCTTGACCGGGTTTTAGGCTTTTAATCTCATTCGTCGTTTGATTATGGAGAAACTGTAAACGGTCTTCTCCGGTTAATGTAATCATTCCACTGTGGGCGTGTTTATAAATGCCTACCTGTTGACGGGCAATTTGTTTTTGTTCCGAATGATGACTCATGTTCCTCTACTGTTTTAAGCTTGCAAATAATTGTTCCACTTGTTGTTTGGCTTTGGCATCTAATTTTTCCCAGTCCACTTCCCCTGTTTCTGGGTCTAAGAGAGAGGTATCTACTTCAACGTTTAATTCTGAATCAATGGGAACACTGCCTCGTTGATAGTCTTGAAAACAGACCTCAAAGCATAATTCCCATAAATTAACTTTAATTTCTTGATCCTGAGAACTTAAACACAATTCATAACCGGGAATCGGGGTTTGGACTTCTTGATAGCTTTCTCGCCAAGCTGATTCCTCTAGAGCTTTGCGTAAATTATCAACCACTCGAATATAAGCCGGTTGCATCAGCATTTGCGCTTGTTCCCATGCCCGGGAATCGGTAATTTTAGGAATCATGATTTTCCCTTTCGACGGTAACAATTTTGGGTAAAGTGGTTGCTTGGAGATGATCCACCCAAGTGCCAATATCTTCTTGTTCAATGTCTTGTAAGGCGTCGAGGAGATCACAACTTTGCTCAATGAGTTGGGTGACATCAATTTCTGAATAAACCGGTTCATACTTCTCCAAGCGTCCAGTTCCTTCCCCTAATAAAATGACTGCCCCTCGCCAGTTAGAATTACTGAGATGGTAGCAGCCAACAGCAATTTGCAACAGTCCCTGATAGAAGTCGCGGTCAAATACCTCTGCTTCCATCCACAGCTCCTCAAAGGTATCGTGACACGCATAGAACTGTTGCTCATTAAATTCTGTGATGCCTTGCCAAAAGGAAGATGATGGCATAATCAGTCAGGATAAATGGCTTATCCCATGCTTTCACGAACTTCTTTGATGTAGTCGAGGTCAATGTCTTGTTTGTCTCCGGCGAAGTCGTGATCTTCCGTTAAAAAGAGCATACAGTGGCATTCTTTCCGTTCCCGCATGGGGACACAAGGACAGTTCCAATAGCCATGTTTTGCTTCCGCTTCTTTATCTTCATAATGGCGACAAGGACACAAGGGTGCACCGAGTTCCTCTTTATGTTTCGCTAGTCCTTCAATTACCACAGAAGTGACGGATAAATCAGCGCAGAAATACGTCCCAGTGCGCTTGGCATAGGTTTGGGAGAAGTTGCGCATGATGTTTAATGTGGATTCTTGACTGACGTTAGGGTTTTGATTTTCAGTTTGGTTTTCGGTGTTACTAGTCATGTTCCTTTTATTGCAATTCCCAATTTTTTATTTATTATTTTCTATCTTGCCTTAGTAAGGCTATGAAGATCAATCTATGGGTTGGTCTCCTGAAATGCCCTGCGATCTTGGATAGGTATTTTTCAGTGGTTGAATGCTTTAATATCATAATGTCTTATTAATCCGAGTCCTTCATTTTTCTTAACAGAAAACGAACTTCCTGGATTAGAGTGACATCCTGCTTGATCAGAATCTTCATTTTGGTTACACTACCGTTAGATGGGTTGAACTTGTAACTAATTTTCTAGGAAAAGGGCTGAAACCTCCATTAAAACGTTACCCATTAAAGTTTCCGGTTTCCAAATCAGGCAAGAGAAACAACCTCTTCGCTCAACTAAGATGTAAATAATTACAAACCAAGCTTGACAAATCACGGCAACTGTAAAGCAGATGATATCCTCACTTATTGGCAATACAGTTTGTTAGCCCCTGGAAGTGCAAAGTACGGATCAACTAGTAGTGAAGTAACTCTCTTCCTTACGCTAGCTTCCCCTCTTCCCATCTTTGTCGTTTTGCTTCGTATAAAAGGAGAGAAGCCGCGATCGCGACATTTAAAGATTCAACGCCACCTTCTAACGGAATTTTTACCCATTCATCCGCTAGAGTAGCTAGTTCTGAGGATAAACCCGCGCCCTCATTTCCCAGTAAGATCAGCGTCGGTTTTTGCCAGTCCACTTCCCAATAGGTTTTCTCGGCCGTCGGAACCGTCGCCACGACCTGTCCAGGGAATTGTGCAAGCAAAGACTGAATATCCGTTGCCACTGCCATCGGCATGCGAAGCCAGGTCCCTACCGATGCCCGTAATACTTTCGGATGATCAAATTCCACACTATCTGCCGTCGCCCAGAGATAATCAACACCGGCAGCAGCAGCTGTGCGAATAATCGTTCCCATATTGCCCGGGTCTTGCAGTTGTTCAACCATTAGCCCTAATTGGATGCTGGCAAGATCGACAGTGGGTTGAAACGAACGTGAAGCAACAGCCATAATGCCATCTGGCGTTTTAGTCAGCGCGATCGCGCTTAGAACATCCGGCGATACTAACTCGATTCGCTGTGCTTGTTGCTCAAGTTTAGCCCACAACTGAGGATGTTTTTCTTGCCAGTGGGCAGTATAACAAACCGTTTCTAGCGGATAGTGAACCTCACAAGCAGCTTCGAGCAAATTCGTTCCTTCCAGTAAGAGTAAACCTTGTACTTTGCGATGCTTACTCTGATGAAGTTTACGAATATTTTTAATCAGGGGGTTCTTGGTACTTGTCAGCACAAATTTAGCCCTCTGCTTCCTCAGCACTGGCTTTCGTCATTCCTTTGAGCAAGGGAAACGCAATCACATCCCGAATACTCGGTGCATCCGTTAACAACATGACTAAACGGTCAATGCCAATCCCTAATCCTCCTGTTGGGGGCATTCCATATTCCAAAGCGGTCAAGAAATCTTCATCCACATTATGAGCTTCTAAATCCCCAGCTGCTTTCTTCGCGGCTTGTAATTCCAAACGTTCCCGTTGATCAATGGGATCGGTTAACTCCGAAAAACTATTTGCCATTTCTCGTCCCGCAACAAATAACTCAAACCGTTCCACTAATCCTTCCTTAGAACGGTGAGGCTTCGCTAAAGGAGAAATTTCCTTAGGAAAATCTAGAACAAATGTCGGCTGAATTAAAGTTTCTTCTACCTTTTGTTCAAAAACTTCATTTAAGAGTTTTCCTAACGATTGACACTCTTCTGGCACATTAATTCCTACTTCTTCTACTATTTTTTTGGCTTCAGCAAACTCACGAAACTGATTAAAATTAATCCCTGTTTTTTCTTGAATTAATTCGTGCATAGTTGCCCGTCTCCAAGGCGAATTTAAATCAATCGTTTCTCCCTGATAATACAAAATTAATGACCCCAACACTTCATTTGCAGCACAGGTGATGATATTTTCGGTAAGGGTCATCATGTCATAATAATCGGCATAAGCTTGATACACTTCAATCGAAGTAAACTCGGGGTTATGACGAGTTGAAATGCCTTCGTTCCTGAAGATGCGACCGAGTTCAAAAACCCGTTCAAATCCACCTACAATTAAGCGCTTGAGATGGAGTTCGGTGGCAATTCTCAGATACAAATCCATCTCCAAAGTATTATGATAGGTGACAAACGGACGCGCATCTGCCCCCCCCGCTTCTGCTTGTAAAACCGGAGTTTCAATTTCTAAGAAATCATTGCCTTCCAAATAGCGCCGAATTGCAGCAATAATTTTGGCTCGTTTCCGAAATGTTTCCCGCACATTTGGGTTAACAATTAAGTCCACATAGCGCTGACGATACCGTTTTTCTGTATCTGTTAAGCCATGCCATTTATCGGGAAGCGGCAGTAACGATTTAGTCAGAATATCATATTCACTAACATTGACTGATAGTTCTCCCTTTTCTGTGCGCTTAAGCGTTCCTTTAACCCCTAAAAAATCACCCGCATCGGTTTGCTTTTTCAGCAGATTAAACGCATTATCCAGATGAGGCATTGCAGCAGTAATGCGCTTTTTATCTAAGTAAAGTTGAATCGTCCCTGTTTCATCTTGTAATGTAAAAAAGGCGAGTTTTCCAAAAACACGACGGGCAGTAATTCGTCCTGCAATTGAAACTTCCACTGCCACTTCTTCTCCATTTTCTAAGTCAACATACTGCTGCTGCAATTCTCCTGCATGATGGGTAATTTCCCACTTATAGCCAAAGGGATTGAGTCCTTCTTCTTTTAGGGCTTCTGCTTTTTGAATGCGCGTAGCCCGAATATCCTTTAGACTAGAAGCACTTTGTTGATTGTTTTTTTCTGAAGAGGAGGACATATTAAATAAGCAATAACAAACAGTGAAAAACGAAAAACGCTGGTTCACAGAACCGAGCAAGAAGGCTGCCTCGTCTAGAGATACTACTAAAACTGACACAACAGCACAGCCTATTATAGTAGATCCCTGTTCGTTTCGTCGCATAAGGATCTAAAGGTAGCCTTAGCTGAGAAGTCGCGCTTCATATCGAGGTAAAATTTCCCTTAGTCCGTTTCGAGAGTAACACTGGTAACCCCACAGTAAGCCAGCAAGAACAATATACTTTAAATCTTTTAAATTTGTTAGCTGCGCTGGTAAATAGGAAACTATAAGCTCCTGCTTGAAACGGGGAGGTAAATTAAGAGTTGCTGTGATTTTATTTTCATTTAAATAATCTTTTAAGGCTATTCCTATTTCAGGAACCTGATTACTCCAATTAACGCCAATACCAATTACAACGGCTTTCAGTTGCTGATTGTGAATGCGAGTTTCTGTTAAAACCCCTCCTAATTTTTTTCGCTCTAAGAAAATATCATTTAACCATTTAATTTGCATTGGAATTTGATAGCACCAGAGAAGTTCTGTCACCCCAAATACACTAGCAATTGTGAAATGAGACGTTTGTTCGACTGTCATCTCTGGGGTGATTAATAAAGATAAATAAAGTCCCCCTGCTGCTGATTTCCATTGCCTTCCCCATTGTCCTTTGCCTGCAGTTTGTTGGTCAGCCGTGACAATCAAAGGAGAAGAGTGTCCCTTCTGCAAGAGTTGCCAAGCCGTTTGATTCGTTGAGGATAGCTCTCGATAATGATACCAAGGGAAAACTTGGTCTTGCCAATAATAGGATTCAATCATCTTAGGTCAGCCCCTGTGAGAGAGGAATTGCAGCCATACTATAACCAATTTTTCCGAAGGCTTGCTAAGGACAATTGGTTGTGCTAACCTAGTAGGGCGAATAAAAAGGGCGCGGGCGTAGTTTAGTGGTAAAACCTCAGCCTTCCAAGCTGATGATGCGGGTTCGATTCCCGCCGCCCGCTTAAATGATTTGATCTATAACGGAACTTTGGAACAGCGACAAAAGTTTCCTCCCCTCGCAACTGATTTTGTCTTCGAGCTCAAGGGATGACAAGGGAGATGTAACGAAGGTATGATATGCTTTTTAGCCAATC
>CAZAYV010000143.1:0-9982 GCA_964489465.1 uncultured Dactylococcopsis sp. | reverse complement strand
ATCAAACCAGGTATTCACCAAGGCTTGCACCTGATCCGGACGTTCATCAATCAGCTTTTGACTGGTAACGAGTAAGTCAGGAATTGCCCCGGGAAACGCAGCCGAACTAATTAATTCGTGACTGCCTTCTCGCTTGAGTGCGGTTAACCAAAACGGTGGAAAGGCACCGACCGCATCCACTTTTCCCGCAGCAAACGCAGCCGCAGCAGCACCCGTTTCTAAGTCAACAATATTGACATCACTACGCGACATCCCTTCTTCTTCTAAAGCCAGGGTCAGCAGAAAATCGTCAACCACACCGGCTTCAACGGCAACATCTTTTCCCGCTAATTGGGAAACCGATTGAATTTCTTCGGCAGCAATAATCTTGTCATTCCCGGCGGAATTATCATTGACTAAAACGGCGACTTCGCCATTCACCGCATCTGCCACAAAAGAAACCGTGTCGTTCAAAGTTTGACAATTCGCATCCAGTTGTCCTGCTGCTAGAGCTTCCATAGAAGCAAGGTACCCATCAAACCATTGCAAGCGAACATTTGCCCCATTTTTTTCAAATAATCCTTCTTCTTGCGCGATCGCCCAGGGCCACCAACCCGCCCAATTACTATAACCGAGGACAACCGGTTCACTACTGGCTTCCCCCCCACTGCTATCCTCTGTACCTGGTGGATTATTGCCTGTATTGCAACTAACGACTAAAACTAAACTTAAACAAAATAAACCAAACTGTGTCAGTAATTTTGGTAACTTCATTCCGCTTCCTTTTTAATGACTAACGACAACTTTTTGGGCAACTTGTTGTTGCACCCAATCCAACCAAAGATTTAGCCCTTCTCCAGTTTTCGCAGAAACAGGAATAATTGTGACATTGGGGTTCATTTGTCGGACATTGGCTTCAATTCGTTTCAGGTCAATTTCTAAATGAGGGGCTAAGTCCATTTTGGTAACTAAAAGACAGTCTGCTTCTTGAAACATCACTGGATATTTCAGCGGTTTATCTTCTCCTTCTGTCACACTGAGTAAGGCGACTTTCCTGTGTTCTCCCACTTCAAATTCCGCCGGACAAACTAAATTCCCCACATTTTCCACAAAAATTAAATCAAATTCGGGGGGATGATATTGTTCCTGGAGTTGATGCAAGCCACCGGCAACCATTTTTGCATCGAGATGACAAGACCGTCCGGTATTAATAGCAATAATCGGAACGCCGTATTGGCGGAGTCGTTCGGCATCTAATTCGGTTGTCATATCCCCTTCAATGACAGCAAGCTTGAGTTGAGCGGACAAAACAGAAAGGGTTTTTTCTAACAAAACCGTTTTTCCAGCGCCGGGACTACTCATAACATTGAGACAAGTGATGCCCCACGCATCAAAATGTTCTCGGTTATGGTCGGCTTCAGTTTGATTGGCGTGAAGGAGGTTTACCCCTAAGGCAGCGTCAAAGGTTTGGTGCATAGCTTTCTCACTGGCAAGACATTCATTATTGAACAGCGACAGATTCTGCTGTGGTGTACTCGATATGATCAATTTTTAGTTCTCTACCGGAACGAATATCTTCCATTGGCGAATAACAATTCGGACAGGCATATTCTTGACCCAATTTCGGAAAATATTCTTGTTGACAAGGATGGCAATAGGCAATCAACGGACTCTGTTTAATAACGAGTTCCACTCCGGCTAAAAAAGTATTTTGAGTTTGTACCTCAAAGGCAAATTGCAGACTGATGGGTTCGACACAAGTAAACTCCCCAACCAGGAGATGAATTTTCTGTATTTTGGGGGGAACGGGTTGGTTTTGCCACCACTCATGAACCGTTTGAACAAGTGCTTTTGTCATATCCGTTTCGTGCATTCACCGGTCTCCTTTATTTACTGCCAATAATCGGCTGTGGCTTGGGCTTCTTCATGGATATAACTGGGCTTTTCTTGACGCGGTAGTTGTTCTGAAAGGACAAGATGTGCCATCGTATCGCAGATGACTCGGGTTGCCATCAAAGCGGTCATATCACTGACATCATAAGGAGGTGAAACTTCGACGACTTCCAGTCCACAAACGGGGGCTTGCTGCACAATTTTTCCTAATAAATAAAGTGCTTCTCGGGGTAAGAGTCCACCCGGTTCAGGCCATCCGGTTCCCGGGACAAAACCGGCATCAATGCAATCAATATCAAAGCTGATATAAACACAATCAGTGCCATCGAGGGCGCGTTCCAGGGCAAACTCTACCGCAGCATCTAAACCCATTTCTGTAATATCAGTAACGGTGAGAATATTGGTTTGGCGTTCTCGACAAACTTTTACGCCTTGACGCGGGACTTGCCAACCGCCAATTCCCAGTTGAACAAGATTTTTAGCAGGGGCATTTTTAATATTGGTGGCGTGGAACCAAGGGCAAGTGTGCATTCGTTCATCAAGGTCACTTTCTTGAGTATCGACATGGCGATCAAAGTGAATAATTCCGACTTTTTGATCTCCTAAATGACGACAAACGCCACGCACCGTAGGAAAGCCAATGGAATGATCGCCTCCGAGAATGATTGGTAAGGCACCGGATTGGAAAATGTGGGCAATCCCTTTAGAAATCTGGTCAAAGGACTTTTCGTTATTCCCGGGAATGGTGAAGATATCGCCGACATCACAGAGGGTAATTTGTTCTCTTAAATCAACCCCTAGTTCAAAGTTGTAGGGGGTATAAAGGGCGGAAATTTTGCGGATGCCTTGGGGACCAAATCGCGTCCCCGGACGGTAGGTCGTTCCAGAATCATGGGGAACGCCGACAATGGCAACATCATAATTGCCGACTTGTTTAACATCTTCGACATAAGGGGCTTTGAGGAAGGTATTAATACCGGCATAGTGAGGCAGTTCACCGCGCGAAAAGGTAGAAATGCTGCGATCGCGAATACTGTCTGCTGCTTCTAAGCCATAATCTAAGCCCTGCGAGACTTCTTGCTGCCATCCGGTTAACGGTAGCTGACTTTCTTTATCTAACGCCTGATTAGCTTCGCTAGATTGATTTTGCTCACTCATTGATCAATTTTCTCTCCTAAAAAATACAAAAAAAAAGGAGACCTCTTAACAGTAACCACTGTTGTTGAGACCTCCCGGGCTTTTGTCCCGCCGTGTCGCTATCTCTTTTTTGAGTGCGTGCTTCTCTCGGACCAGTCACTGCGCTAGAAGCGCAATCGGAACCCTAGAAGCAATCTTTGATTGTGATTAATTTCTGACATTTTATTATTTTCCAGAAACGTGACACAAATGGCAGTAAAATTGACTACAAAACTGAAATTAACTACCACTCTCTGAACCTTCTGTTGCTAATTGAGGCTTGGGAGTTTTGCCAGACGTTTGTTGTTCTTTCGCAACATCTTTTACCCACTGCACCAGTACCGCAGCAAGGGCCATTGAAATACCACCGACGACTAGGGCGAAAATTCGATTATTTCCTAAAAGGTTTTCCATGACCCACCCGAGGCCAAGGGCAGCTATGATTTGAGGAATGACAATAAAGGCATTAAAAATCCCCATGTAAATTCCGGTATCTTTCATGGGTAACACATCAGATAGCATGGAATAGGGCATGGTTAAAGCACTTGCCCACGCTAAGCCAAAGCACGCCATCGGGAGTAACAGTAAATATTGATTATCCACGACGAGTAATGAAATCAAGCCGATTCCGCCACACAATAAGCTAAAAGAATGGGTGGCTTTGCGACTGGTTGCCGCAGCAATCCGAGCCAGAAAGATCGAATAAACAAAGCAGACAACATTATAGAGAGCAATACAGATGCCCGCCCATTCTACCCCTTCTTGATAAAGGGGTGAGCTTTCTTTGGTGGCGCCAAAAATTTCGTGTCCCACTGCTGGCGGGAAGTAAAGAAAAACACAGAAAATGCCGAGCCAGGTAAAAAACTGCACCCAAGCCAGCTGTTTCATGAGATCGGGCATGGTGCGTACTTTCTGCGCAATCCCTTTCACCATCCCGATCGCGCCACCGGTATTATTTTGGCGTTGCTTGAGCTTTTCTAAGTCTTGCGGTGGGTATTCTTTTGTGGTGAGAACGGTCCACAACACAGTCCCTAAGAAGACGGCAGCGCCGATATAGTAGGAGACTTTAACGGTCAGAGGGATTTCTCCGGCAGGAGTGACCAGCTGATTGAAGTTAAACCAATGATTGAGAACCCACGGGCAGATGGAGGCCACAACCGCCCCCAAACCAATAAAAAAGGCTTGCATGCCAAAGCCAAGGGTCCGCTGATTTTCGGGAACTAAATCTGAAACAAAGGCACGAAACGGCTCCATACTAATGTTAACGGACGTATCGAGCATCCATAAAGCGCCGGCAGCCATCCACAAGCTAGAGGAATTAGGCATAAGAATCAGCGCGATCGAGCTGAGAATTGCGCCAAACAAGAAATACGGTCGCCTGCGCCCCAGTCGAGTCCAGGTGCGGTCACTCATGTAACCAATAATGGGTTGGGCAATTAACCCACTCATTGGCGCTGCAAGCCATAAAATTGGGATTTGTTCAGGATTAGCGCCTAAATATTCATAAATGGCACTGGTATTTGCCATTTGCAATGTCCAACCAAATTGAATTCCGAAGAAGCCGAAACTCATATTCCAGAGTTGGGCAAAGCCTAAGGGTACTTTTTTAAATCGTTTTCGCAAGTTATTTATTCTTTGTGCGTTTTGTCTCATATTGTGCTTAGTTTAGACTAAAAATTAGCCGTTTGCAGAAAGAGAGTCTCAAAACACGATGATAATCTTCGCTAAATCGGAAATTAGATTTTTAGATCAGGCTTGAGAAGGCTCTTAACAAGACAAGTATCAACACAGGATGCCGTTCTAATTGTATAAGAATTTCTCTACAATCACTTCATTGTACAGATTTCTCCTCTGGGAATTCTCTATCGGTGAGAGGAATTTTTTTCATCATCTAGATCGGATTTTCTTTGAATAATTTTGAGTCAATAATATTATTGATAACAAATCAGAGATAAAAATGAGTGTTATGAAATTTTGAAAATTTAAGTTCGGAAAACTACTGCCTAAGAAATAGACGCTCAAAATCAACGATTTCTAAAATGCTTGTTAGAGGGCTTATAATTGACCATTTTTAGGTGACTGGGAGAAAATATGGCAGAGGACAATCCACTTTCCAAGCATCAATTTTCACAGCAAGATACTTTAGTACAGAAAAGATGTGACGCTTCTTCAACGGAAAACCTTACTCAAAAAGGAACCGATGAAGAACCATCTCTTAACCTAACCTCCCCAGGGAACTTAGCAACAAGAACTCATCCATTGCGGATTAAACTTCAAATTAGTTTTGCTTTTGTGACTTTTATTCTTCTCGGGGCAAATGATGCAGCAATTGGCGTTTTGCTGCCCCATTGGGGGGACTACTATAATGTTGATAAAGCGTTGCTCAGTCTGATTTTTTTTGCCGGCTCAGTTGGCTATCTCACTGCAGCTCTCAATGGCAATTTTCTTTCCAGAAAATTAGGCAACGTTAAGTTTCTCTCCTTAGGTCAATTGGCTTTCTTAAGCGGAGTCTTTATCTTTTGCTTCCAGCCTCCCATTTACCTTCTCTTGAGTGTCCCTTTTTTGCTGGGGTTTGGCGCAGCAATTCTTGAAGCTGCCTTAAATGCTCATCTGGCTAGATTACCGAATAAAACCGCTCTTCTGAACTATCTTCATGCCTTTTACGGTGTTGGTGCTCTACTAAGCCCTTTCATCGGTTCTCAAATTTTAGAGTCTGAGTTGAGTTGGACCCTTATCTATATCGTCATCTCAGCCATTAGTGTTTCTCTATTGATTAGTATTCGCTGGTTATTTACTAAAGCCGATGAGGCAGTAACAACAACCGAACCCTACGGAGAAAATGTGTCTATAGAAAGCCCCTTAAAATATCGCTTTATTTGGTTATTTGCCTTCTTTTCACTGTTCTATGCTGGCGCAGAAATTAGCTTGGGCGACTGGGGGTATAGCTTTCTCACTCAGTATCGTAGTGAAGGGACAGTCATATCCGGTTGGCTGATGAGCGGCTATTGGTTCGGCTTGACAATCGGACGAGTCATCATTGCACCGCTAACGCATCAGTTAGGGAGTAAGAAAATTATTAATCTCTGCTTGGTCGGTGTGATTGCTGGAGTGTTCATCTTAAATTTAATGACGTTTAGCTTGACCCATGCTTTTGGACTCTTATTAACTGGATTTTGCCTGGGTCCTGTAATGCCAACAGCTTTGGCATTTTTAACGAATGTAATTCCTCCTCACCTTTTAACGGGATCCATTAGTTTTATTGCCAGTTTAGGCAGTTTGGGGAAAGCCTTTTTTCCTTGGATTGCCGGCAATATTGCTGACCAGGCGGGACTGGAAATGTTTTTGCCCTATATTATCCTCCTGACACTGGTAATGATTATTTTCTGGATCACTGTTCTCAATCAGGTTCACCAAGGTCGGACAGTTTTTCAATCGGCAACGGAATAACTGACTCAATACAATTGTTGGCATTTGGTTGTTCATTGTCGGTTCTTTAGGGATGTTAATCGGGAGTATTGGCAGCGCGATCGTTCAACTCGAACAATAGGCTTTGATTCCTTTGCGAAAGGGTTAACTCAGCAGGACTCAAATGAAGTTCTTATTTGGCAAGCGAGATAGTGAAGACCAAAAGAGAGCGGCTTCCATAAAGCTTTATGGCAGTAAATATTGGTCTTGGCTGAAAGAGAATCCAACTTCGATCGCGGTTCTCAATCGCGTCCTTTGGCGCGGAGCAATTCTCAGTAGCAGTTTTTGTCTGATGGTTGTGGTCTCTAGCGCGATCGGAACATTTGGCTTGCTGGCAAATAGCGTTGCTGCTGTGATTGGCGCAATGATTATTTCTCCCTTAATTCAGCCGACGGTTGGGATTGCCTATGCCATGGTAATGGCAAATCGGCGACTACTTAAACAAGCCAGCTTAACGGCTGCTATTGGCATTGTATTGACAGTAGTAACGGCTATTTTAGTTGCTCATTTAATTGGGTTAAGAACCCTTAATTCGGAAATCCTCTCCCGAACCAACCCCAATTTAATTAATTTGGGAATTGCTATCGGAGCCGGAATTGCAGGAGGATTTGCTTATACCCGCCAAAGTGTTGCCGATGCCTTACCCGGAACAGCAGTGGCAGTAGCATTAGTTCCTCCTTTATGCGTGGTTGGGATTGGAGTAGTCAGTTGGGAAATGCCTCTCATGCAAGGGGCTGCTGTCTTGTTTTTCACCAATTTTATTGGCATTATTTTTAGTGGCGGTCTTGTTTTTGTGTTTCAGGGATATGGAACCATTGCTAAAGCACGGCAAGGGTTAATGGTGACAATTTTGGCTTTGCTTTTACTGGGGCTACCGCTCAGTTATCAAATGAGACATCTCTTAGTCAGTTCAAACCTCCGCAGTGATGTGGAACAATTAATTCGCCATCCGGAGATCATTTTTGCTGATCAAGAAATTCGCAGTCTCAAAGTGGCTTCTCGGAGTGATTCACTATTAATTGAATTAGCCATTGAAGCACAGGTTAACTCGATTTCTAAAAAACAGCTTCAATCGGCTCAAGCATTTTTGAGCAATCGTTTGGAAACGCCGGTAACGTTGCGAGTTCAGTTAGTTCCAATTGAATCTTTTGAAATCCCACCACCGGCAAGTGGTCAGGAAGACTCTCAAGGTGACTAATTAACCGTCCTGAAAACAGCAGATTTTAATGAAGATTGTTCATAGATTGCCAATTTAAAAGATATTAACACGCTGCAAAAATTTACAGTCTTAAATCCACCCCAACGCGGTGAGCGCATGCAAACCCAGAAAAAGCCACAGCATTTAATCCTTGTCCCGGAAAGGTGCTATCACCCACGCAATATAAGCCTGAAATTGCCGTTTGATTAAAGGGCATTCCCAATAATCCCAATAATTTTTTCTGTGGAATCGGACCATAAGTGCCATCGTCTCGTCCTAGAAAACGGCGATGAGTGCGAGGGGTTCCCACTTCTTGATAATCGAGTGCTGCTTCTAAACCAGGGAATATTTTTTCAAGGCGTTTAATAATTTTGGCTGCGGTTTCTTCTTTCTTTTTATGATAGTCTTGCGGAGATAATCCTTGCCAATCTTCGATCCAACTTGGGGTAAAGATATGGAAAATGTGACAACCCGGTGGGGCGAGACTGGGGTCTAATAAAGTGGGAATTGAAAGGAAAATTGTTCCTTCTGCTTCTTCCATTTTGTCCCAATTTTCTAATAAGATATGATGACAATCGCTACCTTCGGGAACGACGCCAGCTTTAACACCTAAATGTAAACTTAAAAAGCTTGGAGATTTTTGATAGCGTTGTTGCCATTTTTGTTCTTTTTTTGGCAAGGGGTTAGTGGGTAATAATTTTTCAAAGGTATCCCAACGTGTGGCATTAGAAATAATTCGTTTTCCTCGGTATTCTTTACCATCAGCTAAACGAACACCGACTGCTTGATTGTTTTCTAAAATAATTTCTTTAACCCGAGCTTTGTATTGAATTTGTCCCCCCTTTTTTTCTAACCCTTCCACTAATTTTTGAGCGATTTGTCCGACGCCGCCTTTGGGATAATTAATGCCCCCATAATGCCGATCTGAAAAAACCATTCCGGCATTAATCATTGGTGTCTTTTCGGCAGGAACCACGGACCAGCAATAACATTCAATATCAATAAAACTTAGCAACGTGGGATCGCTAATATAGCGTCTTGCAATATCGCCAACATTTTGGGGGAGATATTTGACTAATCCTAAACAAGCGAAGGGATGCTGGAAAAAGACTCTCGTTAAATACCGGGGTTCTTCGAGAGAGAGTAATTCCATGGCATTGAGACAGTTGAAAACCTGCCAACATTCATCATAAAATTTACGAATCCCTTCGGCTTCATGGGGAAATTGGGTGATGAGTTCTTGCAGAAAGTGTTCGTAGTCGCGATGAACACGAATTTCTAAGTGATTGGGAAGATGGTAATCAATTTGAACGGGATCAGGAATGGTTTCAATTGATGTGTCTACCGCCGCTAAAGCCCGAGTTAAAAGATTAGTTGTTCCTTGAGAACCAAATCCAAAAATCATGGAAGCCCCGACATCAAATCGATATCCTTGACGTTCAAAGTAACCCGCACTTCCTCCGGGGATAATATATCGTTCTAAAACCAGGACATTCGCTCCTTTGGCGGCTAGTTGGGTGGCGGTTACTAAGCCGCCAATTCCAGAACCAATGACGATCGCGTCGTATGGTGGGTTCTCAGCAGCAGTGGACGACGGGTGATGAGAAATGGTAGTCATTACCTCAATCTTTTGTTCTCTAACGTTCAATGTCTTTACTAGTTTAATCGTTGAGGCGCGATTTTTTGAGAGAAAAGAGATGGGGTTGCACTAACCCCACCTGAGCTTCTTAACGAGAGGAGAACACTGGTGTTAACTATAGCTTTATTGAGACTTAGTGTCAATACTATTTAAAATAATTTGCAATTAATAGGGTAATTTTCTTGGTCTGGGTCTCGAATGCTGAATCAGGGGAAATCATTTTCAAAGTCAGCGCGATCGCTGTATGATCAGTTGAGACTAAAATAGAAGCCGATTTAAGATGAGCTTTCAACTGCGCGTTTACGTCCCCGATCACCCCTTAATTAAACACTGGTTAGCGGTAGCGCGAGATCAAAATACCCCCAATGCCCTCTTCAAAAGTGCGATGACAGAATTGGGACGTTGGCTGACTTATGAAGCCTGTCGTTACTGGTTAGTAACAGCAGAAACTCAGGTGGAAACGCCGTTAGCCCCTTGCCCAGGAACGATGATTAACCCGCAAGTTCCCATTGCCGTAGTGCCTATTTTACGAGCAGGGCTTGCTTTACTCGATGGCGCGCAAACTTTACTGCCGCTATCTTCGGAGATCGGAAGAGCGTCGTGTAGGGAAAGAGTGTAGATCTCGGTGGTCG
>CAZAYV010000142.1:0-10031 GCA_964489465.1 uncultured Dactylococcopsis sp. | reverse complement strand
TTGATTTCATTCATTGCTATTTCTTAACCCAATTTTGACAACTTAGATAATTAATCCTTGGTGGGTGGCTGTCCAAATTGTCCAAGCATCGACTAAGAGTAAAAGTAAGGTAAATCCTAATAAAATGAAATACATCCACGGTTGTGCCAAAGGACGAACATCACTGGTATCAATGCCTGTTTTTTCTTCAACTTTCTCGACTAAGCGTGCAAATCCTGCGACTCGCATCGGGAGAAGATAGGCTCGATCGCGCCCTGAAGTAACAAAATAATACACTAATCCTCCTTGTCCGGTGGTTCGCAGTTTCAGTTGTTCAATTTCTGCCCAAGGGAGTGACCATCCTTTTTGCAAAATAGAAGGAAACCAACGAGGATAGGTTACTGCAATCTGTTTGTCATCGAGAACAACCTGCTGACTCAACGCACCGTATAATAAAATCCAACCGATGGCTAAACCAACGACAAACCAAGTAACAGGAATGGAAACGGGAGAGATAATCCCTAAAAAAGGGAGAGGAACCGTCAAAGCAATGTAGAGACTCAACAGAGTAATCCGAATCAGTGGAGAAATTTGAAAAGTTAGAGATTGAGTGTTTGCAACCGTCATCAATACTAAGCCAAGTTATCATCTCTAATTAAGGTAACAATTTATTAACAATTCCGATGGAAACCGTCCTCAAAAAATTAAGCTTAGCTTTACACTTCTGAAATTGTACTTCTCAAGAAGAATGAATAAATAACCTTTCTTTAAAAAATTAAAATAGAGTTGCCGATTTCAAACGAGACTGCTAAAATTAATCTTGAGAACAAAGATCGGTGACTACGTTTGGTTTCAGTATTGATAGTTTTTTCCAGCTTCGTATTGACAGACTCTCTCCAAGATCTTGCCTCACTACACAATATCTGATTGAGGAGAATCTTCATCAATGTCAATTTATGTCGGTAATCTCGACTACTCCGTAACTCAAGACGACTTAAGCGAAGTTTTTGCAGAATACGGCACAGTTAAACGCGTCCATCTCCCTACTGACCGTGAGACAGGTCGGATGAGAGGATTTGGTTTTGTTGAAATGTCATCGGAAACTGAAGAATCGAATGCGATTTCTGAACTAGATGGTGCAGAATGGATGGGTCGTGAACTCAAAGTAAACCCCGCTCGTCCCCGCGAAAATAAAGGCTCATTTGGCGGCGGTCGCAGAAACAGACGTTTCTAAAGTATTGAATTGAGCAAACGACGCTTTTAGAGAGCCCATAAGATGTAATCAGGCTTTCTGAAAGCGTTTTTTAATTTGAATAAGGAGAATTGAGAATGGCTAAACGTCGGAATCAGAAAAAAGAAAAAGCAGCTCGTAATCTTGCTTATGCAAGACAGTTCCGGAAAAAATCAACCGGAAATTTCCAAAGAGGTCGTCGGTTCTCCGGTGGAAATAACAACAATACCAGCAACAGCAACAGTAATAATGAAAGCGATAATAGTGGGGCAGCCGAATAAGCCCACTCCGTTGCCTATGCTGACAAAAGCCTAATTTGAATTCGGTGAGAGGGGAAGTTAGGGAGTTGAGTTCAATGGAATAACAGGTCTCTCTATCATCCCCTCTCCCTGTCTTTTAGCCAATCATGGTCGCTAGGGTACTCAGTAAGTCTTGTTCATTATAGGGTTTAGAAAAATAAGCCGATGCTCCTAGTTTCATCGCGAGTTTACGGTGTTTTTCATTGCCCCGAGAGGTCAGCATGGCAATGGGTAACTGTTTAAATTCAGGGTGATTTTTAATTTCACCTAAAACGCCATAACCATCTAAGCGAGGCATTTCGATATCGCAAATCGCTGCTTTGATTGGTAAACCACTAAAGACTTTCTCAACTGCTTCTTGTCCATCTTTGGCTTGTTCCACTTGATAGCCGGCTTTTTCCAGCGCGATCGCGAGGTAACGACGAACATGAATGGAGTCGTCAATAATTAAAATGGTATCAGCATTTAAAGCATCATTGTGAACCGGAACATCAACAGTGGCTTCACTTTCCGCTTGGGGTTGTTGGAACCAATTTAAAAGTTGCACCGGATCAACCAGGGGAATGGGACGACCATCCCCTAAAACGGTAGAACCAGTAATTCCGGGGGGTAACGGTAAGGGGCTATCGACACTCCGTAATGCCACTTCTTGTTCTCGCCAGAAACGATCTACACGAATACCGCGCCAATTTCCCCGATAATTAACAATTAAAACGGTGGCGCGATCGAGCGTTGCTGTCCCTGCCATGACAAAGGATTTAACAGTTCGATTAAAGCGCGACCAACTCTCTAGATTGGTTACAGGAACGTTCTCACCATTCCAAACCATTTCTCCTGATGCCTCTGCTGTTGCATCATAAGGGGCAAAAGCTTTCACCATCTCCACCGGAAGGGCAAAGACTAAGCCGGCACTTTCGACAATTGCCACCCGCGCAATGGAGACAGAGAGAGGAAAACTGATTCTAAAGGTTGTTCCCACGCCTAATTTTGTGTCCACATGGACTTCACCGCGAATTTTTTCTAAGTTGGTGCGAACGACATCCATCCCCACACCACGTCCCGATAATTCAGTGACCCGTTCAGCAGTGGAAAATCCAGGGGCAAAAATCGAATCCAGCAGTTCTTGCTCACTCAGTTGGGCTAACTCTTTTTCGGAAATGCCCATTGTCTTCAGGCGAGCCTTAATTTTTTCCCGATCAATACCACCGCCATCATCGGTAATGGAAATCATGGTTTTGTTCCCCTGATTCACGGCATTAAGGATGATTTTTCCTTGTTCGGGTTTCCCTTGGGCAACGCGAGTTTGGGGATCTTCAATCCCGTGGTCAAAAGCATTGCGGAGGAGGTGATTCAGCGGTGCGGAAAGGGCTTCAAAGGCAGCGCGATCAATGAGGGTGTTTTCGCCTTGAATCTCAATGGTGACTGGTTTGTCATACTGGACAGATAAGTCTCGGATGACCCGCCGAAATCCCTTCACCGCTTCGGAAAAGGAACGAGTTTGTACGCGGGTAATGCCCCGCTGTAAGTCACTGGTGGTAAAGTTCAGTTCTCCCATTGCTTGAGTGACTTCTCGAGAACTCACTTCCAGGTCACTGGTAACCTCCTGTAGCTGCACAATGGTTTCCATTTGCTCTTGGAACAGCAGGTGTAAGTCACTGTAGCGATCCATCTCTAAGGTGTCAAAGCCTTCGGTTTCTGCGCGAGGGAAGTTCGACACTGTAACACTTTCATAGTTGAGTTTATCGTACCATTGGCGCAGCTGGGCATTCGCTTGTTCCAATTGTTGAGTTCTAGATTTACTGAGATTGACAAACTCCTCTAACTCTGACATCCGGGAATTGACTAATTCCCGCTCTAGAATCAAACGGCTAAACAGGGTATTAATTCGTGCCAGCTGCTGTACAGAAACCCGTACTGTTGTGTCTTCTCGTTGTGCAGTAACCGGCAACTCTTGGTTTTCTTGGTCTGGGGTAGCAGCAACAGTTGATTCTGCTGCGGGCGCTACCACCTTTTCTTCATGTTCTACCAATGCCGGTAGCTCTAAGTCATCAAAATCAGGAATTTCCCACTCTTCTTCTGCTGTCGCTGCTTGTAACTCCTCGATCGCGCTGGGATCTAGGTCATCGAAATTGGGAATCTCCCATTCTTCGGCGCTCGTTTCTTCAGCAATGACATCACTGGTATCGAGCTGTGCGGGGAGTTGGTCATAGCGTCCGAGTTGAATCAGCGCTTGCGAGCGCTCCCATTGCGCGATCGCGCTGCGAGTTAAGGACTTCGCTTGTTCCAGGGGAATATCATTGAGATGGTATTGAATCGATTCACATAAGCCAACAAACGGCTCACACTCAATCATTCGTCCAAAGTCAGCTAACTCTTCGGTGGTTGTTTGCAAAGCAACCATCAATTCCGTTGGCGTTAGGATTGTCAATTGTCCTTTTAACCGTTCTAAAGCCTCTTCGACACCACTGCCAAAAAGGAGATCCGCCACATTGGTATCTTCTTCCTTGGATAATAGTGCCGTTTCATCCGCTTCTGTCAATTCTCCCAAGCGCTCTCGCAAAGGGGCAAAGATTTTTGTCGTTTGCTGATCGAGCCAGTCTTGCTGGGGGAGATTGCCCTGACGATATTGTTCACCAATTGCCCGCAAGCAGTCCACTCCTTGCAGTAAGAGCGTTTCTAATTGGGGATTAATTTCGATGGTTTGAAATCGGGCTTGCAGAATTTTCAGGTAGTCTTCTAACGAATGAGCAGTGCGACTGAGGGCATCAAAGCCCATCATAGCAGCCCCCCCTTTAATGGAGTGAGCAGCTCGTGCGGCAGCATCAAATTCTTTTAAATCAACCCCTTGCTCAGCAAGGCCTAAGAGAGCAGACTCTAGCTGATCGCAGTACTCAATTGCTTCTTCGAGAAAATCCTGTCTCGCTTGTGCTTCTGTATCCATTGTTTCATTCGTTATGAGTGATGGTTGCTGGGTGAAAGAGGGAAGGGAGACACCTCCGTTCCCGTTGATTTTCTCACTGGATCTGAATTACTTCTCCACCTTGAACTGTTCCACAGAGGTTTCTAGGCTTTGTGCCACTTGAGCCGTTTCTTGAATCGCCTGGGCAACTTCTTTCGAGGTTTCAGAACGTTGTTGAGACGATTGAGCGACTTGTTCCATCAATCGCGACACCGCTTGCGAGGTTTCCGCTTGCGATACGGTGGAATCAGAAATCGACTGCATGAGCGTATTAATTTCTTCAGAACGGGCAACCACCTCAGCGAGGCGAGCTTTCGTTTCTTCCACAGAACGGCTACTTTCAACCACCTCAGAAGTTCCTTGTTCCATCGTCTCAATCGCTTCTTTGGTTTCGTTTTGAATATTCGCCACAATCTGAGCAATTTCTTTTGCCGCTGATGCAGATTGTTCGGCTAAAGATTCAACCTGTTCGGCAACCGCGGTAAAGCCTTGCCCTAATTCTCCGGCGCGGTGGGCTTCTACACTGGCGTTAATCGCCAGTAAGCTAGTTTTTAAAGAGATTTCATCGATGAGAGAAACGACCTGGGAAATCTTTTGCGCCGATTCTCCCATTTGTTTCATTTTCTTCGCGGTTTCACCCACGGTAGAGCGTAAGCCTTGAATGCTTTGCACGGTTTGATCCATGGCTTGATTCCCTTCTTGTGCCGTGAGCAGGGCAGTATCAGCGATACTAGCTACTTTTTGCGCGTTTTGGGCAACCTCTTGAATGGAGCGGTTCATCGCTTCAACCGAGTTCAAGGTTGATTGAATTTCTTCAGCTTCCGCGATCGCGCCCTCAGCAACTTTCCGAATTTCAATTTCGTTTTCGCCCAGGGAATGACTGACTCGACTCGCCGCTGTTTTTACCTGTTGTGCGGTGTCTTGTAAGTTTTCGACAACCGCGTTAAACAAGTCAGCAACAATCCCGATATCTCCTTCCATCAACTGCGCCCGCACGGTTAAATCACCATCGGCTGCGTTTTCAATATCGGTCATTAAGTTGGCCACTTCTTTTTCTAAGGCTTCCCGCTGCTGTTTTTGACTTTCAAGTAAAACCAACCCGCTCAGACCTACCACTAACTGTTCTGCTTTTACTTGAAGCGCAGCCACTTCATCCTTTTGCCAATTATGAGGCTCAGAGCAGTCATGAGCAATTAACAAACCATATAACAACTCTTCGCCAACAACAATCGGAACAACAAGATTTGCTTTAATTTGCAAACGTTCCATCAACTGGTAATGATCGGGATGGAAGCCAGCTTGACTGACATCAGAAGTTGGAACAACCCGCCCTTTAAGATACTCTTCTCGTAAATTCTGAGGAATACAGGGATCATGGATCATATCTCCGAGAGCACTCTTCCATTGGGGTAACACGGCCTCTCCCGCAATATAACCGCTCCAATCGGGTTTAAAGCGATACACCACAACACGGTCAACATTCAACTCAGAGCGTACAATTTCCAAATATTGGTTTAAAGGCGTTTGCAATTCTTGGTCGTTTGTTGCTTGAGCAATGTTAGCCAGTATTTGGGCTCGCTCAGCTACAAGTTCCTGTTCTTTCAACAGTTGCTGCACTCGCTCAACCAGGTTGTTATAACTGTCTGCCAGCAGTTGGGTTTCGTAACTTCCTTGTGGTTTGGCTCGTACTGAGAGATCGCCGGCTGCTGCTTTTTGCGCGGATTGAGAAACGTTGGCTAAAGGAGACGCAAACTGCCGGGCTAAAAGGAAAGCAACCCCAATTGCGCCAACACCAAGGAGCACGCCCACCAAAGCAAAGACAGCAACGACCTCATTCCCTGCCTCTTGCAGGATTCTTTCCTCTACTGAGGCAATGGCGACCCAGTCTGTATCGGGAACGGCTGCCATCTCATAAAAGCGTCCTTCGTGGATAAAAGCAACGCTGAGAATGCCTTCTTGTAAAGTTTCAGAATCAATTTCGACGCTACTTAGATTATACTGATTGGCAAGTTGATCTAGATTCGCTTTTAAGGAGGCTTCTTCTATGCTTGTCCCTTGCGCCATCGCTTTCGCCACCGCTTTTACGGCATCTCCTCCCTCAACCGCTTCACGCTCAATCGCGCCTTGATCCGTAACCGTTGCAAAGACGACTGCGGTCGAAGCGTCGATCACTTGCACTTGTTCGGTTTCCAAAATATCGCTGTATCCAAGATAACTTTCAACCGCACGAAAGGCAGAACCAGAAATCCCCATCTTCAGAACGCCTAAAAATTCTCCGGATTCAGGATCGGTAATAGCATGAGTCGTCTCAATTTGAGCGGTTCCTGCCGATTCGTCAAATTCGAGGTCCCCCAGCCACAGCCCTTGGGCTTTTCCGTTTTCCCACCAAGTCTCATCGCGTTGCACAAAGTCAGAGGTGGGCTGGTTATAGGCAACATTAAAGCCGTTTTTTTCCGTGAAAAATATCTCTGTCACCTGCTCGGGAGCGGCGACTTGTTGTAGATAATTATTGAGGGCAGAGTTCGGCGCAACCAGTTTTGTATCGCTAAAACGCTCTTCTAGCTGTTCGATGGGTAAGGCAGTGAGTTGCTCTGCTTCCATTTGACTGCTGGCTTCGCGAGCGGCAGAAACAATGAGCGGGTTACTAACAACTGCTTCTGGAATTTGTCGTAAATTGGATAAAACCTGGCTACTGGCTTCACCCGCCAATAATGATACTTTTTGCAGGTTTTCTCGATAGCGCGCTTCAAGGTTTTCGTGAATCACCCACCAACCACTCCATCCGGCAACCGCGAGGGGAATTAGGGCCGTTGGGACAACGCTCAGGAGTAAGCGTTCCCTTAGCCCCATACTTTTCTTCCCAGTCGGTTGACTGGGAGTCCTTTGTTGGGCGGTTGGTTCCAGTGAGGGCTGATGCGCTTGACCGTTAAGGGTTTCGGGTTGAGGCAAGCTAGTTTTGGGATTTTCTTTTAGGTTAGTCATGAAATAAAGCCTCGTTTTTTACAATAAAAATGCAATAAGTACTACCAGAAAAATTTGAATCAATTTGAGTCTGATGCCATTTGATCTTGGATGGCACTTAAGTCTAAAAGAGCAATTTGTTGCTCATCATGGACTAAGTAACCTTGTAAATATGGCGTCAATGCAGCAGGGAACTCACCAATCGGTGACATAATGTCTTCAGAACGCAGCGTTACGGTACGGAGGATGCGATTGACGGTAAGCCCAAGCAAGAAGGAGCCATTTTCCGAGCGGTTCGATGTCACCTGAACAATGATTGTTGGATAGGATTGAGGAATTTTAGTTGCTGTGCCTAAATTGAGGAGTTCTTCGAGACTGATAACACAATAAACGCGATCGCGCCCATTACTCCAACCCAGGACATGAGAGGGCATCAGGGGAACCGGAGTAATTGTGTTAATGGGCAAATTGGTTGCTTCCCACACTTGATTTAAATTAATCGCAGCACGAAGATTGGAAGCAATTTCAAATAACAGGTAACGTTCACCCAGTTGTTGGCGCTCACTCTCAAAGAGTCGTGGCAGTAGTTCTTGTAACCGTTGCGTGGTACTGGTAGTTTTCATAACGAATCAGATCGCACATAAGAAAATAAGTGATTGTTGGGGTTAGACATGACATGGCGTCATCTCCAACCGCTGTAAACAGAACTTTGTGAGCCCCTGATATTTGTAGATAAGCTGGCACAAAACGCTCATTGAAAATGACCTTGATTTCAGGTCTTTTTGCTTTGGAATTAACTTGCTTTTGTCGCGTCTGTCACTGCTTCTACCATTTGTTCTTGGGTACAGGGTTTCACTAAATACGCAACCACGCCCTGTTTTTGCGCCCATTTTTGATCGACTTGTCGATCTTTGGTGGTGCAAGCAATGACTGGAATTTGAGCCATTGCTTCGTCTTTTTTGAGTTTGCGACAGAATTCTAAACCGCTCATTTCTGGCATGACTAAATCAGTCACAATGACATCAGGAGTGAATTCTTTGAGTTTTTCTAGGGCTTCAATTGCGCTGATCGCGGTCGTAACGGTATAACCGCCTTGTTCTAAATAACTTTTGATGAGTTGTAATTCAGATTGGACATCATCAATAACTAAGATTTGTTTCATTGTTTTTCTCCTGTAATTTGCTATCAATTAGTATGCACAATTAGATGGCTTGAATGATCAGTAATTACCCCGCAATTCATGCGTCAAGATGTTTTTCTATAACCTCTAAAAGAGTGTTTTTGGTAAAGGGTTTTGTCAGATAATCGGTTGCTCCTGATGCTTTTGCTCGCACTTTATCAATGACCCCCGTTCGGCTAGTCACCATAATGATTGGCACTTCTGCTAAAGCATTACTATTTCTGAGTAAACTACAAAGTTTATAACCATTAATTTCTGGCATAGAAATATCCATTAAAATTAAATCAGGTTTAACCCGAAATAGAATGGCAGCGGCTTCAACAGGGTTCTCGATTTTAGTAATTTCGTAGGGTTCTTCGCCTAATAAACGTTGCATTTCTCGCAAAATCGTAGGACTATCATCAACACAAGCAATCTTGATTGTTTTTTGATGCGGACTTGGGCGAGAACTGACATTGTTTTTTTCTTCTTCTTTTTTCGGCAGCTGAGGGAGTTTTGGCAGCTGTGCCCAAGAAGATTTTGGATCTCGTAAAAAAATTTCCCCATTTTTAATATGAGGATAAAGAATTTGGGCTAACTTAATTTCATCTTGCTTGATAATTTTTGCTAGCTGATGAATACTAAAACCACGCATTAATTTTGCGAGTTTTGCAATCAGAGGGTTAGCTTGGCTATCAATCCCACTATTATTAAAGAAATAAGGTCGTTGATAGGGAGAACTGATTTTATCAAGCAATTTTTGCCAAGACTCTAAGCGACCTTGAAATTCGGTGATTAAGGTTGCTAATTGAGGACGGGGTCGGATTGAAACCAGTGGTTCTGTGGAGTCACTTTCTTGCCAAGAATAATGACCATCCTTCAGCCAAAATAGGGGTTCTAATGCTTCTCTGCTGACTTGTTCGGTCACCTTTGAAACTTCTTCTGCATTCAGAAATTCTTGTCTGCTTAACCAGTGCAAAATACTGTCAAGAGACATTCCTTCTAAGGAATTTCGGCTATTTTCCAACGATTTTGCTGTCTTCAATGCTTCTACTGCTGCTTTGCAGCCAAAATACTGAAGATGGTAGGTTAATTCCTCCAGAGACTGAACGGACATGGAGGCATATTGGAGTTGACCTCTTTCCAAATAAACGAGCCAGTTAATGTTTTCTCTAGAAACTTCTAGGACGCCACTCCGCTTCGACAATTCCTTGAAAAGTTGAACCGAGTTGTGAATTTCTCCAGTTGCGTGTTGGGCTGCCAGAAAATCGGATGAGGCAAAAGACGAATTTTCACTCATAGCTAATTAGTGATCTAAATTAGGAGTTAGATAGAAATATAACACAGATCTCAATCACACACTTCAGTGTAATTACTAAAATCACTCGTGAATTATCCTGGTTTTTCTGCGAAAGATAATTCTTTTTGTGTAGCAAAAAGCAC
>CAZAYV010000141.1:0-10063 GCA_964489465.1 uncultured Dactylococcopsis sp. | reverse complement strand
TCTATTCTTCCTTTTTAATTGGTATTAACTTATCATACTCACTCTAGAAGAGCCATCTTCGGCTTCAATTTGACCGCTCTCATAGGCAATCGCTAAGCCATGAAAACCGGGAATATCTTGGTCGGTAAAGTGACCGCTATAAGCGCGGTGCACTAAATTAAAAGGCTGAATTTCACGGTTTTTCTCACTTGAAGAAACGGCTGCCACTTCGCCAGCTAGTGCAACAGGAGAAGCAATAACTAAGCCTGCCGTTAGAAGACTACTGGTTAGAACATGAAATCCTTTCATGATTTTGACCTCCAAATTCATCTTGATCTTTAATATAACTAATTAACTAATCAGTAATTTAGTATTTAATACTTATTTTTATGGGGAACGATGAAAATTCAATCTTTAGAAATAGCTCTACAGTTAGAGTTCGCTAGAGCCAAGAACCATTTCTTTAAACGTTATTACGAAAAATTTTGTTCTTCTTCTTCAGTTTCATCTTCACTATTATTGACTTCAGTTTCATTGTCTTCTGGTGGGGAAGGTTCATGGCGGTAGATGCGAATTTGAGATAAACGGGGACCATCAGCAGAAACAACTGTGAACTCTAAGTTCTCGTAAGCAAGGGTTTCGCCTTGGGTGGGTATTTTTTGAAACTGATAGAGTAAAAAGCCGCCAATGGTTTGATATTCATCTGTGATTGGTAATTCTAAATCTAAGAGTTCATTGACCTCTTCCAGGTTCATTTGTGCTTGAACCAGAAACGTTTGTTCATCCAACATTTGTAAGGCAATTTCTTCTTCCCCAGAAACATTGCCCCCTAACTCACTTTCATCACCAATAATTTCATCAATTAAATCTTTCAAGGTCACTAACCCCGCTGTTCCGCCAAATTCATCAACGATCATCACCATTTCTAAGCGAGAACGGCGCATTGTGCTGAGGAGTTCTCCCAGGGGGGTAAATTCCGGGACAAAGCGTACAGGGCGTATCCATGAATTGATCCGGGTTTCAGGAGTTAGATGACCCTTAGCCAAGGGAACTGCTAATTCTTTGAAGTCAATCATGCCAACAATGTCGTCTAAAGAGTCGCCGGTGACCGGGAAACGGGAATGTCCACTATCAACCACTTCGTTCAGTAACAAAGAAAACGTGGCATCGCGGGGAACGGAAGTAATTTTCGTTCGCGGGACCATGATTTCTTCCACAACGACTTCACTAAATTCAAAAACGTTGTTGAGGAGTTCTCTTTCTTCCGCTTCCAGTCCAATCGATTCCCGTTCAGTTGCGATAATTAATTTCAACTCTTCAGAGGTAACGCGGTTATACCAACTGTGAGGACTGTATTCTAAACCGACTAAATGTAAAAGGGTTTGGGTGGAACGATTGAGGACCCAAATGAAGGGATGGAAAAGTTGAGAAATAACGAGACTGGTGGGAGCTAATAAACGAGCAACTTGTTCAGCATGATGGAGGGCAATGGACTTAGGCGAGAGTTCTCCTAAAATGATTTGCAAGTAGGCAATGAGGAAAAAGGCAACCGGAATGGCGATGGAATGGGCAATAACGCCAGTCCACGCGGGAGGAACGGGGAGTTGGGTTAACCCGGTTGCCACCACGACTGCCATGGTACTTTCGCCAATCCAGCCTAATGCCAAACTGGAAAGGGTAATTCCTAACTGTGTGGTCGATAAGAGACGATCCAAACGTCGTTGCAAAGTTTGCACGGCTTGGGCCGCAGGGTCGCCGGTTTCAATTAATTGGCTAATGCGCGATCGCCGAACCGCTACCATAGAAAATTCTGCGGCAACAAAAAACGCATTAATGGCAATTAACAAAAATACAGACAATAGTCGGAATAGGAGATCCTGTACCGTCAGATTAGTCTCTGATGCCACTACTGCCAACAATACAGAACTCAAAGCACTGCCACACATGAAGTTGAAATTAGGGGAGAACGGCTTTCCTCAATTCTACGCTGCTTAGGAAGCCCTCTAAGGAGACTCAATAAAACTATCATTATTGGCGGCATTTGAGGCAGCGTTTTGTCCATTTAAAGGAATTGCTTTCTCTTGATCCTGCTTCATCGCTGCATTGACCTTTGCTATGATCTCGGCTTCAGAAACAATTATGGTTTGTTTTTCTGAAGAGTGATTATTTTTCTCAGCTAATTGTTTTTGACCAGGTTTTACATCTGGCTGCGACACTTGTTTGAGTGCTTCATAGCCCAGGGTATATCCCGTCAAAAGGCTAAGGAAACCACTACTAATGGTCACCACAACAAAGAGTAAAATAAATGCAAAAGTAGAATTAAATTTGATCATTAGAAAAAGTTGCGTTGAGAATTACCGCAAATGTTAAATTATAATTGAAAATACTATTTTGACCAGGGTTGGCCGAGCGGTTGAGGCAGCGAACTCATAATTCGCCTTAGGCAGGTTCAACTCCTGCACCCTGGATTTTTGATTACGGCTAAGATGAAGACTCACTTCGCGCTATTCCTCGAAATCCCTAAGAGACCGGAGTGAGGTAGTATAGGGGTTTTTTAAATCCCTGGTCCGGATCGGTGGTTCTCCGGCTTGCTGTTGGAGATAGTCTTCATAAATTGCATGTAGTAAACGGGCATCCCGTGTAATTTCATTTTCAGGGAAAGCAGACAGCCCCTGTGTGTTAACACTGCCAACACCGAAAATTAATTGCAGTTGTTCTCCCACCGAGCGATTGGTGAAGAAATTTCCTGACTCATAAGTAATTGCTTGTTGAAATAAATCTTGAACATTGTTATAAGTAATCACACTCGGGTCATTGGATTGATGAGATTCTGCCTCGGTTGAATTCGGATTAGCAAGAACACTGGACCCAAAACTACTCAAAATCAAGGTAAGGGTTGTTGCTAAGATCAGTCGGGATTGGGATATCATCATGATTGAGCGACCATACTAATTTTTGGGTTAATTCTAGCAGATTAGAGGTCACAAGAATTCAGGTTAAACACTGAATATTGGTAATTAGTTTATTTATAAATTGGAGATTTTGCTCACCTTTATCAACAAAAGCCATTGTAAAGACGTTTTGCTGTTACGCTCCCCGAAGTAGATTGAACAGGTTAGGGTTGATCTTCGGTTCGCCGCTATCAATATTGTTGTTGGGATCCCTCTTTATTAAGCAGACAGCGATCGCGCAATGGGAGAGGATCTATTTTCATCTTTCATTAAGCGTCGGGTCAATTGCTGTTGACTAAAAGATAAGATTGCATTGAGAAGCGCCTTTAAATTAAAAAAAATTGGCTCAATGCTTTTTGATTGTGTACTCACGATGATTTTTTTGTTGCTGTCAATTGATTTTCTCTTCTATCATCATGGCTTCAATTTTCCCTGTCCTCCTTGTCTTCGGTTGTCCTAGCTTGACCCATCATTTCAAAATTGACCGACGACTAGACTGAAGAAACATTTTATTTCTTAAGTGAAATTACACTTGTTACTTGTTTTTGAAAATCAGGATCAGGAATTAATCTTGAGATTACTTAGGATTAAACTTTTCTTAACAAAATGAATAGAAACTTATGTTAAGTTATCCCTAGCTGATAAGAGAAAATTAGTCAATAATAATTAGAGAAAAGACGAACGATCACACCTATCCCACTAGCCAAAAAGAGAGTCGTTGACATGGCTTTAATTACAGAATTCCCCAGTGTTCCCAAACAATTGACGCGTCTTCCCTTTAGTCGCAATGATCATCTGCCCTCGCGCCAAGATTTACTGTGGTCGTTAGAGTGGGGAATTGTCAGGACTTTGACCTGGAATGAAGAAGGAGTCAGTATTACCCTTGGCTATTGGGGAGCTGGCGATGTGGTGGGTCAACCCCTTTCCGGCGCTTATCCTTACCAAATTGAATGTTTAACCAGTGTCGAAGCAACCTCAGTCCCTGTGGACCAATGGCATCACTTTATTGACGGTATTATTAGACACTCCCAAGCGACTGAGGAATTATTTAGTATCGTCCGTAGTGAGCGTGTCTATAACCGCTTGGATCAACTCCTCATTTGGTTAGGAAATAAATTTGGTCGTAACGTTGCCCAAGGGATTTTAATTGATTTGCGTTTAACCCATCAGAATATTGCCGAATTAATTGGCACCACTCGCGTCACCGTAACTAAGTTATTAAAAGAACTTGAAGCAGAAGGCAAAATCCTCCGTCAGCAGCGACACTATATCATCCTTTGTCGGGGATAATAGAAGAAAGCTGACTTGGAAAAACCAATGATGGGTGGATGGCGCGATCGCGTAGAAAAATTAAGAGGTCGGACTCGTTTTGTTGTTTTAAGAATAATGTTACATCTCTGGGGGGAAGAAGCCCCACCGCAATTGGGTGTCTTTAACCAAGTCGCCCGAAGCGCGATTGAGGCAGAAGGAGATTTAGATGTCATGGGAGAGGGATTAGTCGAAATTTGTGAATCCCTTTTGAGAATCCCCAGTAGTTGGCAAGCGATTGCTAATGAAGGGGATGTTTTTTGGGATGAAGGTGAAGCGGGAGATTACGTCAATGAGCTGTTTACTGACTCTGCTCAACGCTATCTCAGTGATGTTATTGCTGATGATAATTTAGATGCAGAGGATACCTTATCCCTGCCCATTAGCCGTAACGTCGTTCTAATGCTCACTGTTGCTTACACTGGAGAAATGGCATCTCTAGAAACCGACTTATCCAATTTTGAAGCCCTTCAAGACGCCCTAAAAGATTTAATTCATCTGCATTATCAAAATCGTTTTCGAGCGATTCAAATTCATTTCTCACCGGCTCATTTTGGTGATGAGCTAACCAATGACCAAGTGATTGAAAATTTTCCCGAGTTAATTCCTTTATAAATTTATGATGATCAACCCTTTATTGCGGCGTAGTCTCATTGGCATCATGGTAGTGTCCCTTTCTTGGACCACTGTTGCTTGTGGTGGTAATGATCGCGCTCAACAACAATTTCAACAACCGACTCAGCAAACCAGCCAAAATACGCAACGCACTCTTCCCGATGGGAAATATGAACTGCAACAAGCAAGCTACGACGATGTCAGTGGTGACTACCGTCTCTTCCTCTTTAATGCCAATCCTCCGGTTTTAGAGAAAGACAACATCAAAATGGCACGATTGACGCCAGAAGAAGTGGAAAATGGACAAAGAAGTTATCTCCTGGTGGAAAATGGCGAGTACTCCCTTCACTTAGCAGAAGACTTCCGCATTGAATATATTCACGGCGTTGCTGAAACCCGTACTGATCCCAATACAGGGCAACAAGAAAGAGTGATTGTTCGCCGGGAATCCAACTTTTGGACACCATTTGCTGGGGCACTTGCTGGTCAAGCCATTGGGAGTATGCTGTTTACCCCACAATATTACGTTCCTCCATCTTATCAACCAGGAACCAGTGTCCTGACCGGTTATGGCGGTTATGGCTCAACTTATTCTCAAGCCGTTGATCGTTACCAAGACCGCTATCAATCGCCACCGCCCTCGGTACAAAATAAACGGGCAAATGTGAGAACAACCGGCGGTATCAATCGTTCCACAAACAGAAATACCAATCCCCGCAGCAGCACCAGCACATCTGGTCGAAGCACGGGTTCTGGCGTGGGCAGTAGCACCCTCCAAAACAATGGCAGTCGGGGGTCTTCTACCACTCGTACTCGCAAATCAAGGGGAAGTCGTTTTGGTACTGGTACTCGTTCTCGCAGTCGTTCGACTGGGCGCAGAAGACGCTAGATGGGATTTTCCCCTGAAAGTGACTGCAGGAATTAAGTCTCGTTGAGTGCTGTTTCATCGATTTTTCCCATCCGGGGTCCCATCCTCCTGAGAAGAGTCTGACTATTTCTATGGAAGGATTCTTCAGGCCTTATCCCTCTAAACAGGGGGAAATTTAGGCATTTGTGGCACAATCTCGGCAACTGGGCAACGGTGATGGCGTATGATGTAATATCGAATTGATCAATATTTGCTACAAATTGATCGAATCTTCGATTCGCTGCCAGAGGCAATCCAGGAGATAGGGGAGACAAGGAGGACAAGGGGACAAAGTGAGGTCATTGCTCATCTGTAGCATGAATTAATCAATTTCATACAATGAGAGCGATCGCGCAAACTTTATGATTTTTTCTGCTCTTAGCATTGTGCAACCTGTAAAACTTTTACCATCCAGCGATCAGGATGAACGATTGATGGGGGAGGTAATCCTTCTAATTCATTTGTGCTAACAAAAGCGGGATCTAGTTGAATTGATTCTTTTTGGTTTACCCATGCTTCCCTAGCCCTCATTTTCTCATATGGGAGGGCAACTCTAAATTAGGGATAAATTCGATAAGATCATGATAAGAAACCGGACCATAAGTGAGCATAGCCGGACGAGCAACGGTTAAATCAATTAGCGTACCACTTCTTCCATATTTACTGGTTCCCCCATCCACTGCATAAGGAACCTTCCCTTCAAAAAAACGTAACGCCATCTCTATAGTGATCGCTTTCAAACCACCAAAAAAGCTCGCTGATGTAGCAGCAATGGGAAAGGGGGCTTCTCCAATTAAATCATAGACAAACTGGTCAGGACAGACAGCAAAGATATTTTTAAAGCCGTTAGCAACAGCAGCTGGAATATTCTCTTTTGGTTGCACAATTAAGGTGACCGGATAGGGAAAATGTTCAAGAAATTGCTCAAAATAACGATCCACAATAAAAAATTCTTGGGCTTGATCTTTGCGAGTCAATAAAGCCATGGGTTGGGCGGTTGTTCCCTGCTTTAAGGTCAAGATTTTCTCAACTGCTGCTGTTTCTTGTCCATTTGCAATTAATGCATAGGTCGTATCAGTATGGAGAATTAAAACTTCTCCGGCTTGCAAGCGTTGAATAATTTCTGGAATCAGCTTTGGACTTTTCTGAACAACGGTTGTTTCAGGCATAACGGGATTACTTGATGATGTCAGCATTTGATGACACTTTAGCAGATGCGAGGGCTGTATTATGTAAAAAATAAATTAATTTGATTTATTTATTGCATAAAAATTGATCAGGCTGACGCCACAACCATTTCGGTTTGGATCATTAATATCAACAATCATTAAGGAAAAATTATACAAATTTGCTGTGACTTGAGTTAAAATGCCACCATCAATTGAGAAGTGAGGCGCTCTCAATACTTAGGTGTTGGAAGTGTAAAATCGTGGAATACGAAATTCGATATAAACCTGCTTTTTCAACAATCTTTGTCACTTTAGAACCCGGTGAGAGTTTAACCACGGAAGCCGGATCAATGACGAGTATGGATGCGAACCTCCTGATGGACACCCATTTTTCGGGAGGCTTTTTTACCGCATTCCTCAAAAAGTTTTTAGGGAAAGAATCTTTATTTGTCAATACTTATACCAATGGTAGTCATGAAAATTTGAACCTGGTTTTGAGTCAGTCGATTATTGGTGATATTGAAGCTTTAGCATTAGAAGACAACGAAATTTGCTTTCAACCCGGTGCTTATATTGCCCATACCCCAGGGGTTGAAATCGGTGTTGCCTTTGCTGGCTTTGCCAGTTGGATTGCCGGAGAAGGTTTATTTAAACTAAAGCTAAAAGGACGAGGAACAGTCTTTTTTGGGGCTTATGGGGGGCTAACCCGAAAAGAAATTTCAGAGGGTTATGTGGTTGATAATGGGCACCTAGTGGCTTATGAACCCAATATTCGGATGGGAATTCGCCTGGCGGGAGGACTTTTTAGTTCACTTACCTCTGGAGAAGGCTTAATTAACCGCCTGCAAGGCAGTGGCACCATTTATTTACAATCCCGGAGTGTCCATAGTTTAGTGAGATTTCTCAGTCCGAAATTACCCAAATAAGCAATATGGAAGTTAAACTACTGCATCAGCCCGATAGCGCGATCGCGCAAATTACCCTCACCGAAGACGAAAATCTCTATGCCCAAGCCGGTTGTATGATTGCCATGAGTGCCAACATCCAAGCGGATACCACACTCAGGCGAGGCAAAGGCGGGGGCATTTGGGGGGGCATTAAACGCATGGCTGCAGGAGAATCGCTATTTTTGAGTCAGTTTACCTGCACCAGCGACAGCGGAGAAATTTTTCTTGCTCCCAAATTAATTGGCGACTTGATGACTTACAAACTCTCAGGTGAAGAATTAGTGGTTCAAGCCACGTCTTATCTGGCGAGTTCTGAAGATGTGGATCTCGATGTGGGGTTTCAAGGTTTAAAGTCCTTCTTCTCAGGAGAGTCGATGTTTTGGCTATCTCTATCCGGATATGGAACAGCCCTCCTCACCTCCTTTGGCGGGATTTATGCGATTCCAGTCGATGGCGAATATATTGTCGATACCGGTCATATCGTTGCCTTTGAAAGGCGTCTCGACTTTGAAGTCACCAAAGCCGGTTCCAGTTGGATTGGATCTTTACTAGGAATTGGTGGGGAAGGATTGGTCTGTCGATTTCAAGGACAAGGAAAAGTTTATTGTCAAACCCATAATAATGGTGCATTTGGGTATTTAGTGGGGTCACAACTTCCCCCAAGACGGGAGTAATAATTAGTCGGAAAGCAAATTATGGTTACAGATCAAAGCAAATATACCTATTCTGTAGAAAACTCTCCTCTCTATGCAGCGTTAAACATCGAACTAGAAGCGGGTCAATCTCTCATTGTAGAATCCTCAGCAATGGCAGGGATGGATCAATCTCTCAAGATGAAATCTTCCATGCGTGGGGGAATTGGGAAAAGTATTGGACGCTTATTCAGTGGCGAATCTCTATTTGTCAGTGAATTTAGCGCTTCTCAACGTCGCGGTAATCTCTATCTTTGTCCGGCAACACCAGGGGATATTTTCCACTATTATCTCAATGGAGAAACCCGGTTAATTGTGCAGTCGTCAGGATTTCTAGCTTGTAGTCCAACGGTACAAACCGAAACTCGGTTTGAAGGCTGGCGGGGCTTTTTGAGTGGAGAATCTTTATTTTTAATTCGCGCAGTGGGAGAAGGCGATTTTTGGTTTAGTTCCTACGGCGCAATTATTGAAGTGCCAGTGACTGGTGAGTATGTGGTGGATACCGGCTATATTGTTGCCTTTGAAGACAGTTTAGATTACAAGGTAGAACTCATTGGCGGACTGTCCTTTAAAAACCTCAGAACGGGCATTTTTGGCGGAGAAGGTTTAGTTTGTCGGTTTCGGGGAGAAGGACGGGTTTGGATTCAATCGCGAAAGCTGAGTCAACTGATCAATTTTCTCAATCCTTTTCGCCCGGTTCGCAACAGTAACAATAGTGATGGTGATGATTAGATGAAGGCACTATCTCCGATCAAGGCTCAATTCCGCTACAATTTGCAAACAGTGCTTTTCATCTCAATTGATCAATGGAAAACCTTTGGTTACTCGCAGGAGGCGGTCTTTTCTCCGGATTACTCGCTGGTTTATTAGGGATTGGGGGAGGAACGGTTCTAGTTCCCATTATTATTACGGTGGGTTATACGCCGGTGCAAGCAGTAGCAACGAGTAGTCTTGCGATTGTTCTGACAGCCATATCCGGTAGCCTCCAAAACTATCGCATGGGCTATCTGGATTTACAACGAGTCTGGAGTTTAGGTTTCCCTGCCATTATCACTGCCCAATTGGGGGCCTATCTTGCCACTGGTCTTCCGGATCAGATGCTGTTAATTGCCTTTGGCATTTTATTAATTATCAATATCTTCCTGGCGAGTTGGCGCAAAACCCTAGTGCAACGAGACGATACCTTACCGGAAAAGACTCAACATCGAACGCTAGCACGCTTAACAACCGGGGGAATTGCAGGATTCCTCGCTGGGTTGTTTGGTATTGGCGGCGGTGTGATTATGGTCCCGTTGCAAATGGTTTTACTAGGAGAACCGATTAAAGTGGCGATTCAAACCAGCTTAGGGGTGATTGTAATTACTGCGATTTCTGCCACTTCAGGGCACGCTTGGCAGGGGAATGTTTTATTTTGGCAAGGACTAGTTTTGGGTTTAGGAGGATTAGTGGGGGCACAGGTGAGTACCCGTTATTTACCAAAATTGCGCGATCGCGT
>CAZAYV010000140.1:0-10151 GCA_964489465.1 uncultured Dactylococcopsis sp. | reverse complement strand
AATTGAGCCAATTGTATCGGGAACGACTCCAGCCCAATACTCGAATTTTTGACATGATGAGTAGTTGGGTTTCCCATCTGCCTGATGACATGAAATTTGCTCATGTGGAAGGACATGGGATGAATGAAGAAGAACTTGCCCGTAATCCACGCTTAGATCATTACTTTGTGCAAAATTTGAATGAAAATCGCGCCTTTCCCTTCCCGGATCAAGAATTTGATGCCGTGTTGAATGCCGTTTCGGTGCAGTATCTTCAGTATCCGGAAGAAATTTTTCAAGAGATTCATCGTGTCTTAAAACCCGGTGGTGTTGCCATCATTAGCTTTTCTAATCGGATGTTTTATCAAAAAGCCATTTCTGCTTGGCGTGATGCGAGTGAAGCCATGCGAGTAGAGTTAGTGAAGCGATACTTCAAAGCGGCGGGTGGCTTTAGCGAACCGGAAGTCATTCAAAAACAACCGTCTTTTCCAGCAGTTTTCCAAATGTTAGGAATGGGAGGCAGTGATCCGTTTTATGCCGTTGTAGCCGATGCGAGACATTAGTAGAACCAGCCCTTTCCAGGTCTTGTGATTTTTCCCAAATTGTAGTTGATTAAGGAAATCAATTTTCAGGATTTGGGAAATCGTCATCATGGTTGTCAAATCTTTGAGCGTTTTTAGAGGAAAGTTTGGTGCAGTGTGGTAGGGTGTACGTTATTCATCCCCACCAGCGCGATCGCGACTCGTTGATCCTCTAGGAAAGTAACTTTTCCAAGTAACAATAAAAGCAGGAAGGCAAGCCGGAGATAGACGACGATGAGACGGACTGATCTAAACTACCTTGTCATTGCGCTGCTTGTCGGTGGCAGCCTCTACCTGTTACTCAGTGGGCTAATGATGGACGTGATGGGCTTGCACCGCTTTGCCTTTCATGCTCAGGTGGGCTATGCTTGGGCGGCCTTGGCCGTGGTGCATTTGTTTTTCAGTTGGGGACGGCTATTAGCTTACTGGAGACATCGGTTGAGGCCTCACCCCCATCGAGACCGGCCCGGACAAGTCCCAGAACCGCAACAAGAGGTGCCAGAACCGAAACGGCGTCGTTTGTTAGTCTCAATTCTGTCCGGAGCCGGAGGATTCCTTCTCGGACGACTATTCCCGGGTCGGCGAGCGGTGGAGCTGACGGAGTCGGTCGCTGATGTGGGTCAATTCTACCATCAGTGGAGCCGAATCGGAGCGGGTAAGGCACTGGGAATGCTTCTCACTCCTGGCGGACAACCAGAGCCGTATAAGACTTACCCCCAGGCAGAACAGATTGAGCTACCTCGCCCTTATGGTGAGCAGGGGTTGAGCCTGGAATTGGCAATTGAAACTCGACGCTCCAGGCGCGATTACACCGACGCTGCCCTATCCCTGTCGCACCTGTCGCACTTACTGCACTTGGGGCAGGGCATCACGAGTCCCGACCGGGAACTGCGGGCCGTCCCCTCAGCCGGCGCCCTTTATCCTCTGGAAGTGTATGCGGTGGTGCATCGCGTGGAGGGGTTGCCGGCAGGGATTTACCATTACGCGGTTAGGAACCACAGACTAGAAAGGCTACGGGAGGGAGACTTTCAGACAGCAATAGTGGCTGCTGGACTAGGGCAAGACTTCTTGGGACAGGCGAGCGTCTGCTTTGTCATTTCTGCCATTTGGCAGCGGACCCGCTGGAAGTACCGCGAGCGCACTTACCGCTACGTGCTGATGGAAGCGGGACACCTGGGGCAGAACCTCTACTTGGCAGCTACTTCACTGGGATTGGGTGCGGTGGCGGTTGGGGCTTTTTTTGATGAGGGGCTCAATCACCTGCTCGAACTAGACGGAATTGAGGAAGCAGCGCTTTACCTGGTCAGTGTGGGACAGGTAGCCACTGAGAGCGAAAAGTTTCGGGGGAGATAAGCCAAAATTGAGCAGAATTTTCCCAAAGCCCTTGAAACTGTCTAGATGCCAGGTCGGTACCGTTCTGTGTGCTCAATCGAGGAGCGAATTTCAAGTAAATAATGTCAATTATTTGTATAATTGGAGTCTTGAATTACCAGCGGTTTGATTGAGGCAAGAGGTCTAATCACAGTCACTTTCAACACAGGTTGGTAAACGCGAGGTATTGTTTTCAGAGTGGGACGTTGAAGAATCTTCCCGTATCCTTTGGCGATACTCCCAAGGCATAACATTTGGCTGACTCCAAAATCCTAAGTTAGATGATTGAGCTCGTTGTTCGGCTTGTAGAAATTGTTTTTTTCGATCTGAACAGGCATCAAGATAGCGCTGATCAACAACCGCTTGCCCTCGTTGAACCATGATTAAATTCAGTGAGTCGCCATTGCGATAAATTTCGCCAACGATTCTGCCAGAACGGTCAGTCGTCACTTTTCTAAGACCAACGGTTTTTCCGGCTGCGATGAACTTTTTCAGGTAGTTAGTAGAAGCCGTTCCCCCCTGCTGTGACCTTTCTGGAGCATCAATACAAGCTAATCTGACAGTAGTTTTTGAGCCGTTTTCTTTGACCGTTATGGTGTCGCCATCACTGACACTGATCACTTCTACGGTTGGATAAGAGCTAGCGGAAACATTACTACAAGCAGCTAAAACAAGGATGACTAGAAGAAATAGTTGGCGTACCATAGAGTGGGAACTTTCGTTTCCTCTAGTGTAAGAAATCTGCTGGAAATTGAGAAAGCGCGATGTTCCCTACGGGAACCGGCGTAGCCATCGCGCCAGTAACCAATGGGAAAAATACACCTCTGCGACACCTGCCAGTTTTACACTGACGGGGTGACGATATAGCTAAACGGCTTGCTGTATCATGAACATAGCTTGTTGATCTTCCAGGTGATCGCCTTGAAACTCCAGCAAACTAGCAACCACCAGGAAAATTAAAGTTAAAGAGACTTCCTCATCAAAAAGAGACCCATCTTTTCACTGCGCGATCGCCTCGCCTTGCCAATGTCCTTTGCTAGCAAGAAACAGTTGTCATTTTATGTTGGCCAATTAACCAAGTAGCCAATAACAAAAATGAAGAATGTCCCTCGCTAACGATGAAGATTACGAAAAAGACTTACGCCTCAATTTGTAAAATCTTCTGCAACTTAATCCGGTCGTTTAACTTGGCAGAAAAGCGACCATTTTCTAGATCTCGAATCCAACTTTGGCTTTTATCTAAATATTGGGCTAACTTTCTCTGACTGAGGCCTAAGCGTTTTCTGGCACTGGCAATTTGTTCGGCACTCAAGGGGAAAGCTTTCTGCTTGCGATGCTTATGACGGGTTTTTTGTTGTTTCTTGTTTTCCCAATGCGAGAGTTGTTCATCCCATTCTGGGGGCAATTCAAATTTGAGAATTCGTGCTTTCATCAGTAAATTCCATTTTCCCCGGGGGGCAGCATCGGTAATGCGAGTATCATTACAGGCATCGTTAATCCAAAACTCCATTGCCTCATCTGCATCATCAGGAATTTCCCCTAATCTTGCCCACAATGGCTGAATATTTGTCGGATAAGTAACCGGATCAAAAACTGGTTTGATGCCATATTCATTCAGCGATTCTAGGTCACTTTCAAATTTCCGCATCAGTCGTTTGCGGGGTTCTCGACTGAACGTCGCTTCTTTGACTTTATCCTCCCCGTAGGCAACATACATCAATTTCGGAACTGTAATCCGTTGTTCTCTGCCCATTTTTGCTTTGAACAACAACCACAGCATCATCCGGACTGCCCCTTCATGTTGATGCCAAATCGTCATTACGGTTGAAAGGATAAATTTGGGCAAAGTGCCATATTGATAGAAGGCAACGGATTTTTTATATCCTTGTTTGTTGAGGAAATACTCAGCCCAAGCACCCGCTTTAATTTTAAAGGTCATGCCCACTAAATGCTTATAACCTTGGGCATCTTCCTGAAAGTGATTTTCAATGGCCATCAGATGCCAAATTCGGTCTTTTGCCACCGAAAATGCCTTAATTTTGCCTTGTCGGGGCCAATCAATGGCAGTTAGCAGTTTACAGGGTTGTTGAACCAGAGATTTAATCAAACTCAATTTGGTGGCTTTATTGAGGTCTTTGCGTTTATCTAACCCTAAATAAGCTTCAATTTGCTTATTATCAATGGCAAACTCTTGTTCCCAGGGGCGCTCGATCGCGACGGCATAAGCAGCAAAAATCAGATGCAAACAAGCTGCCCGTATATCCATTCCTTCTACTGTTGGTACCGCTTCAATTGAATTGAGAATATTGGGATCATTGGACACCACATCATTGGTTAGCCAAAAGTCAATTTTCCCTTTGCCTTGTTTAACCGAACGTTGAAAATAAAGTTGGTCGTCTTTATTCGTTTGCCAGGATACGGCTGACCCTTTTGCTAAAATATTGCAGGCTTCCCAAACCACCATTGCTGTCGCCATCGGATTGGTTTGACCATTGGCAAAAAGACCATGTGTATTTAAGACGCGGGGTTCAGCTTTATATCTGCCTTTTTTGGCAGGTAAGGGTAACGGTAAATGATCCGGACAACTAGTCACACAAAGCGGATTCTGATTTTTATCCTCACAGTGGTTACACAGCGTTGGTTCCACCCAATACTCCTCTTTGCCATCGAGTTGAATTGCCCCTGTTGGACATTTGGGCAAACAGATACCGCAATGAGTACAATTTTTCGGAATGGTATAAGACATAGCAACTTCCCTTCGCAGACAATTTTTGTACAGACAAGACGAGACCAGGCCTCCAAAAGTTAAACGGGTTCAATAACAGCTTTTACTCAGTCAAACTGTTATTGCACCATCAGAAACTACACCGGCTTTAAGAAAAGGTGCTTGTTCTAACCGTAAGTCAAAAAAGCATGACATAATGAAACTGTATCTTCCTCTACATTTTCGATTTTGCTTTTTTCCTTACTGAGACTTTCGAGTTGACTCTTTACTCTTCCTTATTTCTGTAAATATTGCTCGATATCGGCAGACAATTTTGTTAAATATGTTAGTTTTTAGCGGTTTTTAAGGATTCTTTATAGTCTTTTAATTTTTTATTTAAAGTGAATCAAACCGATCATTGCTGCAAAATAAAACATTACAATTGTTCTAGAGTTAATTCAATCTAATTCGCTAGATTTGCCGTAATTAACTCAAAGATAAGCCAATATTCAACTGTGTCAAACTCTACTTTAGTGATCCTCTTTATGTCTGGTTTGAGCTGCTGCCTTGCTGCTAGGCGTCCACTCTCGAATCAGTTGCCGAACTACGTCATTCATGGAAATATGAAGCTCTTCACAATAAGTTTTGAGCTTGATATATTCTGCTTCTGTTAATCTCAAAGTAAATCTTTTCATGGTATTAATATGACATCGATTTGGCATTCATTACGACTAGTAAGAAACGATTAAATGCCAATATAGTATCATTTTGACACCATTTTGACATCGCTAAATTTTTAACCCAAAAATCATAGAAATGAAATTGAAAATAAACTTAGTGGTTTCAACCGTTGTTTTATTATCTTCTCTAACGGAAGTTTGATGGTAAGCATACAGTTGAAATTGATTGAATTAGTTAAGGATGTACTCAAAGCGCCTCCATCTGACTTCGTAGGACTCGAAGCTTTAGTTAAGGAAAGAAGGGTCAGTATTTTCGGGGTCTGGGATGAGTATTCATAGGTGAAACGACTAGTATTTTTAACAAAATTGCACTCTGGTCATCCCAACTGATTGGAGCGTAAAGATAAAAGGTCAATCCCTGATCCGGTCGGGAGTAGCTGCTCTGAGTCGATTTTGGATGACTATCATTATGATTCGTTGGTTTCCCGTCGGGTGGCAAAAAAATGCTCGTCCCTTGTGCCAAACCGAATTTGTATTCCTGATTTGAAAACCGTTTGAGAAAGATGAGTACCCTCTTGATCAATTTAATCTCAATCTCTAATGCCTCTTGTTTGATGAGGATCTGTTATAAGTTCTATACAGACTGATTTTTGCTACAGGAGTTTCCCATGCCAACCCCCTCTATTTCCAATGCAGTCGCCCTGAGAATTGCATTGGCATCTAAAAACTTGCCTCAGCTCTCTCTCCCCAATTTAATTACCGCTTTGCAAACCCAGCTTGATGATGAGGTAACGGAAACATCACTAAGTCAACTAACAGTGACTCAATTAGAACAATCCTTAAGTCATTTTGAGGACGCAGAGATTGACCGCAGCACTCTCAAAGAAGTCCTCCGCATCTTGTGGGGAGAAACTGATGAAGATCTACCGATCATCCCCTATCAAGAAGGAGATTTACCCCACTCAGTAAGAATTGCAGTAGCTTCTAATACGGGAGAAGAACTGGATGGACATTTTGGATCCTGCCATCGTTATCTGATTTATCAATTAGCAGTGGATCAGATGCAATTGATTGATGTGAGATCGGCAATTGAAGCCGATTTCGCCAAAGATAAAACGGAATTTCGCGTGAACTTAATTAAAGATTGTGCCTTAGTTTACCTGGTTGCCATCGGTGGACCGGCAGCAGCAAAAGTTATCCAAGCCAATATTTACCCCATGAAGAAAGAAGAAGGAGGCGCCGCAAGAGAGCATTTAGCGGCTCTGCAACAGGTACTTGCTACTTCTCCACCGCCTTGGTTAGCCAAAGCCCTCGGTTTAAAGCGCAAGCAACCCCTGGTCAATATGAACTAATCGGCGATCAATTTTGTGTTTAAGGATGAGGGTGCTGAAATTGTCTCCCTTGTCTTCCTGATCTCCCTTCTCTTCCTGGTCTCCTCTGATCCCCTTGACTGCTCCTTGCCAAACTAACGGACAACTAGAGTTCTTCCGCATCTTCCCAATCTTTACACCATTCCTGTAAATCTTGATTCTGTTGTCGTCGCGAGTCCCGACGGTACTTTTTACGCTCTAAACGTGGTTCGTAGCGACGTTCTCCTGAGCCTTTCATTTTGACCTTTAAACTCTCCTCCGCATCCGTTGTTTGTTCTCGCTCGATGGATTGCGCGATCGCGCTTTCTAGAAACTCTAAATAGTGCTCATACCGTTCCCAGTCGCCCCGGACGACACAGTTCGGTTCATCTCGATGCAAACAATCGCTAAACTGACAACTGCCTTGAGCTAAGCGCGCTCTGGCTTCAGGAAAATAGTGAGCTAAGGTGGCAGGTTCACCATTGAGATCCGGTTGATTAAAACCTGGGGTATCCGCTAGCAAACCGCCCTCTGGCAAATTAAATAACTCCACATGGCGCGTGGTATGGCGTCCTCGTTGCAATTTTCCGGATACCGCTCCCACGCGTAACTGGGCTTGGGGAATAAGGAGATTAATCAAACTCGATTTTCCCACCCCAGAAGGACCGGCGAGAATAGTAATTTTATTCTGGAGTTGGTGCTGGAGTGCCTCTAATCCAGCGCCCGTTTCCACACTGATAAAAAATGGATGATAGCCCCACGCTTGCAGACGAGTATCCCATTCCTGTTTTGCCTCTTCTGAAACCAACTCTTGCTTATTCAAGCACAAACATAAATCAATCCCTGTTGATTCGGCTTTCACTAAAAAACGGCTTAATTGTAGCGGTTCCAACGGCGGTTGGGCGAAAGCAAAAACAAGGACTAACTGATTGGCATTGGCGACCGGCGGTCGATCCAGTTCTGTTCTGCGGGGAAAAACTTTAGTGATCACGCCTCGTTGATCCGCCCAATCTGGTTCTTCCACCACTACGCGATCGCCGACCATGACCTTTTGTCCAATTTTTTTCAAGCGCGATCGGCGAGTACATAACAAGCGGGTTTCATCTGTGTCCAACTGTACCTGATAAAAGTTGGCTTGTACTGCAACCACAGTTCCTGTCAGTTGATCTTGATCCGCCATATTTACTCTGCCGAGCGTCGCACCCGCAGTGCAAAAAACTCACCGCGATTATCAAGACTTTCAATGGGGTAGCCTTCCATTTTCAGGCTATCAGGAACTTGCTCGATCGGCTCTCCAGGATCCAACCAAACTTCTAATAAAGTGCCGGGTTCCATTTGTTCTAAACGGAGTTTCGTGCGCACAAAGTTAATTGGACAAGGAGTTCCCCGTAAATCTAACTCAGCATCAGGAAGCGATTGTGGATTAGTAGAAGAAATTGACTGACTCATCCGCCAAACACCCGTCCTAAAAATCCTTCTAAGCCACCTTTACCAGTGCTCTCTCCTTTGATCTTAGCGAGCTTTTCCAGCAACTCCCGTTCTTCGGCATTCAAACGGGTGGGAATTTCCACATGAATTGTAATCAACTGATCGCCGCGACTGACGGGATTACCCAGTTTTGGCACCCCCTTGTTTTCCAAAGTGAGCACTGTATCCGGTTGCGTTCCCGCAGGAATATGTAAGTCTTCTTCACCATCAACCGTATTCACTTTGAAACGACAGCCCAAAATGGCTTGTAAATAACTCACTGTAATTTCAGAGTGAATATTGAGTCCATCGCGCTTAAATTCAGGATCCGGTTCAACCGTCAAATAGACATATAAATCACCGGGAGAACCACTACGCAAACCGGCATCGCCTTCTCCAGACACTCGCAGCCGCGTGCCATTATCAACACCGGGCGGAATTGTAATCTTCAGTTTTTTCGTTTCTCGTTTGCGACCAGCCCCGCCACAGCTTTCACATTTTTCTTCAATGACCCGCCCTTCGCCATTGCAGGTGGGACACACTGACACCTGAGCAAAACTGCCAAAAGGCGTGCGAGTGGCTCGTCTCACTTGTCCACTGCCCGAACAAGTGGAACAGGTCGTAGCACTGCTTCCCGGTTTGGCACCACTCCCTTCGCAAGTCTGACAAGTTTCCAGGTGAGGAATCCGAATTTCTTTTTCGCCGCCAAAAACCGCTTCTCGGAACTTAATTTTCAAGTCGAGGCGTAAATCGTCGCCACGGGTGGGTCCGCTTCGACGGCGAGTGGAACCTGCCGCACCAGCACCGCCAAACCCACTAAAGATGGTTTCAAAGATATCGGCAAATCCACCCATATCGGTGGCAAAGTCTTGGTAACCTGCACCACCAGCACCAGCACCAACGCCTGCTTCACCAAAGCGGTCATAACGCGCTCTCGTTTCCGGTTCAGAGAGAACTTCATAAGCGCGGTTAATTTCCTTAAATCGTTCTTCCGCTCCCTCTTCCTTATTCACATCAGGATGATATTGTCGTGCCAGACGACGGTAAGCACGCTTAATATCTTCCTTACTTGCGTTGCGGGAGACTCCTAAGAGTTCGTAATAATCGGCAGCCATAGAGCAGTCGTTTAGTGTATAGTGTTTATCTTAAATAATTATGTCTTCTTTTGAGAGTAGCAAGTGTTGACAAAGGCTTCAATGATGATTCGTTTAACTCTGGTTATTCCACAGCCTCGAAATCATCATTCCAGGATTCGTCTGTTTCCTGAAGTTCTTCAAACTCCTCAAAGGGGTTAAAGTCTTCATCGTCAAGGTCAAACCTCGTCTGGGTGTTCTCGCTTGCATCTCCTAAATCTATCGCATCATCAGATGGGGTGGCAACATCGGAACTTTGTGTTTGATCGTCAAATGTGCTAAAAACTGCTTCTAGTTCAGACGTATCTTTATCTTTATTGGCTTTAGGTTGAGGTGGACTGAAAGTTTGATCAGAATTTGTTGTTTCCCTAGCACGGTCAAAATTAGAATGGGTTGTTTCCCGGGTAATCTCTTCTTCGCCAACAGTTTCGTAATCCCGCGACGATGATTCTCCCCTATAGCTACTGCCTTGATTGTATACCTCGGCTCCCATGGTTAAGACAGCTTGTCGATAGCCCTCAAGGCGAGTTTGCAGCACCCCCAGGTCCACTTTCGGATCGTCTAATACTTGCACTAATTCCTCTTTTTTCTCCTCAGCAGCTATTTTGAGTTTTTCTGGAATCAAACCTTCATTATCTCGCAGTGTGCTTTGATGGCTATAGAAGAGACTATCGGCTTGATTACTCAGTTCAATCCGTTGCATCCGTTTGCGGTCTTCTTCTGCATAGTGCTCTGCTTCTTTTTGCATGCGGTCAATTTCTTGTTGAGAAAGACCCCCAGTTTCTTTAATCACAATGCTTTGCTCACGCCCCGTGCCTTTATCTTCAGCAGACACCTTTAAAATGCCATTAACGTCAATGTCAAAGCTAACTTCAATTTGGGGCACG
>CAZAYV010000139.1:0-10209 GCA_964489465.1 uncultured Dactylococcopsis sp. | reverse complement strand
CATAAGCAATCACTTGGGTCCGAGTTTCTTGATCATATAACTTTCCTAACAGGCCAAGACTACCGGCAGCAATGCCACCGGTCGTTGCGCCCAATAAAGCACGACTTGCAAGTAATACCCAAAAATTACTGGCAAAAACGGGTATAATACCAAAAATACCGTATAACCCTAAAGCCGGAACCAGCACCCGAATCGGAGAAACCTTATCTGCAACAAACCCCAACACCGGACTAAATAGCGCGATCGTTAACGCATGAACACTCACGAGATGAGTGCCGAGAGCGCGATCAAATTCCAAGTTGGTAATCACCTGTGGCAAAACCGGCGCTACCACACCCCCTGCCATTGTAATTAAGGCTCCAATCGCTAAAATTAGAAACATTCGATTTGGATCACGCTGAAACAACTGAAATTGACACTTCATCATTGGTTATTGGTTGGACTTGCAAGCTTTTATTGCTTAGCAAGTATTTTGTGATTTATCAAACAAGTCATTTTTAAGCCTTGTTTGATAGTAACGATAAATGTTCAATGATCACCGCTCAATTCTCTGATATCCTTGAAACAAAACGGTTGCGGGTGTGAAGACGTGGTACAAACCAAGTTATGGCGAGACGTAATCGCCGGTTCTGGGAAAGGATTATTAGTGGCTTTGATCATGACAATCATTGCTGCTAGTGTAACTTTAGATTATCGGATTAACTTAGGGGCTGGCATCACACTGCCTTTGCTGGTCTCTATTTTGGGTAGTGCTGGCGTTGGCACTGCAATCATCCCGATTTTAAAGCGCTTAAAAGCAGGACAATTTATTCGTGAGGATGGGCCCCAAACCCATCTCAAAAAGGCAGGAACCCCGACCATGGGCGGTGCCTTTTTTATTCCGATCGCGCTGTTGATGGCTGTTTTCTGGTCAGGGTTTCAGCCAGAGGTCATCGCTGTTTCATTGGTGACGCTGAGTTATGCCCTGATTGGTTTAGTGGATGACTGGCAAATTTTAGTAAAAAAGTCGAATCAAGGGATCTCCCCCCGCGCAAAATTAGGGTTACAAATTCTCGCTGCGATCGCGTTTTGTGTCTGGTTAGGAATCACTTCGCCCCCTGAGGTGACACAGGTTCCCTTGCCGTTTGGCATTATTCTTCCCCTGGGTTTTCTCTTTTGGCCCTTAGCGGTGTTTGTCTTCGCTGCCGAAAGTAATGCGACGAATTTAACCGATGGGGTGGATGGTCTAGCTGGCGGTACTTGCGCGATCGCGTTTTTGGGTTTAGGTAGCATTTTACTCGTTTCCGATCCGCCACTGGCGCTATTTTGTGCTTGTATGAGTGGGGCGTGTGTTGGTTTTGTGGTTCATAACCGCAATCCGGCAAAAGTGTTCATGGGGGATACCGGTTCCCTTGCCCTCGGTGCAGGATTAGCCGCCGTTGGCATCAGCACGCAGCAATTATTTCCCTTGCTCATTATTAGTGGAATTTTCTTTGCAGAATCGCTCTCTGTCATCGCCCAAGTCGGATATTACAAAGCGACAAAAGATGAAAAGGGGGTAGGCAAACGTTTATTCAAGATGGCACCTTTGCATCATCATTTAGAACTCAGTGGTTGGTCAGAAATTCAAGTTGTTGGTGTTTTTTACGCGATCGGGCTGCTTTTAGTGATCTTGACTTTTTTCTCTGTTTAAGTCACTGTTTTAGTAATTAATTTAACCATTAAACGGTCATTGAATGATAATAAAAAATCAGGATCAATAATGCTGTTTTCTTTCAATACGTTTTCTAAACTTGTCCAAGGAATGTTGAATTCATAAGTTCCTGCGGCATAGGGACCAATTTCATAGGTATTATAAAATAAGCGTAATCCTTCTTGAGTAATTGCAAAATTTTGGGGTAACACGAGTTGATTTTCAAATAATCCTGCTGCAGTTAAGTCTTGAGTAGGGGTCAAATTATAAGCTTCTCTAAATTTTTGTTCAGCAAGATTTAGAAGCGATTCTTTATTTGCAATAAAATCTTCGATTTGAATGAGTTGTCCAGTCTTTTTATTGAAATTAAGATAAGTCTGACGGGAATTGGGATGAGCCCCACCTAGATAAGAATACTCGGATATGCTCATGGTAATTGTCCTTGGAGTTGCGCTTGCTTGTTTTCCGTTAATTTCAATCATCCAATGATTCGCTAGGACAGAATTAGGTTCAATTTGTTGGTTAAAATCTAAAAACAGTTCTTGCACAACTGTCTCTAAATCTGGCAGTTTAGGGTTAGGATTTTCTGAAAATCGATAATTACCTAGTACATTGATTACCTGTTGTTTAATCACTTGATTAATGCTTTTCGTAATGGCATTATTATCTCCTTTAAACTGCGGATAATTAACAATCACTTCCAAGCAAGGTTGACCTTCCCTGTTACAATTTCTGGTCTGCCATTCTTGGTTGATTGGCTTGACCATCCAAGCCTCTGCTTTAGCGGTACTCAGTGAAGTGTGAGTCGATAAATGAGGAGATTGATTGGTGTTTGCTTCTCCACAAGCAACCACAAGAAAAATGCAGAGTAAACTGAGACTGGTTTGGATTTTCATAATTTGTGCACAGCAAAATTAACTAAAAATCAAGAGCCAAACGATAAGCTTTCATTAGGATTATGATTAGCTTTTACTTTATATTGCAGAAAGACGAGATTTACAATAGGACTTTGTTGATTCAGATAATGCTCCCAAAGTATTAAGATATAAGAACAATTGCCCAATCATTGTTGGTGAATGATGGACGAACTGTGTCTAAAAGAATTAATCCACAAAATAAATCTGGAATTACGCCCACAACTGCAGATTAAAAGCGTTAATCCTCATAATCCAGTTGTGATTTATTATCTGCCGCAACCTTGGGAAAAAGTGGGAACCGGAAACTACGCAGCCGTTTTCTCTCATCCCGCTTATCCGGAGGTCGTCGTGAAAATCTACGCACCAGATCGCCCAGGATTTGAGGAAGAAAAAGAAGTTTATCAGCGTTTAGGAAAGCATCCCGCTTATTCACAATGCTTTTACGCAGAAGATAATTGCTTAATCCTGAAACGACTGCAAGGTGTGACCCTTTACGATAGCGTCAATCGGGGATTAAAGATTCCGAAGCAAGTAATCGAAGATATTGATGCCGCCCTAGACTACGCCCGAGAACGAGGATTATTTCCCCATGATGTTCACGGTAAAAATGTCATGATGTGGAATGGCAAAGGGTATGTTGTCGATGTGTCGGATTTTCTGAAACTGGAATCTTGTTCGGCATGGAATAATTTAAAAACTGCTTACTATTGGCTCTATCGTCCTATCCTTGCTCCCCTTAATTTACGTATTCCTTATTTGTTACTCGATGGGGTGCGCAGCAGTTATCGCGCTTCTCGCAGTTTATTGGATGTTCGACGCAATCGCCAAGCTTAATTCTAATCCCTAGAACAATGCCCAATTGGAATCAAATATCTCAGGATATTTTATCCTTGTTCTTGCATCCTAATTGTCCCTTGTGTAACCGCAGTGCAGTAACGGTACTCTGCCAGAATTGTCAGCGTCAACTCGTGCAATGTCAATTATCTCTCCCGCAATTTCAAGGAAAGGGAGGAATTTCAGTGGTGGCTTGGGGAGAATATGGGGGATTACTCAAACGCGCGATCGCTGCTTTCAAGTACGAAAACTATCCTCAACTGGCTCGCCCTCTCGGCTCATACCTTGGCAAAACTTGGTTAACTCTTTCTGCGCCTGCTTCAACTTTTCTTAAGCCCATTGTTGTTCCGATTCCACTGCATCCAGAAAAACAAAAGCAACGGGGGTATAACCAAGCTGAGTTAATTGCGCGTTCCTTTTGTGCAGTGACTGGTTTACCCTTAAAACCACAAGGCTTAAAACGGATTAAAAATACAAAGGCTCTGTTTGGTCTGACACCAGAAGAACGAGAACAAACCGTAGCCCAAGCTTTCATCGTTGGGAAAGGGCTGAAATCAGGTCAAACTGTCCTCATCTTGGATGATATTTATACAACAGGTACCACTGGCTACACCGCTCAAATGACCCTCCAGCAAGCAGGGATCAATGTGATTGGTGTCGCTGCGATCGCTGCTGCACAACGATCAAAATAAGCTTACTGCTAAAACAGAAAGAGAGAACCATTCCAAGATTTGAATGAGGTACAATCAAGAGCGAGTCTTGGTTCCTCAGATAGATGCAAGAACATCACGATTACTATAGAGTCCTCAACCTCTCAGAAAATGCAACTTTGGAAGACATCAAAAGTGCCTTCCGGCGTCTTGCTCGTGATTGTCATCCCGATTTACATCCCAATGATCAAAACGCAGCGGACCGTTTTCGGCTGCTCCGAGAAGCCTACGAAGTATTGAGTGATTCGGCGCAACGAGAACGCTATGATCGTCGTCGTGGGAGTAATGGCTCTAGAAATCAGCAACAAACTAGTCCCCAAGTCTATTATGTGCGAGGAGTAGAGAAGATTCTTGTTAGGGATTATCGCGCTGCAATTGTTGCCCTTTCTGAGGCGATCCGACTCAATGGTCGCTTTGTCGAAGCTTATCAAAAACGCTGTGAAGCTTATATCGCCATTGGACAAGAACGAGCCGCTTTAGAAGATTGCCAACAGATTTTAAGATATCAACCGGACAACGCGATCGCGTATTATTATCGAGGACGGGCACGCCAACGCCTTGGCTATGCAGATTCTGCGATCAAAGCCTATACGCAAGCGATTCAATTAGATAAAAACTTTGCTCCCTCTTACTATTATCGCGGTGTTGCTAACCACGAGCTCCGACATCGTAATCAAGCGATTGCGGATTGGCGAGAATATGCAGAACTTTGCAAACAACAAGGGAATCTACAAGGCTACCGTCTCGGAATGAATGCCTTGAGTCAGTACAACTGGTTTCCCCTCAAAATGGGGAACCGTATTTTAGAACAATTGTGGCGTTTAGGCACACAGATGTTCCCTCAAAAAAAGAACCCGCCTTCTTCTCAATCTTCAGTTCAACTGCAACAGAGTTTGGGTCATACGCTCAGATTCATGCAAGTGACGATTCAAACGAGCATAGTTACTTTACTACAAATTTTTAAAAATCCTGTGGGCGGAGTTTTATCAGCTTACGGCAGCTTGGAACCAAAAAGGGTTGCCCTCGTTTCTTGTGGGTTTATTCTCCTTAGTGAAGTGGGGTTTGTCGTTGGCTTGTTATCTCGCTTTCCGGAGAATGATGGCCTGCTCCTTCAGGCATTAACTCTGGGGATCATTCCGGTACTGAGTTTATTTTTAATTAGTTGGATCACTGATTCCTTGAAGCCGTCTTCTCGTCATTGGACAGGCAATTTATTTCTGGCAAGTAGTGCAACTTTACCTTTAGCGGCTTTTTCGGTCTTCAGTCCCTTTTTTGGCCTGATTCCCACCCTGATTGTTTTAATCCTTGCAATTTTTATGGTTTCCCATACGATTCTTTTGCTCTATGGCGGATGCTCCCAACTTCTTAATCTTTCGGAATCCTCAGCAGCGTTAATTGTTCCTGTGATGATGATTGTGACCACTTTTCTGACTTGGGTGGGCTTCTCAATTTTATTCTAAAACTTGTACAAGAGACTTGATTTTTTCAAGTCAAGTTGTTAAAATTAAGGTTTAGAGTAAATTAGTGTAGTGCTTCCGGCGATAAACGTGAACAGTTAACGATCAACTCAACATGAATTTAGGGAATGATGAGGTCAGGGAAACTATCCTACCTTCAGGAACGTCAAATGACGTAGTTTATTATTAAAGTAAACTTATAATTACTTTTCATAATCAAGCAGCAAGTGGAAGGAAAATTATACCGGGCAATCTGAATTTAGGACTGCTCAGTATTAGTCCCGAAACAAATCGCCAATAATCTGTCAAGAGCAGGATGCAATGTTTGATTAGTTGCAGCTAAGCTAAGGGTAAGGAATGAATTCCACCCAGAGAAAGCAATCCAAGTTTCCGAAAACAACTGCTTATCAACGGAGTCACTGACAATTACAGATGCCCACTGCAAAACTAGACCAAAACAACGATAAGCCAATCTTCTCTGCTGATATGGTGCGAACCTATCTCCACGAGATTGGTCGTGTCCCATTGCTCACCCATGAACAAGAGATCATCTTGGGTAAGCAAGTGCAGAAAATGATGAAGCTGATAGAACAAAAAGAAGAATTAGAAGAAGAGCTGGGGCGAGAAGCGACCGAAGAAGAGTGGACGCAAAAAGCTGGCATTAGCCAAGCCGAGCTACAGAAAGCAATGCGAGAAGGCAATCGCGCCAAACGGAAGATGATCGAGGCGAACTTGCGTTTGGTCGTCGCAATCGCGAAGAAGTACCAAAAGCGCAACATGGAATTCTTGGATTTAATTCAAGAAGGAACTTTAGGGCTAGAACGGGGCGTTGAAAAATTTGACCCCACCCGCGGTTACAAGTTCTCCACTTATGCGTACTGGTGGATTCGCCAAGCGATTACCCGCGCGATCGCGCAGCAAGCCCGTGCGATTCGCTTACCGATTCATATTACCGAAAAACTCAACAAAATCAAGAAAGTCCAACGGGAACTCGCCCAAAAGCTGGGGCGAAATGCAACTCCCACCGAAATCGCAGAAGAATTAGGGTTAGAACCCTCGCAAATTCGCGAGTATCTCAGTATTGCTCGTCAGCCGATTTCTCTGGATGTGCGGGTTGGCGACAATCAAGATACTGAGCTGTCAGAATTACTGGAAGATGACGAAAACTCTCCTGAAACTTATCTGACTCAAGAGTCAATGCGCCAAGACATTGATTCCATGCTCTCCGAGTTGACGCCTCAGCAACGAGAAGTTCTTTCCTTACGCTTTGGCTTAGAAGATGGCAATGAACTTTCCTTAGCCAAAGTAGGGAAAAAATTAAACTTGAGCCGGGAACGAGTGCGCCAACTTGAACATCAAGCACTTGCTAAACTGCGCAGGCGGCGAGCCGGTGTTCAAGAATATATTGCTGCAAGTTAAAGTTCCGGCGTCAGTTGATAAAGCAATGATTCTTCATTCTAACAAGGGGGAAATCCCCCTTGTTTTCTTTTTTGCCCAACAAAAAGCCCCCTCAGCCTCTTACTAAGGGGTCGCTTTTCTGAGTTACCGCAACGCCGTTTTACCTCAGTTTATGACCTCCTGTAAACAGGTGGGTACCGACGTCTCGCTTTAAGTTTCCGGGTGCAAGCCCGGTTTACTGCCACGAGAGGGGTTGGTTCCCTGATAGGTCTTGCTTGTAGATCAAAAAACTATATTGGCAGTCACCAACGTTGCAGCAATAATTTGAGATTGAGGGATTAATTTAATCCACTTTATGTCCGATCATAGCTTGTCATGGGGGGGAATTGACAAGAGAGAAATCGGCAAAGATGATCATTAATTATCCTCATCTTCGGAGTCGTCTTCATCATTAAACCCACTCACTTGTTTAAGATGAATATGTTTCCGTCCCAAGGTAATTTCAAATTCATCCCCAGGTTTTAAGCCCATTTTTTTAGTGTAAGCAGCCCCAATTAATAAGTTGCCATTGGATTGGACACTAATTTTATAACTTGCTGAACGCCCACCGCGTCCTCGCCCATTTCCATTACTATCTAACCGAATTCCCTCTGCATCCATTAGAGCATTAAGAAATTTCATCATATTGACTCGTTGGACACCGTTTTTTGTTTCGGTGTAGTAACCACAAGCCTTGGCTTTTTCTTCCCTACTGAGGTTACCCAAATCTTTAACTTTTTGGAGTAAAGCCTCACCAGTTAAGGGGTTTCCTTGTTTTTGTGCCATCAACTGGAACTCTTAATTTATTAATTTTCACACTTCTACTTTAGCTGTTTTTTATGTCCAAGCGCAATTAAATTATTAACGCTTAGTGCAGCAGCTTCTAAAAACTATATTACATTTGTTTGAATAAATCAATCATGAGCATTTTCTGATTGGAAAATTTTCAAAACTTGAGCTGAATGATCTCTAAATCTTCTCCGTAACATCGATAACAGTTTCTGTTTCAGGAAAAGACTGACGACAAAGGAGCGATCATTAGTGAAGTGGGGATCACGAAAGTCGGGATCAAGCTTTAAGAGCAGCAAGATCGCTTCCTCTCCTAATGCCATCAATTAATGATATGGTAATAGTATTTACCTTAAGATCAGAAACTGTTTGGGCTTAAGCTGAGGGCTTCAGTCGCGCTCATTGTTATTAACTTGACGAAAATGAAATTGACGACTCGTGGACACTATAGCGTTAAAGCATTACTAGATTTAAGTTTACAATCGCGTCTGAGTCCGACATCGGTAAAAAAGATCGCGCAACGCCAAGGATTACCCCCAGCTTATTTAGAAAAATTATTGATTGCCTTACGCCAAGCGGGTTTAGTCAAGTCAGTGCGCGGGGCACAAGGTGGCTATCAACTTGCCCGAGAGCCTCAAGAAATTTTTTTAGGACAAATTTTAGAAGCGGTTGGCGAGACAATTGATCCTTTACCTCGCCATACTCCTGATGCTGAACAAACGGAAGATTGGGTTACTTATAGTCTCTGGCGACAACTCTATCAAAAGCTAAAAGAAGCGTTATATAGTATCAGTCTCGCTGACTTATATTATGATGCTCGGAGTTGGCAAGCAGCACAAGGAGAAGAAACGAATTTTGTAGTTTAAACATGATCGATTCCGGTGCCACCCCATTACTAATTGCTGCATTTCTCGATTACCTAATCGGTGATCCCCGAATGATTCCGCATCCTGTTCAAATAATGGGCAGTATTATTTCCTTCATTACCAAAATTGTTATCAATTTCACTAAGAATTCAACTTGGCGTCGTCTGGCTGGAGTTGTTCTGGGAATGGGTTTAATTTTGGGGAGTGGGAGTTTAGTTTGGCTGGTAATTGCACTTAGCAAACAGGTTTCTCTTCTGCTTAGTTTCAGTTTACAAGTGGTTTTGCTTGCTAGTTGTTTCGCTGGTCGAAGTTTACGTCACGCAGCGATCGCGGTACTAACGCCTTTAAAGAATAATGACATTGCCACTGCTCGGACTCAACTCAGTTATTATGTGGGGCGAGATACAGAAAATTTATCCTCAACGGAAATGGCACGGGCTGTCTTAGAAACCGTTGCTGAAAATACAACTGATGGAGTCACTGCTCCCCTATTTTATGCGATTGTTGGGTTATTCATTCCTGGTGTGGGTAGTGTTCCCTTAGCAATTGCGTATAAAGCAGCTAGTACCCTGGATTCAATGGTGGGCTATCAAAGAGAACCATTCACTGATATCGGGTGGTTTAGTGCTAAATTGGAAGATCTTCTAACCTGGCTTCCCTGTCGCCTAACGGTCGTGAGTATCGGATTAATGGGTCGTCAACCCTTAAGAGTCTGGCAAATTTGTCTGCGAGATGCGACACAAGATCCGAGTCCCAATGCTGGCTGGAGTGAGTGTGCTTATGCAGTTGTCTTAGGAGTACAGCTAGGAGGAAAGAATAGATATCAGGGCATCATTAAAGAAAAGCCCTTATTAGGGAATCCGGATCAACCGATTACAGAAGCAAAAATTGAGCAAGCTTTAAACCTAACTCGCCTCTGTTTTCTCAGTTGGTTATTCCTTGCTGTGGGATTAAGTGGGGGACTCCCCTTATTATACTGACCCTAGTCTTCCCAAGGTAATAATACTTTGTTTTTTTAGGATTGCACATTCTTGATAATGCCATCCTAACTTGGGAAATATTGAATTTTATCTATGGTGTCATCTCAATTTAAGTATTTTTCATGACTTTCAATCGGCAAACATTTTTGTAATATAGTATTATCACTTAAATAGAACTCTTACGTAAATACGGAATTGCCTGATTTCAAGGATTATTATCAAAGTTCTATCTGGTCCCTTGCAAATTACTACTGATGAGCATAACTCAGAAAAATTGAAAGTTTTATCAGAAGTTAAGTGTAAGCTGAGTTTCCATTTTACTTTACCTACTTAGTTATATAACTAATTATATAAAATTCGTTTTAGTCGGTTACATTAAAGTATTCTTTAAAGTTCAGTACAGAAATGTTCCAATTTCATGTCAAATGTTTCCACCTAAGAAGTAGTTCAAATAACTTTTTCAATCATGAAAACTGCTAGTATTAAAGACAATATAGCAAGCGTAAATGAATTGTAAAATTTTTGAGTTAAGCTACTACACTCATTG
>CAZAYV010000138.1:0-10372 GCA_964489465.1 uncultured Dactylococcopsis sp. | reverse complement strand
ATATATGCATTCTAACTGTACTTTAGTGGGCATTCATTATTTTCAGTCTAGCATTACAATTGAATGGTATTAATCATAGCAAAGCATTGATCTGCTCGATTGAATATGAATCGCGCTAACCTTCGCTTTTCACAACACCCGATCGCGCATCTTACCTAAATTGATCGCGCTTCTCAAACAACGATCGCGCCACCCCCTCGTTCTCCTCAAAACAACGATCACGCTCTCCCCATCACTTCCATAAACTGCGATCGCGCCCTCCCCTCCTTCTCCACCAAAATGAGTAGGCGTAGCCCGCACCCCAGGCATCGTGCCTTACCTGAATGATAAAATAAAAGTGGACTAACTAAAGTAAGTATATCCACTTATGAGACAAGTAATACTTTCTCCCGGAGAAGATGGTTATTGGGTTGCTCAATGTCCCAGTTTGCCTCCTTGTATCAGTCAAGGAAAAACCAAAGAAGAGGCAATTGCCAATATTACTGAAGCCATTGAACTTTATCTTGAGGTTCTTCAAGAAGAGGGTCGTGAGATTCCAGAAGATCGAGTCGAAACCGTTTCCCTTGCTTTATGAGCAAATTACCTCAAATTTCAGGAAAAGAGTGTATCAAGGCGTTACAAAAAGTTGGCTTTCAGATCAAGCGTCAAAAAGGTAGCCATATTATTCTGCAGAGAGATGATCCCTTTGCTGAGGTGGTGGTTCCCAATCATAAAACTTTGGACAAAGGAACTCTACGAGCCATCATTCGACAGGCAGAGTTAGAGGTGAATGAATTTATTGAATTGCTTGGGAAATAAATTTCCCAAACCGCGTAGGCGTAGCCTACCGTTAGGCATCGCGCTCCCCCTTCTCCCTTCACCAAACCGCGATCGCGCCTCCCTTTCCTTCCATAAAACCGCGATCACGCTCTCCTTCTCCCTTCATCAAACAATGATCGCGCCCTCAAAAGTCAATCGTCCTACTCAAACAGCGATCGCGCCTCGCGCCTCCCCTTCCTTCCATAAAACCGCGATCAAGGCTCATAACTACTTAAGCTCATTAAACGCTTCTTCTGTTATTCCTAGTTGTTCAAGAATTTGCTTAAACAACCATCCTCCAATTTCAGCATTACCATGAATCGGAATAGTCGTTGCACGACTATCTGGATGCTTCCAACGTGCATGACTTCCTTTTTGGCGCACCTTGATGAAACCCAATTTCTTCGCCACTTTTTCTAAGGTTTTTGCTTTAGCTGGCATTGAGCACAGTTATTTCAACATCATCTGGTAAAGTTTCTCCTGCTTCTATATATTCATCTCGGATCATTTCAAAAACATAGTTTAGTTCGGAGCGAGCTTGTTCAGGATTTTCTCCCCAGGCATGACATCCTTTAATCGCAGGAATGTAAGCAATGAATGTTCCGTTATCATCGGGACGTATAACAATTTTATAGTCAGTTGGCGTTTTCATTACTGCTCCTCTACTCTGTCTTCTTTGATTCTAACTTTACTCCGCGATCGCGCATTGAACAAGCGGTTCAGGCGTTGCTGAAATAGAGTATGATTTGATTAGCGCGATGGCTTCGCCGGTTCCCTACGGGAACATCGCGAACCAAAAATGGCAACTATTAGTAAACTCTCATGCAATGTCCTGAGAGACTGTTTGTAAAAAGAAAATCAAGAATCGAGAAATCATAACGAAAACGAGTCAAGGTAAGATTAAGTCACATTTTTCGAGCAATGAAGCAACAAAGTTATCCCACCGATTTCACGGATCAAGAGTGGTCAATTATTGAACCTTTATTACCACCTCCCAAGACTCGTGGCTCTAAGCGCACCACCGATCTTAGGGAAGTCGTGAATGCAATTCTTTATCTTTTACATGAAGGTTGCCAATGGCGAGCACTTCCTCATGACTTCCCTCCTCATCAAACAGTGATAACATACTTGGATCGATGGAAACGTCGTCAAATCTGGCAGAAGATCAATACGGCTCTTCGAGAAGCCTTAAGGCTTACTGACAACAGGAAGGCAACCCCCAGCGCCGCCTCCATCGATAGTCAATCAGTCAAGACTGGTGAAAAAAGCGCACCGCCCGCGCTGAGGTCTCCTCAGCGTAAGGACGGAGCAAGCAGGGGGAGGTATATGGTTATGACGGAGGTAAAAGCGTCAAGGGACGAAAACGACATATCTTAGTTGATAGCCAAGGACTGTTGTTGGGAGTAGTAGTGACCGAAGCCAACGGGTCAGAAAGAATTGGAGGACTTACCTTGGTGATGGAATGTCTCGAACATCTCGAAAGATGGGAACTAATTTGGGTTGACCAAGGATACTAGGTGAGAAAGATTTAGTCGGGGGGTTCAACAGATAGCTCAAGCAACAGTAGAAGTGATTCAAAGGAAAAGTAAAGGCTTTGAAGTCTTAGCCCGTCGATGGGTAGTGGAAAGCGGCAGTGCCTTCCGCACCTTTGCTTGGTTAGTGAAAAATCGGAGATTAGTGGTTGATTATGAGGAGCATCCTGAAACCAGTGAAACTCTAATTGATGTAGCAATGGTTCGTTTAATGCTGAAGCGTTTGGCTTCTAGTCAATCCCTTGCTTTTTCTTCTTAAGATTTTATTCACAAACAGTCTCTGATTAGTCAAATCCGTATAACCTTAGAAGCCACTTCCATCATGAGAATCATTCTCACGCTGTGAACTGCTCTTGTTCAGTCAAGTCACTTTACAATATAAAGTAGTTGATATACGGTAATCTTTAATTGAGGATGGCTAAACAGCAGATCAACTTTCGCATTGATCCAGTACTTTTACAAACCATTAAAAATCGGGCGCAGAAAGAAGGAATCCCTTACACTCAGTGGATTAGAAATGCTTGTGTATCCCAATTAGCAGTGGATCCTGTGATCACAATTGATGAAGAGATTGATCTTTACGCGCCTACTGCTATACATTATAGTGAAAGCAATATACAGTATAGTAATACGACTTTACAAAGTGATATACAAGATTGGGAACAAACAGAAAGTGAGCACACCCCCATTACCCTTGCGGACACGGTTCCCCAAGCCAAAGCAGAAAATACCCTCCAAGAGCAAATTAATCATCTCAAAACTCGCTTGCGATGGGAAAGCCGATATCGTCAGACCTTAGAAACTCAGGTTTATTACCTCAAATCAATGCTAATGAATACAGTATCAGATCTCAAACAGAAAATCGCCTCGGTTGAGGAGCGCTTACCGACAAACAATGATGATGAAACAAAAAGTAGCGATTAGTTAGTCAACTTAACCGACGCCGCTTCCTTTTGTTGCTTGTCTGCTCATAATTAATCATTTTCTTGACCAGTTGCGCATCGGTCAAAAACGGAGCTGTCAGGCATCACTGCTGAGTTCTTTGTGTAAGGTCGGTGGGGGTTGGCTGGGTTCAAAGAGATAACTGGTATGAGTGCCATTGGGATACAAAAAGGTACAAACCACAGACACTTCAGGATTATATTTCACAATCATCTGCTGAATCCCTGCTTCTTTCCAATCACTCAGCATCAGGGGAATGAGACTGATGGGTTTATACATTAATTGCCACTCTTCTAAATGGGTACCTTCATTTTCTAGCTGTCGTAATAAGACCAAGGTGCCTTTTTCTTGGAACTCACAGTAATATTTGTAAGCAACTGCCCCTAAATAGTCAGCATTGGCTTCAATAATCGCAAGTTGCTGTTGTTTGGATTCTAATTGCTCTGCCATGGCTTCTCAAACCGTTAATTCACTTTTGGTGCGGGTGCATCACTACTAGCAGGGAGTTCAGAAAAACGGGAGGAAAAAACTTCAAGATTTAAGTCTGTATCTTCTCGATTAGACAGCGATCGCTGCACTTTTCCTAAGTATAAGGGCTTAGAAACCCCCTCTTCCGGGTGAATTACCGTTCGCGCCCGAATCGTCATCTGATTGTCAGTCCCACCTAAACGCCCGTAAGAATAAAGATCGGCACTCGCTTTGCGCAAACTGGCTTCCACTTCCGACTCGGTAACTGTGGGAGGGAGTTTAATCACCACTTCCGAACCGCCGTTATCATAAACCACAGAAAATGAAACTGCTCCCGGTACATCAGTGTAGCTAAACAATCCTAACGATAAACCAAACAACCCTGCGGTAAGAACCCCCATAAAACCAGTAATTCCCACTAGCCGGAACCGGAATCCCCAGTTAAAAATAAAGGCAATGAGGGTAAAAACAAAAACAGCAGCAGTGAGAATTGCCGACCACTTAATATAAACAGTAAAATCGGTGTTCATTATCGAAAATTAATTATTAATTGTCCATCCTCTATTATTAACGCGAGGGCTTCGGAAACTCAAGCACATTTCCCTGAGAATTTTCAATGGCAACTCTGACTAAAAGACCAGCTAACAATAAACTTGCTAACATGGAGCTTCCGCCATAGCTAAACAACGGGAAAGGTAAACCGGTGGTGGGTAAAGAACCGGTTGCCACGCCAATATTAATCAACGATTGCCCGACTAAGAAAACGACAACCCCTGCTGCAACCAAGCGACGGACCGGTTCTTGGGTTTGCTGGGCAACCATTAAACCGACTGTTGTGAAACTCATAATTAAGGTGAGTAGAACAACACAGCCGACAAAGCCAAATTCTTCTACAAACACGGCAAAAATGAAATCTGTGTCTTGATAGGGTAAGTAGAATAACTTTTGTTGAGAAAGTCCTAAACTCTTCCCCCAAATCCCGCCCGAGCCAATGGCAAGTAAGCTTTGAACCAATTGATAGCCATCATTTTGTGCGTTTTCCCATGGATTAAGGAAAGAGATGACCCGTTTCCGTTGGTACTCTCGCAAGGTAATACTTAACGTCGCTAAAGCAACCCCACTAGTAGCAACCATGAGTAAATAGCGCCAGCGAATCATGCCCGTTAAGGCAATTAACCACAAACTCATGCCACACAACGCCGTGTTACTCAAATTGGGTTGAATTAAAATGCCCGCTAAAACCATGGCAAAGCTGGCTAGCCAAAATACTCGCCACCCCTTACTTAAACGAGACCAACGACCAAAAATAATTGCCCCTTGCAAAACGAGAAAGGGTTTAATGAGTTCTGAGGGTTGTAGCGACACAAAACCCAGATTAACCCAACGTTGCGCCCCGTTAACAGGCTCGAAGAATTGGGTGGCAAAAATTAAGGCAAGTAAAATAAATAAGGCATAGGGCGCAATTTTCAAGAGGTAACTCAGAGGGCTACGGGTTACCCATTGAAACAGAAGCAGTCCTAAATAAGCCCAGATGATCTGTCGTTGGAAAAAGTATAAGCCACTGCCCTTGTCGACATTGGCAACCGCATAAGAGGCGGAAAATAAGACCACTAAACCAATCAAAAGCCAGAGAAAGGTTAACCAACGTAATAAACGAGCGGAAATTCCCCAGCTTGCGATTTCAGGATTGAAAAATGGAATCAAGTATTTCAACACGGAAGATCACTCCTGCCCAACAGCTTGAGCCAATCTTAGCAAAAAAGGGGATTGGCACGATCAAGTGTTCACCGCTTATGGTTGAAAGGGGGTTTTTCGATTGAGATTGAAAGAACATGATTTATTTACAGTTGACCATCATGGCGTTCATTTGGGGAGGAACCTTTATCGCCGGACGGATTGTTGGGGAAAGTGTGGGAGCGTTTACCGCTGCTTTAACCCGCTTTACAATTGCTAGTGTTTGTTTATGGTTGATTACCCAGAAGTGGGAAGGTCAACTTCCGCCTGTAAAACGCGAACAGTGGCTACCTGTTCTAATGCTCGGCTTATCAGGGGTCTTTTTCTATAATGTGTTTTTCTTTTTGGGGTTACAAACTGTGAGTGCGAGTCGTGCTGCTTTAATTGTTGCCCTGAATCCGATCGCGATCGCGCTGGCTTCTACCATTGTTTTCAAGGATCAATTATCTCCCCTCAAAATCTTTGGCATTACCCTTTCTCTGATCGGTGCCACGATTGTGATCAGCGAAGGGAACCCCACTGTTCTTCTCTCTCAAGGTCTACAACTCGGCGACCTCTTTCTCATTGGATGTTTATTTAGTTGGGCACTTTACACCATCGTCGGCAAACAAGTGATGAGCAACTTATCACCTGTGGTGACTGCCACCTATGCTTGCCTAATTGGCGCAATGTTATTGCTCCCCTTTGGTTTGTGGGAAGGGTATCAAAGTGACTGGTTGCTTCCCTCACCGAAAGCCCTATTTGCCCTAGCCTATTTAGGCATATTGGGGTCAGCTTTGGGCTTCTGTTGGTACTATATTGGGGTGCAACGCATCGGTGCCTCGCAAGCCGCAGTGTTTATTAATTTTGTCCCCATTGCCGCTACAATTTTAGGGGCATTAATTTTGTCCGAACCGGTTACTTCAACGTTAATTACGGGGGGTGGGTTAGTCATTACTGGCGTCATTTGCACTAACCGTGCGGGTTAGAAACTGGCAGAAACCCCTCTCTGAAACTCAATCAACCACTTGATTGATCGGCATCCGCACCGCTAGAAGCGAGTGAAAAGACAAAAGGGAAGCAAAGATTTTCCTTGTCTCCTCTGTCCCACCTCAACCCCTGATTGCAAAGTTGACAGCGGACTAATCCTGGCTTGTCCTGAGGTTGTCTGTAGGATGAATCCCCGATTGGACTTGCCATAAAGCAGTATAAATTCCGTTCAATTCTAATAAATCCTCGTGCTTACCCTGTTCCACAATTTGACCTTGATCCATCACATAAATATGGTCACAATGGCGAATGGTGGAGAGGCGATGCGCGATCGCGATGGTGGTGCGGTTTTGTGTGATGACATCTAAGGATCGCGCAATGGCAGCTTCGGTTTCATTATCAACCGCGGAGGTGGCTTCGTCTAAGATTAAAATCGGTGGGTCTTTGAGTAAAGTCCGCGCGATCGCAAGGCGTTGTCGCTGTCCACCCGAAAGTTTTTGCCCTCGTTCCCCGACAATGGTGTCATAACCTTGGGGTAACTTTTGAATAAAGTCATGGGCTTCGGCGAGTTTAGCCGCGTGAATGATTTCGTCTTCAGTTGCATCAATTTGACCATAGGCGATATTCTCAGCAACGGTTCCCTGGAACAGAAACACATCTTGACTTACCCAACCGATACAACGGCGAAGATCGTAAATATTTAAGGTTGGGATATCTTGTCCATCAATGAAAATCTGCCCCTGTTGCGGTTCGTAAAAGCGCAGTAATAGCTTCACCAGCGTACTTTTCCCCGAACCGGTTGCGCCGGCAATGCCAATACTTTCTTTGGTCCCAATATGGAGAGAAAGGTCTTGAAATACGGGGTGCTGTCCGGGATAAGCAAACGTTACTCGATCCAGCTTAATTTCACCTTCCACTGCCTCAGCAGGAAAGGGTTGATCGCCCGTAGCAATCGCGATCGGTGTATCTAAGACGTTCATGACCCGATAAATAGAAGCCATCGCCCGTTGATATTCATCCATCAATTCACTTAAGGCTGTAAAGGGCCATAAGAGTCGTTGGACAATAAAGACAATAAAGCCGTAAGTCCCGGCTGAGAGTTCCCCATTTGAGACAGCTAATCCCCCTAAAAATAAAGTTGCGGTGAAACCCATTAAAATCAAAATCCGAATCGAAGGGACAAACGCGGCACTTAACGCAATCGCTTTGCGGTTACTCTGGCGGTAGGCTTCACTTTCTTTTTTAACGCGATCGCGCTCATAGGTTTCCGCCGTAAAACTTTTAATGGTGGCAATCCCAGACAGATTATTACTCAAACGACTATTAATGAGTCCCACTTTATCCCGCACCTCTGCATAACGAGGGGCGAGCATTTTTGGGAACGCGATCGAGCCCCACAACACAAACGGAATCGGTAACATCGCCAGCCAAGACACACCAGGAGCTAATACAATAAAGGTTCCCCCGACAAATAAAATCGTCGTGAAAAAACGGAGTAATCCATACGCCCCAAAATTCAAAAATCGCTCTAATTGGTTAATATCATCATTAAGAACCGCGAGAAAGAAGCCAGTGCTGCGTTCTTCAAAATAACTCAACTCCAACTCTTGCAAGTGGCTATAGGTTTCGATGCGCAGTTTATGTTGCAAGGTTTGAGCTAAGTTTTGCCAGAGACGACTGTAAGCATATTCGGTAAGGGATTCTAAACTCCAAATCAAAAACGTGATTAAAGAAACGACAGCTAGTTGAGCGGGTATGCTGGTGAAGCCAAGACGAGCAATCAAAGAATTTTCTTCTTGCACGACCACATCAATGGCAATCCCAATCAAATAAGGGGGGGCAAGGTCAAAAATGGTATTGAGAATCGAACACGCGATCGCGCCAGCCACTTGATCATGATAATCGCGACTATAACGGAAAAGGCGAGATAAGGGATGAGTAGCAGGAAACATCAGCATTGTTGAAAAAAAGTAGCCAAACCGATTTTAACCAACGCTCAGAGATTGCAATCCTCTCTTTAGACTAGGGAGAACGGGCTGCTACTGTCTAGATAAAAACGGCTTTTTTTGCTCCCTAAACGGACTTTTACGAGCGCGATCGCGCTCCGTCGTGCTCAAGAGTCGATGAGGCGATCGCGCAGTGCAACATCCAATTACTTAAATTGAACAGCTTGTAAGATGGAGCTTGTTCCAGGGTTGGGGTCGGGAAAGCGCGATCGCGTTAGTCACTCATTTACTGAAACGACCGCTATAGCAAGAGTAATCTCAGGAAATGCGAAGCCTACGGCACGAGATGCGCGCTCTACGCTAAGTGTGTGGGAAGCACAATCGCGCTAGTTTCCATTTTTCAGATCGCGCTCCCTACTCAAGCGTCCCTTCTCTACAGATCGGGCAGGGAAAACCAGATGCAGGTTGGTAGAGTTTGTCAGGATGGATTACTCCTGAGTAACTTCTTCTTCAATCTCTACAGTGGTAAAAACTGAACTCGATTTTTAAACTCATCTAACTCTCCCAAATTAGCGATCATTTCAAGATCTTGGATGCAGATGCCAATTGAAACCCGAGACTGACGAGCAAACACGAGCCCTATAAAGCAAATTGCTCTGGTTTGGCGAGACTTTGCTTCCACTAATAAATCATCATCTTGAGTAAACAACACTCGTTGAAGTTCAGTCGCGCGATCTAAAACTTCAGGATCAGCAATTCCACTGCGGTTATCCTCCTGTACCGTTAAGACATCAACTTTTCGTTGGCGCAAACCATTTGTAATCGCTCCATGGACATTTTCATCCATGTAGAGGGCAATGGTCATCGCAACAGTCCTTGAGCCTTAAGCCGAGCGACGAAGGCCGAATCTTGGCTTTGTTGCTCTAGTTGTTCGACATATTTTTCGCGGCGCTGAATATCCTGGTCTAAGGTGCTACGATGATCCCAGTAGTAAGCTAAGGCGGCGTAGATTTGACTCATGCTCAAGTAACGGTGGTTGATTTGAATCTCTTCGGGAGTCCAACCATAGGCTTGTTGCGCCATCACAATTTCGACAACTTTTAGGGTTGTGCCAACAACCACAGGAATTTGATCCTGAGCGAGCATAATATGAGGATATTCAGTTGGTGTTAGACTTTGAGCATTAATCATTGTGAACTAGCTAATCTCCGAATATCTTTTATAGTACCAAGCGAATTAAGATCAAGGCGAATCATGCTATGGCAGTGATTTATTCGACATGAGCAAAGCTCTACGCGCTGATCATTTAACTCTCTACTTGGCATAGGTAGTCGTGATCGCGGAGAAAATCAATCCACTGAATCAACAAATGAGAGATGCCACTAACCCCAATACTTCTCATTTAAAGGTAGTGCTCAAGTGTTTGTCATGATAGATTACTTCTGACCAAATTCTTCATCCACTAAATACAGCGATCGCTGCGCTAGCTGTATCCCCTCACGAAATCCCTGCCACATTCCAGCTTTGTGAAATTCATCATATAGATTGAGCTGATTCTCTGCCATAACTTTTTCATATAGACTATTTCACACTACTCAAGAGCCTAAAACTCCTTGCCTTTGCTGACAGTCCTCTTTTTCATCTATATTACCGCCGTTAAAGAGAGATTCCCAATTTTCTAGCGAAAACTTAGTTTTTTGAACTATGAACAACCAGCACGCGATCTGCTACTGTCTAGATTCAAAACGGCTTTTTTTGCTCCCTAAACGGACTTTTCTTCAGTGATTTTGTTAGATTTTCGTGCGTGATCGCATGGTTTTCTGTAGAGAGAAGCAGTTTCAACAGGGCCGAATTCTATTGATCAATCGTTCAGAATATCTTCCAAGCTATATTTTCGTTGTGCAGGGAAGCGATCATCCTTAATACTACTTTTAGTCTTTTTCACCGCAGCTTGATAGGCTTTGCTATAAAGAAAATCAAGAC
>CAZAYV010000137.1:0-10429 GCA_964489465.1 uncultured Dactylococcopsis sp. | reverse complement strand
TCCTTACGAACAACAGGGCTACCTCGCGGGAAGCGATGAACACCGGCGTCAGGTTCTACACGAAGCATGGACGAATCCAGAGTATAAAGCGATTATTTGCAGCCGTGGTGGGTATGGCAGTATGCGCTTACTGGAAAAATGGTCTTGGGAACGGTCAGTGACACCAAAATGGTTAATTGGCTTTTCGGATGTGACAGCATTACTATGGAGTCTCTATAATCAGGGGATTATGGGTTTACACGCGCCGGTTTTAACGACGTTAGCACAAGAACCCAATTGGTCCCTTGAACGCTTGTTTGGCTATCTCGAACAGAAAAAACTTTCTCCTTTACGAGGAGAAGCTTGGGGAGGAGGAAGCATCACCGGACGGTTACTCCCTGTCAATTTAACCGTAGCAACCCATTTATTGGGAACGCCATTACAACCTTGTTTCGACGGCGTCATTCTTGCCTTAGAAGATGTTACCGAAGCCCCCTATCGCATTGACAGAATGCTCACCCAATGGCGATTATCTGGCGTATTCAATAGAATTGGCGGGCTAGCATTAGGGCGGTTCAGCCGTTGTGAAGCCCCTGCAGGAAGTGTCAGTTGGACGGTTGAGGAAGTTTTGCGCGATCGCGCTGCAGACTTAAATTGTCCCATCGTTTCCAATTTACCCTTTGGACATGATGGGGCGAATGCCGCTTTACCCGTTGGGGAAATGATGACATTAGATGGAGATCGCGGAGAACTGAGTGCTGCTTTCTAAAGATGAAGCAACAATATCCAACCCACATTCGGCTTGATCAAACATCCATCATGGTAGTGTTTGTGTATTACTTTCTCAGCTTGGATGAAATGCTCCCTGATTAAAGCTGCCGATGGCTTTTTCTGCTGGTTGAATACTAATCAATCCCCTTGCGTATTGATAACTAGGCATTGGTCTCGGCAATGTGCTAACTGAATTAGGTAAATCGCGATAAGCTAATTGATGATTGTTATGGGCTGAAATTTTATGAATATTCGTACTGTTGCCACACAACCGTTTGACGATCAAAAACCGGGAACGTCTGGACTCCGCAAGCGGGTTTCTACTTTCCAAAAACCGCACTACTTAGAAAATTTCATTCAATCAATCTTTAATAGCCTCGACAACTACCAAGGGCAACGACTCGTTTTAGGTGGAGATGGTCGCTACTATAACCGCACTGCTATTCAAACCATTCTCAAAATGGCTGCTGCCAACGGTGTGGGGCGTGTTTTAGTGGGGCAAGGGGGAATTCTCTCTACACCGGCTGCATCTTGCCTGATCCGTAAATACCAAGCCTTTGGCGGCATTATTTTATCAGCAAGTCATAACCCTGGTGGTCCCGAAGGTGACTTTGGTGTTAAATTTAATACCCCCAATGGTGGACCTGCCCCCGCTGATGTCACAGAAGCGATTTTTGCTAAAAGTAAGCAAATTAGCGAATATAAAGTCCTCGAAGCGGATGATATTAATCTTGATCAGCAAGGGGAATACAAACTAGGTGACATGACCGTAGAAGTGGTCGATGCCGTTGCTGATTATGCTGATTTGATGGCATCAATCTTTGATTTTGATGCGATTCGGAACTTACTCAGTGGCGGGTTTCGGATCGCTATGGATTCCCTTCATGCGGTCACAGGACCTTATGCGAAAGAAATTTTAGAAAATCGCTTACAGGCGCCAGCAGGAACAGTGCGTAATGGGGAACCCCTTGAGGATTTTGGGGGCGGACACCCTGACCCAAATTTGGTTTATGCCCGCGAGTTAGTGGACATTATGTATGGAGATAATGCGCCGGAGTTTGGTGCTGCCTCTGATGGCGACGGCGATCGCAATATGATTTTAGGGAATCACTTTTTTGTTACTCCTAGTGATAGTTTGGCAATTTTGGCAGCCAATGCAACGTTAGTTCCCGGCTATGCCCAAGGAATTACTGGTGTGGCGCGATCAATGCCCACCTCACAAGCCGCCGATCGCGTTGCGAAACAACTGGGAATTGCTTGTTATGAAACACCCACTGGCTGGAAGTTTTTTGGCAATCTCCTTGATGCCGGCAAAGTGACTCTCTGTGGCGAAGAAAGCTTTGGTACCGGTTCTAGCCATGTGCGAGAAAAAGACGGATTGTGGGCCATTTTATTCTGGTTGAATATTATGGCTAAGCGGGGACAAAGTGTAGAAGAAATTGTCAAAGAACACTGGCAAACTTACGGACGCACCTATTATTCCCGTCACGACTATGAAGAAGTCGATAAAGCTCCGGCCAATACTTTAATGGATCAGCTGCGATCGCGCTTATCTCAACTCCCGGGACAACAGTTCAATGGCTATGAAATCGATCTCGCTGATGATTTTAGCTACACGGATCCCATTGATGGCAGCGTTGCCGAAAAACAAGGCATTCGCCTGGTCTTTAAAGATGGCTCACGGATTGTCTTTCGTCTCTCGGGAACCGGAACCCACGGTGCAACCCTACGGGTTTATTTAGAACGCTATGAACCCGATCAAACTAAGCAAAATCAAGAAACCCAAACTGCCCTTGCTGACTTAATTAACATTGCAGATGAAATTGCCCAAATTAAAACTCTAACCGGGCGCGATCAACCTTCTGTCATCACTTAATTAATAAACCTACTTCATTAGGAGGGAGAGGAATAACCAAGTGACAAGCCAATCAAATTGGGTTACGTCTTGTCTCCCCTCTCCCCAGCGAGGGGATAGAAGGTCGGTAATAAATATCCTCCACAGAGGGAGGAATAAAAAAGAATATATCTGATCAAGATAAAGTTATTTGATGGCGCTTAGTACGTCATCCGCATGAGTACTGGTATTAACATTGCTATCAACGTAGCTAATGTTTCCTTCCCCATCAATGACATAAGTAATGCGCTTAGAGACAGCACCACCATCAGCATCGTAGGCTTTAGTAATGGTGCCATCCACATCGGCTAAGAGGGTAAAGGGTAAACCATACTTTTCTTTAAACAGTTTGTGAGACGCTTCGTCATCGCGACTGACACCAAGTACAACCATTTCTTGGTCTTGGTATTTTTGATAGTTATCGCGGAAGCTTTGTGCTTCTTTGGTGCAACCAGGGGTGTCATCTTTGGGGTAAAAGTAGAGAACAACTGTTTTCCCTTTGAAGTCTGAAAGAGAAACCGTATTACCGTCACTATCTTTCGTTGTAAAATCAGGTGCTTTCGTACCAACTGCAAGTGCCATAGTTTTGCTCCTACTTAAATATAGGTTTAACGTCAAGATTTTGATTCTTCTTGTTGCTGTTTACGAGACGAAAAGAGTCCCGATTTCATCACATTAGAGAATAACATAGTTGCTCCTGTGGTTAATAAAAACAGGACGCCGAGCCCATTGAGTAAGACATAAATTCCTTTTAGTTGATCCCCGAGATATTCTCCTTCATGAATCACCATTAAAAAATGAGCTTGATCTCGAGTTAAACCAAACCAATCTTTAGAGAGGCGATAAGAAACCCCTGTCAAAGCAGTAACAATCAGGGGTAGAATCATGATTCCTGCTAAACGTCGATGCCATTCTCGAAATTGTTTGCGCCAATTCATGCTTACTTGTACCTAAATTACATTTTTTCCTTAATAGCATTTTCTGCATCCTTTCATAGTTGTGAATGAACATCAACAGCTCAAATCCCATGATTCATAAATGCTGCACAATTATTGTTGATCGCTTTCTACAAGGACTAATCATTGTGCTTGCTCAATTGAGTCCATCAAATTTTTATGGAGGTAATATAAGACAGTAGTCCATCGTGCCACAGGTCTAGACTATAAAACGAACAAACCTGGGATAAGAGAAATTGAAGTGATAAAAGAGGGTTAGATGCCTTATGAAGATAAAATTAATGAGCTTAATTTGGCAATAGCCCCCTGATGATCTCGATCAGGCATAATATTCAAACGAAAGTGTGTGACTGGTTCAAGATTGACTGTCCAGTCTTCGCGTTGAAATGTTGTTCCTGGCGGACTAAAAGTATAATCTTGCTCGAGGACTTTCTCAAAACTTTGGCCTCCATTGTAAGAGATTGAAATGTGAAGCACTTGAGTGCGGCTTGCTTCAACCTCCTCGATTTCAAGTTGGATTTTCCGAATCGCTTGGGGCTGATCGAAGACTAGGGTGATGCTTTGAGGTCCAGAGGCAGCTGCGGCCCAGTAATTTGCTCCTTTGCCCTGCTGCAGATTGAACGCATTCTCAATGGGATGAGCTAAATCCTCTGACGTGAGTTGAACAGTTGCAATGTTGACCAAATCTAACTCGCCAGTCGTTGCCGATCTTGTATTTAAGGTTCCTGAACCCACAATTTTTTTTCGCATTGTGCCTCCTGAAGTTGACGATATTATCTGCTTCACTTTTCTGAGACGACGAACAGATTCTTTTTCACCTTGTCTGAGAAGAAATCCCTCTCTTCGGGTAGAAATTATATAGGCAATAGCAATGAGTAAGACTAAATTGGTTAATCGTTGAATGGATAAGATCCTTCTAGATTATAGCCTCTTCTCGCTAAATTTCCGGTGTTACACTTTTTGAACATTGCCTCGATTCCCATCCGCCTTTTCTCAACTTTAAACGAACGATTTTTTCTCTTTGTGACCTACTCCCGACGCTGATGCTTACGCATACAGCGCGGGCTTCTCAACCTCACGATTGAGTATTTCTGCATCGGCACTGATCTAGGTATAAACCCCCCGACAGTACGCCACGTCCGTCAGAAACGCCTGGGGAAACCCCAGGCGACGCGGACTTATTAGAAGACAGTTTCCCTTCCCCGCAGTCCACGGGTACTGATTTCAATCCTCGCTGTTGAATGACTTGCGCTGAGGCATGATCCCTTGTTGTCTCATAACCACATTCTGCACAATAATGATTTCTTTCAGTTAATTTTTTCTTACCAGTGTGTGTCCCACATATAGGGCAGATTTGAGAAGTGTATTTATGATCAACCTGACCAAAATACTTCCCTCTTTTCCAACACACCCATTTCAGAATTTCGCGAAATTGACCAAATTCGCCATCAAGCATTTGTTTTCCAAGAAACCCTTTAGCTGATACTGGAAAATCAATGTCTTCCACAAATATTATGTCTGCTTGATCGCATAAGTCATGAGCTGTTTGGAAGTGGAAATCTTTTCGAGCATTAGCAATCTTATGATGTAATTTAGCAACTTTGATTTGTGCTTTATGCCAATTCTTAGAACCTTTCTTTTTCTTGGCTACCTTGCGTTGCAGCGATGACAGCTTGCTTTGCCAGTCCTTGAAAAAGTAGGCCGGTTCTACAGTGTATTGGTCAGAAGTCGTGAGAAAGTTCTCCAAGCCAATGTCAATCCCCATTGCTCTTCCCTGTGCAGGAGGATCGGGAACATCAACCTTAGCTTGAACTGTAACAACAACATACCATTTGGTATTTCTAGCTCTTGATAAAACCCGAACGCCTTTAAGGACAAAACCGTCAGGAATTGGACGATGCTGATTAATCACAACATTTCCGATTTTTGGTAACTTAATTGTATTTCCTTGAATGGGATTTTGCTTAAACTGTGGAAACAAGAAAGAACGATATTGTCCGAATTTCTTAAATCTAGGAAATCCGTAACCTCTTTGCTTGAATGCTTCCCAAGTATTATGCAATCGTTTAACAACATCTTGGGTAACTTGGGAATACACCTTTTTCAGGTATTCATCGCTCTTTTTCCACTGAGTCAGATGTTTCTTTTGCTCAAGATAGCTAGGAAATGGGATATCTGCTGGAACAATGTATTCTTGCTCCAATGAACAGCAATCAATTGAACATTTCCGACTATTTATCCATGCTTTTAAGTCCCGCAAACAACGATTATAAAGTCGTCTGCAAGTCTCAAGCCACTCAAGCATTTGTTGTTCTTGAGAAGCATTAGGATCAATTCGGAAAGTCATATTCATTGTTAGCATAGTTGTGATTTTACACAATAGTTAGCGCAAAAAACAAGTTACGATAAGTAATTGTGGTTGCTCGTCTTCGGGCTATCGTAGGCGCGAAGCGACTTCTCGAAGAGTAGCCCTCGACTCACCACTCCTCATGAGGGGCTGACATCGGAATTCAGTTCCGATGCTTGAAAGCCCCGTCTCGTCGCTCACCCGATCGGGTAGAGCGTGGGGCTTCTCCGCGGTTAGCTAATCCCCGTTAAAATAAGTTTCCAGCACTTGTCGCACCATCGGTGCAGCAACCGAACCACCACCACCGCCAGAATGTTCCGCAAACGCAACGACTACAATTTCAGGCTTATCGTAAGGAGCAAAGGCACCAAACCAAGCGTGCGCTTTTCCTGGCGGGGCTTCTGCTGTGCCACTTTTACCGGCAGCAGGAGGTAAGCTGGGAGTTCTCACCGCCGTTCCGGTTCCACCGGCAACCACGGCTCTTAACCCTTGACGTAAGATTTGCACTGTACTAGGTTTAAGGTTCATTGAAACTCGCCATTGCTCGTTGTTCCCTTCTGTTTTTAAAAAATGAGGATTAACCCGATATCCCCCATTAGCAGGAACAGCAAACATAATGGCTACTTGTAAGGGAGTCGCAAGGGTAAACCCTTGACCAATAGACATATTTACTGTATCTCCCGCTGACCACCCCCAATCGAATCGTTCTTTTTTCCAGGCGGCATCCGCAATCAAGCCTGAATTTTCTGCTGGGAGTTCTAGGGTCGTTTTTGTGCCAAAACCATACTTTCTTGCCCAATCAATTAAAACTTCTCCGCCAACCCCCCGACCAACTTGCCCAAAAAAGGTATTGCTACTCCAAGCCAGGGCTTGCACATAGCCCATGGGACCAAAACCGGCGCGATTCCATTCCCCAAAGCGTACGCCACCAACATTTAAGTAAGCATAGGTATTTAAAACAGTGTTCGGTGGATATTTTCCCGATTCCATCCCTGCTGTTGCAGTAACAATTTTGAAGGTAGACGCCGGAGGAAAGCCCTGTAACGCGCGATTGACAAAGGGATTATCTTTTGCTTGTAGTTTTTGCCACGTTTCTGGTGTGATTCGGCTGGAGAAAATATTGGGGTTAAAGGTAGGACGGCTAGCCATCGCCAACACACCACCTGTATTGGGATCTAATGCGACGATCGCGCCAATTCTATCCCCAAGCGCTGCTTCTGCTGCTTTTTGTAATTCTAAATCGAGAGTGAGCGTCACATTCCCGCCAGATTTTGCCCTTTTTTCCCCTAAAATGCGAAGGATACGCCCAGCCCCATTAACTTCCACTTGCTGACCCCCCCATTCGCCTCGCAACTGCTTTTCAAAGGCGGCTTCTGCACCCATACGCCCAATAACGTCCCCCAGGCGATATTCCCCCGTTTCATCTTGCGCTAATTCTTCTCCAGTAATCTCGCCGGTATACCCTAAAATATGGGCTGCCACTTCGCCATTGGGGTAGTCACGTACCGGTTCAATATCGAGTTCGACCCCAATTAGCTTGTAGTTATACTCCTCAATTGCCGTTACTTGTTCTGGGGTTAACCCTCTGGCAATGCGAACCAAAGAAGGGGAATTCTCTGGCACTTGTTCCACCCGACGGTTAATTTCTGCGGCTGATAGTTCTAAAATTTCTGCCAACCGCTTGACCGTGTCGTCCCAGTTCGGTTCTGCCTTGGCAAGGGGCCAAATAAAAACTGAGTAGGAGAGACGACTATCCGCCAAAATTTTTCCGTTCCGATCTAAAATATTCCCTCGAACTGGCGGCTTGGGTAAAAGGCGAATCCGGTTATTTTCCGCAAGTTGGCGATTCCGTTCTCCTTGGACCAGTTGTAAATAAGCTAAACGGGAACCAATTCCCCCTAATAATAAGGCAGTGATTGCCAGTAACAAGACCGCAGGACGGAATTGTCGTCCTACGGTACGAGATTGACGCTGACGACTTCTTGCCGATAAGTTGCCCTTACCTTTACCGCGCTTGCGATATTTCCTCGAAGGTGGGGAAGGAAGGGGACTTGCCATGGGAGTTATAGACGTTTTAAGTCCGGATAGGCAGCTAAGAGGTCATCATTGGAGAGGGTATCCTCTTCTGCTTGGGGCGTCCAAATGACTTCGACGGCTAAGAGATTTTCACTGCCGGTGCTCCCTAATTGGCGCAAGGCCTGACGAATATCATCTGCACTGTTGGTGTTAGGCAGATCGAGTTTTCCTTGGACACCAGCAAGGATCGTAACGACCATATATTCTGCTGGGGTTTCACTAGAACTGCCCTCACTTTGCTCTTGTCTCGACATTCCTTCCACATTCGAGAGGGTTTCTTCACTATACTTACTGCGTTCGGAAAGGGCAAAGCGGTTGAACTGCGATTCTGCTGCGTCCATCTGGGACACATTTGCTTCCGTTTTTCCATAGACCCAATATTCGGGATGACGCAATAGAGAAAGGGTGGCTTCTTGTAAAACCATGGCCCGACCGGCAGCAGTACCTGTATCAGCCCGTTGCGCCAGGTCATTTAACTCTTTTTGCAAGTCTTTGGCATCGGATAATAATCCCACTTGTACTTTTGAGACCGTCACTTTCGGATTAGCAGTTGCCGTGCCATCGCCACCGCCAAAACCCGCATTCTGGAAGCTTCTAACTAAGAAGTTGGCAATGGCAAAGAAAATGAGAATGGTGAAAATACTGCCAAAACCGCCGAAGCCAAAGAACGGCAACAGGAACGGAAAGCCAATACCGCCACCAGGGCGACCCCCTCCTCTTGGCGCAGGCGCACTGCGACTCGGGGCACGAAAACCGCCGCCACCAATACGCCCACCACTACGGGCCGCTAAAGCACCGCTCACATCACTAAAAACAAAGATGAACGCTAAGGCAACAAGAAAAAAAGATTTGAGGAAACGTTTCCACGAAATGTTCTGGAACATAATTCTGCTTCGATTCATTGATTATTTATCATCTACTTTCGATCATGCTCAATTTTGGCAAGAACCACCACCGACAATGGTTACAATTTCCAATTTGTCTCCGTCCTCAACGACAGTTTCTGACCAGTGCTGACGGTGCAAAATTTCTCCGTTATATTCCACAGCAACCAGACGAGGATTATAGTTCAATTGGGTAATCACTTCAATCACTGGCATTTGTGAGGCACAAGTAACCGGATCGCCGTTGACGGTGAGGGTAATGGTGTCGTTAGGCATGGTGAGGGGAATCTTTAAACGATAACAAAAGATTTTCTGTGGTTTTTTCGGGATCCGTTGCTGACATCAGGGCACGAACGACAGCAACCCCGTGCGCTTGGGCTTGGATAACGCTTTGAATGTTATCAGTATTGATGCCCCCAATGGCAAACCAAGGGAGAGGACAATGCTTGGCAGCATAGCGCACATAATCCAAGCCAGCAGGGGCTTTACCCGGTTTAGTTGGTGTTTTGTAAACCGGTCCTACCCCCACATAATCGGCTCCTTGCGCGATCGCGCTCGCCATCTCAAGCGGATTCGTTGTGGAACGGCCAATAATTTTATTCGGTCCCATAATTTGACGAGCAACGGCAATGGGGAGATCTTGTTGTCCGAGATGAACGCCATCTGCGCCAACCGCAAGGGCTAAATCAGCGCGATCGTTCATTAAAAAGAGTGCCCCATATTGATGACAAAGCTCGCAGAGTTTTTTCCCTTCATTAATTTGCACACTATCATCAGCCTCTTTATTGCGGTATTGCACCAAAGGCAACCCCCCTTTCAGAGCTGCTTCCACAATCGTCACGAGATTGGGGGTTGGCGAAGTGACGAGGTAGAGTTGGGCTGCTTTAAGTTTCCCGTGGGGAGATTGAGCAAACAGATGACTTTCGAGGGTATAGATTTGGTAACGCAGTTGTTTGCAATGACTGCCCATTTCTAGATGATAGAGTTTGCCGTATTCTTCCAACACGCGCAAGGCTTCTTGGGTTCGTGCAAGGTTAATATGTAGGACTTGTTGTGGGCTGTCTCGCATTTCTTCTTGGGGATGAGTGAGCGTTGTCCCACAGTCATCCGGCGTATTGCGAGCAGAACGAATCGCTTCGGTATGCCACTTGGCTAAAGTTTGACGCATTGCTTTACAGGTTTTCGCCAAGGTGGGATTGTCTAACGCAAAACGACACCATTCTTCAATAATACGGATGCCTTCGCGAGCGCGATCCAAGTTGGCATCTAAAATGCGGTAAGTTGCTTGCTGATCAGGAGAAAAGGCGGGTTTCGTTTCAGTCATTATTAGAGAATGGAACAATAAGTTTCAATGCTTAATCAAATGCTGCTGAATAAAGTTGGTATAAACATCCCCTTCTAGAAAAGCGGGTGTTTCTAAAATCTTCTGATGAAAACTAATAGTCGTTTTAACACCGGTAATGGCACACTCTCTCAAGGCTCGTTTCATGCGCTTAATCGCTGCTTCCCGCGTCGGTGCCCA
>CAZAYV010000136.1:0-10439 GCA_964489465.1 uncultured Dactylococcopsis sp. | reverse complement strand
TCCCCAGGATATTGCGAATGCCCTGCTCTGGTTGGCCTCTCCGGCTGGCTCCTGGATTAGTGGTCAAAGCATCAATGTATCGGGCGGCGGTAAGCGGGTCAGACTGAAGCCGGAATAATTCGGGATTGTATCCCCTCCAAGGAGGGGAGGTAGACACGATTATTGTGATTGGGCACTTGTAGGATGGGCAAAGGGCTGACCCGTGCCCATCAACTAAAAAACCTGTGACGGCCACGCTTTGCTTGGCCCATCCTACGCTTGCTAAAGCCAGGACCTGGGGATTTTGCCAAGGGTGTACGGCAAATGTAGCCTTCACCAAATGTGATCGAATTAAGGCTGGTAGACAGAGCCCATCCTAACGCTGGATCTACTCCAGCAACCCTGGGAAATCATTTTTATACAGACAACAAGGAGAAAACCATGTCTTCTAGTGACACTTATTTCTATTACGCCGCCACTTACGACAGCATCGACGATGCCAAGTATGATCGCGATGCTTTTGTCGAACTCGCATCAACCGGGGTGGTGGGCCGCTATGACACGGCGATTTTGACTAAGGACGCTAAGGGCAAGGTACATATCAAAAAGCACGGGACTCCCCCTAAGAGTGGAGCCTGGCGGGGAGTCCTGGCGGGTAGCGTGATTAGTTTGCTGTTTCCACCGTCGATTTTAGCCGGGGGTTTGATTGGCGGCGCGGCCGGTGCTGCAGCCGGAAAATTATGGGGTGGTATGTCCCGTCACGACCTCAAAGAGCTTGGTGAGTTGATGGACGAGGGTGACTCTGGCCTGATTATCTTCGGTGAGTCGAAGCTGGATGAATTCGTCGAAAAAGCGTTGAAGCGAGCTAAGAAGAAAATCGCTAAGACTATCAAGGCAATGGACAAAGAGTTCGAACAGTATCTGCAGGAGTTAGAGGCTGATGCAGAACAATATCTGAAGGAGCTAGAGACTGAGGAGGGATAGCATTTCAGTTTCTCTAAAGCAAACCTCCTCTTCTGTACGTGGTAAAGGTTTAGGTTTTTCCAATTTTGAGATGTGAATTTGATGACTCGTTTTTTCTTCTGGTATCAGCGGCACTGGACGTGGACTGTTATGGCAGTGCTGCCACTCTCAGCAGTTTCAGGCCAGGCCCAGGTGGCCTCAACAGCAACGCCTAAAGGCACGACAGACTCATCGCTGACCTCGTCGATTTCTACCCAAGCAGCGGATCTCCTGCCCCCGGCAGTAGAGCAGCCGTCTACTGTGACAGACATCGAATCGGGAGTTGGTTCGGCTCCTTCGGAGAACTCCCTGACTTTTTCCGAGGAGTCGCTAACGCCAGTGTTGACGAATGCTGGCGTTGCCTGGCAAGAGCCAGACGCCATCTCTTCAGAGGAACCCGTTTTAGCTCAGCAGGAAGGAGGAGATTCTGGTTCTACTCCTGATTCCCCTCCAACGGAAGATCCCAATGCCGGACTGCGGATTCCGCTCAACTTGGCGGAAGGCTTACCCATTCAGCAGGTGTTGATCTACCTGCGTAACCCCACTCGGGATGTCGAGCAGGAGGAAGCCCTGCGGCAGCAACTGGCCAGTACCTTCCGCATTCGGGCGGGGGGAAATTTTAGCCGGGTATTTGCCGATCAGGCACTGAATGAAGTGCGGCAGTTGCCCTTTGTGGCATCAGCAGAGTATCGCGTGTATGAGTCGAACTTGCCGGGTCCGGTGATTGTGGCACTTCTGGTGACCCTGCAGCCGGAGCCTTCGGAAGAACCCGAACCCTCGGAGAAAGCCCCGGAGGCTGAGCAGCCCAGCGGCATCCTAGTCAGCGGTAGCTTTCAGGATTTCCCGACCCTCTATCAGAGCGATCGCGCCCTGGTAAAGTTCATCCTGAATGGGGGCATCGGCGTGTTTAGCGACACCAATCCGTGGTTTGGCAACGCCGACAACTTTGTCGCTGGCCCCTACCAACCCACAGGCACCCTCACCTGGGGAGAAGCCTATCTGGAGCCGGGTTTGGCAGGTATCACTCAGGTGGGGGATGACCCGTTCTATCTCTATGGGGCGGGGACCTATACCCTATCGACCACGGTACAGCCCGACATTTTTCGCACAGATGACCGATTTTTCGGCGACATCGAGCAACTCTACGGGGGGCTGTTGGCGGCTGAACCGGATAGCCCTGTGAGTTTCAACCTCTCCGCCGGTCGGCAGAAGTTCCAGCTCAACCAAGGATTTTTGTTCTCGCAGTTTGCCGGTTCCGCCAATGCGTTGGATCGCGCCGCCAGCTTTTCCAATCCGCGCACCGCCTACGAGCAGACGGTGCTGGCGAATCTGCGTTGGGGCGATGTCCGACTGCAAGGGTTCTTCCTACAGCCCGATGAACTGCCAGTGGCCAACAGCGAAACCCAGTATTTAGGCACCAGCCTCAGTTTTAACAACAACCGGAATCTGGAAGCGGCCCTGACCTACCTGGCGGTTCCCCAATCCAATCGAGCCTATCTTTTGCCGGATGGGAACAACTTTAGTCGCGAGGGCTTACAGGTGATCAATCCCCGACTAAGACTCTCCTCATTATTTGGTGTGTCAGGGTTGTGTTGTGGGCTGAGAGTGAATATGCCTACCAATTTAGTAACGAGCAGAGTATGGCAGCCCATGGGGGCTATGTTTGGCTGGGCTATACCGCTGAGGAGGCAGCCTGGCAACCGAGTATTAGCTATCGTTTCGCCGGGTTTAGCGGCGACAATCCTAATACGGGAACCTATGAACGGTTTGATCCCCTGCAGGCGAGTGGCCTGACCGATTGGTTACAGGGAGTCAACCTAGGTAAGGTTTACAACAACTCCAACAGCTTTTCTCACCGAGTTACCTTCAAAGTGCGTCCCAGCAGACAACTTGAACTTTCCCTGGACTACTATTACCGCTTTGCCGATGAGTTGAACAACTTAGGCGGAAACCCAGCTCTCTCGACTCTGGAAGCCACCGATATTGGCCATGAATTTGTATTCATTGGCCGATATACCCTCTCTCAAAATTTCTTGCTTCAGGGAGTGGGGGCTGTTGGTTTTCCAAGCAGCGCCATTCGCGAGGCGGTAGGCAGTTCTGCCGATCCCTGGGTCACCCTGCAACTGTCGCTGTTTATGTTTTTCTAATTGTTGCGCACTCAGGATAATCCCCATAACAACCAAGCCGACAGTATCGGGAAATTTTACTTTTTTCAGCGCGATCGCGGCAAGAGATGCAACGAGCAGCAGAACCAGGATATTGATCTCAGTCTTGAGAAGCAAATGATGGGACATCCGCTGAGTTATTTAGAATTTAGCTGAACCATTTGGCACTCAATTAACGACGATGGTGAGGCTCCCATTCTATCTGAGGGGCTTCGTCGCCCATCACCGATTTAATGCTTTGGTGTAAGGTTCTCAACTCCTCAGAAGTGACCTTGCCATCCGCCCAGAGAAGAGACTTAATTTGTTCCGTTTCGTATTTAGAAAATTTGCCGTCTTCGATTGCTTTTTCAGCAACAGACTTCAGTTTTTCAAGATGGGCGATTTCTTCAGAAGATAGGGGTTGAGCATTCGGCTTATGAATTTCCATTGCTATACCCTTGAAAGGAGTCAACTATTTTGTAGTATGACATCTAATCTAAGGTAACCATAACTGTTTTTAAATTTATTTAAGAAATTAACCTAAATTGCTAGTTATTGAGGGAATCTCGTTACAGGTGATGCGGAAAAAAAAACTCTCGAGCAGCAGATGCGCCGTGGGTTGCTTACATTAAACAGCATTTGTTTTAGCTAATGTTAACCCGCAACTTGGGTAAATTAATGTCAAATCAATCTTTGGAAAGATTTGCACCTACTCGCTACGGAGATTGCGAACAGAATGTTCGATTTAACTTGGCTTACGTTGAGTTCTCGCCAAAGTACTGTCTTAGCCCGCAGAATCGCTTTGACGATTGGAGCACTGATCTTAACGGTTAGTTTCTTCTCCATGTCAGCTGCATTGAGTCAATTGCCCGAGCCTAAGCTCGAGCGCTTAGTCAATACTCCCTATTCTATTAACCATAGCACTGATTTTGCCGTCGGCGAGGTCCACTTAGACGGTCGTCAAATTTTCGCTTTAGCCGCCCCTGCACTCAGCTCAGAGCAACAAGACGCGCTTTCTATGTCACCGATTCAGCAACGAGTGGAAGCGATTAGAAGTCAGCTGCTAAAAAGTGCAAAAACAAGTCTTGATCACGAAACTTTGAATGTTACTTATCAAATCGACACTGCTACTCAACTGCCGATTATCTCTATCAACGATCACTATTTAATGACGGTTACCCGTGCTGATGCTCGTTTGTACGGACTTGATACGACTACCCATGCCCAGAACCTCATTGAGATCATTCGAGAAGCCTTGATAGCCTTTAAGGAAGAGCGCCAACCGGCATTTTTGATGCAACAGGGGCTAAGGGCGGCGGGAATTCTGGTATCCGTCTTTTTGCTCAGCCTAGTCATTTTCTATCGACAACGTTACATTACCTCCCGCTACCAAGCGCTACTCAAAGAACTAGAAGTCGATTCTCCCACCGACGCACGCACGGAAAGTATCTCCTGGTCAGAACAGACAGAAAAGGAGGAAGACAGCGCTGAAACGATAGAAGAACAACAAGAAGTTGGAGAAGAACAACAAAAGGTTGCTCAACAACAGCAGCTTAAATTTTGGTACGAAGTCCGGCAAAGGCTGCTGCAACTGGCGCAAATTGGTCTTTGGGGAGGAGGATTAACCCTAATCGTCAGTTTATTTCCGCAAACGCGATGGATGCAGTCAATTGCCCTCTCAGGGTTAAGTGTCACGTTTCTCAAACTTCTGTTACTGGGATTAATTGCTTATATCATTGTGCGGATTAGTTTTGTGAGCATTGATCGGTTTATTGCTGCTCTCAGTCGCGGTCGTTTTCTACCTGCTAAAGCTTCAGTACGAACGGTTCAACGGTTGCAAACTTTCTCTGGTGCCGTGAAAGGAGCTAGTGCTTTCGTGATCGTCACTATCGGTTTCTTGAATGCTTTATTAATCTTGGGAGTTAATATTGTGCCGTTATTGGCTGGGGCAAGTATTCTTGGGGTTGCCATTTCATTTGGCTCTCAAAGTTTAGTGAAAGATATGATTAATGGACTTTTTATCCTATTGGAAGACCAATATGGCGTGGGTGACGTAATTACAGCCAATGGCGAAATGGGATTAGTGGAAAAAATGAATTTGCGAATCACTCAGTTACGAGGATTTGACGGGGATCTGATTACAATTCCTAATAGTAGTATTGCTATGGTGAAAAATCATACTAGCGAGTGGTCTCGTGTCAATTTAGCAATTGATGTTGCCTATAAAACCGATTTAAATCATGCCATTGCTGTTATTGAAAAAGTGGCTTTGAAAATGAGTCGAGAACGCAAATGGCGGGAATTAATCCTTGAATCCCCGAAAGTCCTTGGCGTTGATAAATTTGGGGATAACAGTATAACAATTCGCATTTGGATTCATACTCAACCTCTTAAACAGTGGGAAGTGGGGCGGGAGTTTCGTCGTCGCTCGAAATACGCCTTTGATGCTGAAGGGATTTCGATTCCCTTTCCCCAACGTTCTCTCTGGTTTGAAAATTCTCTCCAATCAGTCCCTCACAACAATTCCACTGAAGAGCATCTTTAAGATTTAAACAGCGATCAAAGCCGGTCAGCATCTCCTCTCCCGAAAACTCGGTTAGCCATTTCCAACTCAGGTCAAGGGCGGTTTCTCGGATCAAGGCGTTAAGAGTTAGTTCCCACTCGCGATTTCCTTCCGGCAAAATCAAGCCATAGCATTCGCAGGTGCAAGGAGGTAGTGAATATTGAGGGGGCGACTAATCCTAGCGGAGTAATGATCCCCCCTTCGCCCTCCTCACTAAAGCTCCGGTTAATAAGGGGGTTGGGGGGATCGGTATGCAGTAGAATTTGTTAGATTTCATATAACAACCTCGATTATGATGAAAATTAAAGGAATCCTATTTACATTTTTCTGTGTTGCCTGTTCACTGGTGATTGGATGGCATCTGGCAATTGGGGCTAGGGCGGACGATTCTGCCACCGATTCAAGCGCTCCCACTTGGACGGCGGAAAGTTCTGATCCGAATGTTTTAGGTTGGATGAAAGGATCGCCCCCGCCGCCTGATAAAATTATCCGGTTTGATAACGGCAGTTACGCTCAATTTCCCCAGTGGCGCTGGACGGTGTGTAATTTTCAGCAGTTGATGCCCACCAAGGCCGTTAGCCGGCGATTGACTCCTGCCAAACCTCTGGAAACTTCAGCACTCGAAGGGATTGACGACATAACGTTTATGCCATTAAATGCGACAGAGCCCATGACCTGGAAGCAGTCTCTAGCAGCCAATTTCACCGACGGCATATTGGTGATGCATCACGGTAAAGTTGTCTATGAAACCTTTGCCGGTTGCCTAGACCCCACGAAGCGCCATGGTGCAATGTCTATGACCAAATCCTTGGTCGGCTTGCTTGGTGAAATGTTAGTTGCTGAAGGCCAACTGGATGAAACTAAGCTCGTTCGGGAGTATATTCCGGAATTGACGGAGAGTGCTTTCGGCAATGCCACTGTGCGCCAGGTGATGGATATGACGACCGGGCTAAGTTATAGCGAGGACTATTCAGATCCTGATGCAGAAATCTGGCAACATGCTGCTGCCGGAAATCCGCTACCAAAACCCGCAGACTACACGGGGCCCAGAACTTATTTTGAATTTCTGCAAACAGTGCAACCGCAGGGAGAACACGGTCGCAGTTTTGCCTATAAAACAATCAACACCGATGTGCTCGGTTGGTTGATTGCTCGCGTCACTGCCCAACCAATCACTGAAGTGCTATCGGAGAAAGTGTGGAGCAAAATTGGCGCTGATTTGGATGCCTATATGTCAGTAGATTCTATTGGCACACCGTTTGCTGGCGGCGGTCTGAGTGCCGGTCTGCGTGACATGGCTCGCTTCGGGCAAATGATTTTAGATAACGGCAGAGTTGGGGATCAACAAGTGGTTCCCGAATCGGTGATTCGCAAGATTCGTCAAGGTGGCGATCGCGCAGCGTTTGCGGATGCAGGCTACTCCTTACTTGAGGGATGGAGTTATCGGAGTATGTGGTGGATTACCCATAATGACCATGGCGCTTTCATGGCAAGAGGCGTTCACGGTCAATCTCTTTATATCGATCCGCAAGCGGATATGGTTATCGCCCGTTTTGCCTCCCATCCGGTAGCTGGCAATGCAGCGATTGATCCGACCACCCTCCCTGCTTATCAGGCTGTGGCAGATTACCTCCTTTCCTACGGAACATCCCGTTTAACGGGACTTAGTAAAGAGTTACAACAAACGCCTAAAAATCCCTGAAGCACAAGTCTATACAATTGTTTAAGTTCCGTTAATGTATAGCTATGGAGACTCTCTGCCAGAACCAATCCCCCGTAACCATCGATCAGTAATCCCTTGAAGTGTGCCATTCTCCTTAAATTTGACAATTGTTAGGTTAAGCGGAACGCCAAGCGAGCTCTCATGGGGGAAGACAAAGCCAAGATTTTCTGAGTTAAGCCGGAAATCAGCAAGTTGTAACGGGACATCAGGATTTTGGGATAAATAGTATTCTAAGGTCGGGCGACCAAAAATAGCACCCTCGGCTTTTCCTTCAACCACTAGTGAAATGGCATCTTCTAAACTAGAGCATTGCACCAATTTTGCCTGATACTCCGCTGCCCAAGTTTCTCCAGTTGTTCCTGTAACCACAGCCATACGTTTTCCTTGCATATCTTCTGGCTGAGACAAGCTATCTGCTGGAAGCTCTGATAGGGCTAACGTAAATGCAGAGGCCAAGCCCCCGATGAGAGAAGAAACAGCAATGAGTGAAATTAACATCCAAATGCCAGTAATCAAACGTCCCGTAGAAGTTTTTGGCGTCTGATCACCATAACCCACTGTTGTTAAGGTCACAAAGGCAAACCACATACCACTGGTGACACCACGGAGATACTGCTTCGGAAATTGCTCAGGGTTTTGATGACGCTCTACCAACCACATGCCATTCCCAACTAAAAATAAGCAAACGAGTAGTGCCCCAACAGAAGAAAGTGCTGCCTTCCGAAAGAAGGGCCTGACACGATTCCAAATTGTTGGGGATTTTTGTTGAACAACGACTCCCAAACTCGAAACGAAAAAAGGTTGGGTAAAGTTAACGTCTTGTAAGCATTCAGCGGTAATTGTAAAAGGTCCCAGCAATAAATCTAACTCACCTGTGGCAATAGCATCTAGTGCCTCTTGAGTTTCTGTGTACAAAATCAATTCATACTCAAAATCATTGACAAAAGCAATTTCTTCCCAGATATCGATTACAAGTCCGCGAAACTTATCGTTTTCTCCTTCAATTAGAAAAGGAGGTGTACCACCAACGCCAACTTTCAGCACTTGCGATGCGTTTTTTTCGTTTGTTAGCTGCTCCGTGTCTTGAGCCACAGGAAATGACTCTATATGATTCAATGTTGGTTGTGCTTGTGCCGCAATCGGTGAAAAAACGAGAGAAAGAAGCCAAATTCCTCGCACACCCAATCTGACTAAATCATTGAACCCATTATTGTTTTGAACGATCACGCCCTATCTCCAGACACCTAATTGCTCTCTGTGCAAGATTGCAATTTCCCCTTACTCCCCTTTTTCAGGAGCTTTCAATTGGGCAACAATCTAACGAGAAGTACTTCTAAGAGTTAGGGTATCATCTCAAGAAGTAACCGCTGCAATTAACCAGTAAGTAACGACAAAGTACACTCGCGATCGCGAAACGCTTGAACAATAGATTCTTAAGATTATTCAATCGTTATTTTCATGCCTTGATTCAGCAACTCCTAACGTTTCAATATTTCGTAAATGAGAAAAGCTGTAACCCCAAATGCCAACACTGACTAAACCGACAGAAGAAAGAGTATATAAAAGAGCAATTCCACTGCCTTTGCCAACACCAAACAGTCCACCGAACACGCCTGTTAGTAAGCCTCCTTTTGTCATTACAGGGATAAACACTTGATCGGCTAAAGGACCAGCTAGAAACTTTGCCAGGGGAGAGGCAACGCCAACTAAGGCAGAACTAATTGCAATCACTCGTCCTTGCCGATCCGCTTCCACTTTGCTTAAAATTAGCCCTTGTTTTGCACTCCCCATGATCGGAAAATTGATTGAGGAGAGGAATTGAGAAGGAAACCAAATTAGTAAGTTTTGTCCAATTCCGAACAGCGTTTTACTGACGCCTGCACCAATCATCCCGCACAAAAACCAATTGATTTTTTGCCCTTTCATTCGCCAAACACTGACCATGACGGATCCTAAAATTCCACCGATTCCAGCTGCAGCACTGACAATCCCTAAAACTTGGGTATCATTGCCACTCCGCGCCAAAATCATCGGTGAGTAGAGGGCTTTACCGATATCGTGGGCAAATTGAAAGATAGCAGCAATGAGAACTAAAGTGAGTAAACTGGGTCGAGTGAGAATATAGTCAAAACCAAATTTAATATCTTGCCAAAGGGAAGGGCGAGGTTTGTTGCTTTTGGCTTTGTCAGTAGTTGTAGGGTTGGGGATAGTAACGAAAAAAACCGTTGTCACCGCGATCGCGAAAGTAATCAGGTCAACGCACAATATTCCTAATAAATCAATAATGGGATATAAAGCACCGGCAACGGCAGGGGCAATAATCACTGAACCATAATGTAAAACTGACCCCATCCCACTGGCGCGAGTATAACCCTCTTGCGGAACCAGCATGGTAATGGAAGCGGTGTAAGCCAGTTTCTGCAAACGTGAAAATGCCCCATTCAGTGCCCCGGTCGCGTACAAGTGCCATAGGGCTAAGTTCCCGGTTAGGTATAGTAACAAGATGATGATGGTTGATAAACCCGCTACGCTATCTCCTAGCAGCATCAACTTTTTACGAGGAAATCGATCTGCGATCGCGCCCACAAGAGGAGAAATCAACAAGGCAGGAATTTCAGTAAAACCAGCTAACAGCGCGATCGGAGTGGCTTCTCCGGTTAGATCCCACAGCCAAATCGTCAAGGCAAAGCGAGTCATATAGCTGCCAATAGTGGAAGCCATTTGACCACTCCAGATGATGATAAAGGTACGCCAATTGCGAGGGGGAGTTGAAAACTGCATCAATTTTGAGAATAGTTCTTACTTAATGGAAACAAACTTCTTGCAAGTTTAACCTGGAAAGAACCGCTGTTGATTACTATTTTTATTTAAAGTAAGTGAGGAAAATCATCTTATCTATGTAATTATTCTCAATAAATTCTACAAGTGAGAAAAAGCAGAAGCTAATTTTACCTTTAAAAATCCTAAAAATATACTAAGTACAGGACAAAAATTGTAAACACTCAAGAAACTGATGGTGCTTGATATC
>CAZAYV010000135.1:9055-10470 GCA_964489465.1 uncultured Dactylococcopsis sp. | reverse complement strand
GGTTGCAGAAATTTCCGATGGGCGTTTTTCTCCAGACTTGGTTAAACAACTCAATTGATTGGTCCAGCCTTGACCAACAGCGATAATATTACGAGTAAATGCCATAAGTTGGGGCATTTCTTCTGGGTGAATACTAGAAACCGAAACTGAATTGAGTAATTCAGCACGGGAATAGCCTAATAGTTTTTCAGCTTGGGGATTGGCTTCTAAAATTTGATCAGCACTGGGATCGATGACTAAAATGGCATCGTTGGACGCATTAAAAATCTTACGAAAGGGTTGGTCATTCTCTGTTGATTCCGTTTCTAGTTGCTGTTTTAATTGTTGATTCTCTTGTTCTAATTCGGTAATGCGCTGTTGGAGTTGGTTTTCACGAGAGGAGATATTTTCAGCGGATTGGAGGAAGGAAGACATAAGCTAGGATTTGATTGTCACTCTAACCTCTAATATAGAATCCGCGATCGCGCATTGCTGTTAAGATGCTTAAATCACAAGAACAATGTTTTATATTACCCAGATAAATTGTTTTTGATCGCTTTAACGTCCCAATTACTGTTTTTTTTAGGGATTGCCACGATGAAGCACGAGAAAAGGGGACTTTCTCATTCACTGCTAAGCTCTTTCATACTTTCTATTCAGACCATTATTTCAGACTATCTATATATAGTAGCAATCAGCAAGATTGCTATACCAGTAACCAGTTGTTTGCATGATTCAACCTGATCAATGGAGCTGAAAACTAACTTAACGGAACAAACTGTTCAAAATCACGTTCGTGAAGTGGGGATTAATCCCAATCATTGGTATGCAGTGGGCTGGAGTAGCCAGTTGAAAGCTAAAAGAACACTTGCGATCACAATTTGGCTGCAGTCAATTGTTCTCTATCGAGATGAAAATCATCAAGTTTATGCCCTAGAAAATGCTTGTCCCCATCGCGGGGTTGCCCTTGACAAAGGGGAAGTGAACGGGTGTCATTTAATTTGTCCCTATCATGGCTGGAAAATTTCAGAAAAAGGGCAATGTGTGAACATTCCTTATTTTGGTTCTGACCAAAAATTGCCTCGTGCTGAGGTTCATTCCTATCCTGTCTGTGAAAAATATGGTTTAATTTGGTTATTTCCAGGTGACCCGAAACTGGCGGATACGGTTGCCTTACCTGAGATTCCAGAATATGATGACCCTGACTTTCTAATGATTCCGACAGGGGGAGACTTTAACGCCCACTTTTCCATTTGTAATGAAAACACGATGGATGTGTTTCATGGTTATCTCCATCGCCATCTACAGGGCTGGTTTAATCCGAAGCTCATGAAATTAGAAAGGACCGATCACTCAGTGAGAGCCGATTACAGGGTATCTTATCAAGGCTGGCTCGCCAAGTTTCTTAATCTGAGTAACGAAACTTCTCAAGTAAC
>CAZAYV010000135.1:0-8955 GCA_964489465.1 uncultured Dactylococcopsis sp. | reverse complement strand
TGTCGAGATCCGCGTTTATTGCAGTATCAAGAGGTGGGAAAACTGGGGAAATGGATTGAACAGTTATTTTCTGTTGCTGGGCGCGATCGCTGCTTGGTATTAGTGTTTGATGACTTTCAACAAAATCCCCAAGCCATCTACCAAAAGGTCTGTCACTTTCTAGACGTGGATGATGATAGGCGAACCGATTTTCCTCGCCGACAAGAAAGCAAATCCTATCGGTTTCGGGAGGTACAACGTTTATTGTTCCATCCGCCACAAGGGGTAATGAATTGGGTGAATAGTTCTTCTGCTGGTGGCAAACTCTGGCAATGGCAACAATTAGCCTTACTTCGCCTCCATCGGGTATTACGTAACCTGAATGCGGTTAAACAAAGTCCACCTCCTCTAACTCCAGAAATGAGGGCGCAACTACAAGCGACATTTGCTGAGGATGTGGCAAAGCTATCAGACTTACTTCAGCGCGATCTCAGTTATTGGATAAATTCTCCTGTTCCGTCTCAAAAATAACCCTAATGGCTTTTCTGAAACCATTTCGCACCCAAAATGGCATTCCCCCAGCACAAGTGCCGATGTTAAGCGTACTGTTGGCAGCAGGTTGTCTCACCAGTATTACTGGGGGCGCGATCGCGCCGGTTTTTCCTGATATTGTGGAGGCACTGAACCTCAATCCGCGCTGGGCTGGCATCTTAGTCAGTATGCCCCGACTCACCGTTGCGATTGCCAATCCCTTATTAGGATTTGTCGCCGATCGCGTGGGAAAGTTGACGGTGTTACTCCCTTCCCTCATCGCATTTGCCTGCTTTGGCATCATGGGCGCTTTCTCTCAGAATTTGCTCTCGCTGTTAATTTTGCGAGCCTTAGTAGGAGTTGCCAATGGGGGCATCTCCGCAGCCAGTCTGGGCTTTGTCGCTCACTTATTTGAAGGAGAAACGCGATCGCGCTTAATGGGCTATACCGCCAGCGTCATTACCATCGCCAGTATTATCGTTCCCCTATTAGCGGGTTGGCTCGGCTCATTCCATTGGCGGTTTGCCTTCTGTCTGTATGGCTTCGCGTTACCCGTCGCGATCGCGGCATGGTTTTTGATTAAACCCCCTAGCAATTCCAAAACCGATTCGGGGCAAAAAGTCTCGTTACAGCATCTTGCTCAGGCTTTCGGGGATTTTCATTTGGGAATTGTTCTCCTCACCCTCTATGGGGCAGCAACGATATTTTATACGGTTCTGGTGTATGCCCCCCTCTACTTTCAAACCGCAATTGGGGCGGATTCGCTTCTCAATGGGATGATTTTAGCGGCTCGCGCGATCGGGGCTGCGATGATTGCTGCGGTGGGGGCAGCGCGTGTGGCAAAGCGGTTAGGGAAAAGTAAAGCAGCGAGTTTAGGCTTAGTCATTATGGCGGTAACAGTGGCAGTGATTCCCTTTCTCAATACCCCTCAGACGGCGTTAATCACTGCTTTTGGCTTTGGTTTAGGTGTGGGGTTAGTGATGCCCAATGCTTACGATACCCTCGCCGATTTAGCCCCAATCGCAGGACGATCGACCCTCCTTGCCCTTGGTGCGGGAACTGCCTCCCTCGGACAATTTTTATCCCCGATTCTGCTGGGGGCAGTTTGGGAAAGTGGTACGCACCATGTCTTCTTTGTCGCCAGCGCGATCGCGATCGCGCTAGCCATTTTACAGTTTAGTTATCCTCAAAACCAGTTATGAATCCGATCTTGGAATTTCCCTTAGAACTCTTTGCAAAATGGAAAACCCAGCAATTTACCAAAAAAACAGAACAAACCGCAACCGTGCAAGAAGCGTTCCTGCTTGCCTTATTAAAAGACCATCAAAACACGAAATTCGGGAAAGAATACGGCTTTCGTGAAATCAACAGCGTGGAAGCCTTCCGAGAACGGATTCCCATTTCTACCTATCAGGATTATCGTCCTTATATGGAACAAATTGCCAACGGAGAATCGAATGTTCTCACTGCGGATACCGTAACTTATATGAACATGACCAGTGGTTCAACAGGGAAACAAAAACTAATTCCAGTCACCAAACAAGCCCACCGCGTCAGAAGTCAAACCAATTTAACCGGGATATGCTTTGGCGTAAAAGCCGCTAGAGAACAAGGGCGAACACTCGGTCAAATGTTACTCACCAGTTCCGTGCAATTATTGGGAGAAACCCCAAGCGGGATTCCCTACGGGCCGATTAGCGTTGGTGATCTGCGATCAACTAATTTTCTCTCTCGGCAAGTTTTTGCTCATCCCTATGAAGCGTTGCAACCCAAGGATAGTCTCGCCCGTCATTATGTTTGCTTGCTGTTTGCCCTGAAAAATCCGAATACGCGAGTGATTGGGGCAAATTTCCCGGTTTTAGCCCTGCGGTTATGCGACTATTTAGAAACTCATGCCGAATCTTTAATTGATGATATAGAAAAGGGCAAGATTGCACTGTGGCTAAACCTTGATCCCTATTTGCGAGACCAATTAGAGAACAAACTCTCTCCTGCCCCCAAACGCGCCCAGCAACTGCGTCAAATTTTACAGCAACACCAGCGTTTAACCCCGATTCTCGCTTGGCCCAACCTTGCCTGCATTGTTACCGCCCGTGGGGGAACCTCCGATTTCTATCTGCAGCGATTCCCCGAATATTTTGGCGAGACTCCCGTCTTTGGTGGCATTTACTCCTCCGCAGAAACCATTTTTGGCATTGCGCCCCAACTCAATGAAGATAGCACGATTCTCGCCATTGAAACTACCTTTTTTGAATTTATTCCCCGTGAAGAATGGGAAAAACCCCAACCGCAAACTCTCCTGCCAGAAGCACTCAAAGTTGGAGAACTTTACCGCATTGTTGTTAGTAACTACAACGGCTTTTATCGCTACGATATTGGGGATGTGGTGGAAGTCGTCGGATTTTATGAAAATGCTCCGCTGATTGTCTTCCGTCATCGACGGGGCGGTTTGCTTTCCTCAACCACAGAAAAAACAACGGAATTTCATGCCATACAAGTCATGCAACAACTCCAAGCGGACTTTCAAATTTCCTTAGAAAGTTTCTGCTTGACCCTTGCTGATGATCAAACCCCACCTCCTTATTTAGTCAATATTGAACTCTCTCCAGACTCAACGCTCAATGATCCCCAGAAATTTCTCCAGCGATTTGATCAGCAACTGAAAGCAATTCACGCCTCTTATGAAGTGAAAAGACGGGATCAAGTGCCACCGCCACGCTTACGGATTTTAGCCCCAGGCAGCTTTGCCCAGCTTCACCAACGACTGATTCAAAAAGGAACACCAGAACATCATCTTAAATGTCCTCACCTAAGTGAAGATCGGGAATTTTTAGCTGGTTTGTCGGTGCAGGAAGAAGTGTTCTTTTTTAGACATAGGGCAATTAGATAAAATTTAACTACTACCTTAAAAGGAAATTGTGATGGTTGCAATCAAGCCTTTGCCAGAGACCAGAACCTTACTGAGAAATATTAGCTGGCAAACGTTTAAGATAATGCTTGCCGAAACGGGGAATCAACGCCACAATCGAATTGCCTATGAGTCGGGAACTGTAGAAATCATAACCCCATTAATGCCTCATGAAAACTCAAATCGGATGATAGAAGTTTTTATCGGCATAATGTGTGAAGAGTTGGGGTTGGAACTTAAGCGAACCGGTTCGTTAACTTTAACCAGAGATGATTTAAAACGCGGAGCAGAACCAGATAGCAGCTATTATATCCAAAATGAATCTTTAGTCCGCAATCAGGACAACATAGATTTGACAACCGATCCGCCTCCAGATTTAGTACTGGAAGTTGAATATTCTCGTTCTGCGATTGATAAATTAACGCTTTACGCCTCTATGGAAATTCCAGAAGTTTGGCGATTTAATGGCGACCGACTGCAAGTTTATACTCTTGCTGAACAAAAATACACCGAAGTTGAATTAAGCCCGACGTTTAATCCGATACCCGTTAAAGCAATAACTCGTTTTCTTCAACAAGTTAAAACCAAGGGAGAAATTGCAGTTACCCGTGATTTTAGAGCTTGGATCAAGCAACAAATCCCTCGATAATTATTCCTCACGATTACCCCTCCTATAACCATGATGCAAAAAGATTGGGTAAAAACCCTTGTTAAGACCCCTGCGATTAAAAAACTCGAAGCCCAAGTTCCCAAATATTCTAAAGTGGGAGATTCCGTGTTCTTTACCACCGAACAATTCCCCTGGGCAAAAAACTTAGAAGCGAATTGGTATTTGATTCGGCAAGAATTAGATGAGGTATTGGAACGAGTGGGAGAATTGCCCAATTTCCAAGACATTATGCCTCGACAGCAGCGCATTAGCCAAGATGACGGCTGGAAAACCTATTATTTTTGTGCCTTCGATTTTGTTGCTCAGAAAAACTGCGATCGCTGCCCGCAAACGTGGAACTTGATTAAAGATATACCTGGCTTGAAAGTCGCGTTCTTTTCCATCTTAAGCCCAGGTAAACAGATTCCTGAACATCGGGGTAAACATAAGGGATTAATTCGCTATCATTTGGGGTTGAGAGTTCCCGAACCCAAAACCAGTTGCGGGATTCGCATTGGCGATGCAGTTGCCCATTGGGAGGAGGGAAAAAGTTTAATTTTCGATGATACCTTTCCTCACGCCGCCTGGAATAACAGCAATGGCTATCGGGTGGTTTTATTTCTCGATATTGCCAGACCGTTAGATTTTCCTCTATCTCTTGTCAATTGGGCAGTTTTTCAAATTCTCTCCTTTTCTCCCCTCGTCAGGGAAGCGAAAGCCAATTATCAACATTGGGAAAAACGGTTTGAACAATAATCTCTAAATTCGTCGCAGTAGCGATTGCCAGCTTTGAGGATGGGTGATTCCATCCCAAAGAATTTTGGGAACAGCAAAGACAGATCCCAAATGGACGCGCCACTTATGCCATGACCAAGCTGCTGCTGTTAGTGGATGGGGATGCCAAAAGCGATTAATGGAACAAACAACGCCATTTCCGAGTGTCGTTATTTCATGCCACCAACCTGCCGGGAGATACAACACTTCCCCCGCTTGAAGCGTAACTTCATAACGTTGCTTGAGGGCTTGTTGCAGTTTCGGAAAACCGGAAAAATCGGGGCGATCAGGATAAACTTGACTATAAGAGGCACGGAGTTTTAACCCATGTCGCAAATGAACTGAGAGGGGAAAGGGATAAAGGTTGTTGAGTTCGCTGGGAGGAAACAGGACAACTTTTTTATCCCCCTGCAACTGTATCAGTAAGCTATCCACAGGATCATAATGGAGGCATGTGGTATGACCCCCAGGTCCAATCCAAAGATTAAATCCGGTTGCTGGTAAGGTTAAGTCCAGTCGGTGAGCGATCTCCTCTAAAACAGAATGATGTTCTAGCGGCGTTCCCGTTAAAGGAAATTTGGCTAAATAAATATCTTGCTCTCGCGCTTCGGGCGTTTGAATCAATTGGGCAAATTCGCGAAAGGAAAGCGTTGTCGGTTTCATCCCACGACCAATTTCCTGCCATTGGCGTTTATCCTGTTGGTAGCGTTGCCGTCCATAAGCGCGAACAGGAGTGGGATATTCACCTAAATGTTGGCACAGAAAGTTTAAATTCCAACTGGGCTGTGACGGGAGTAAGTCTAAAATGATCGCGGGTTGATTCGCCCTACGATGTTGATCAAAGAAACTTTTAGCTATTAAATCTGTAATGGGAATTCGAGGAATGGGGACAACTGACATGAGTAGCGCGATCGTGTTTTGATCTCCTGCTCTCAGTGTAATCACAAGTGCTAATTTCAGCTTGTTTTCAGGAAACTGGTCTTGCAAGTTAATGGACAGTCCATTTAGCGGAAGCAGTGCCGAGGAAGATGATATTCTTGGCGGATACAAAACTGACCAACGATAAGATTAGATAAATTGAGTTTTATTGATAGCAGACAAAGTTAAGATTTTGTTATCATAGTATAACTGAAGTATAACCATAGAAGTTTTTTCAAAAACCCATGAAAACTGCGATCTCATTACCCGACTCAGTTTTTGAACAAGCAGAATCTCTGGCTCAACGTTTAGGGCTATCTCGTAGTGAACTTTATACCAAAGCGATTCATGCTTATTTGCAAAAATACAATCGTGAGCAGATTCTAGAGCAACTCAATCAAGTATATTCTGACGAATCTTCTCAACTTGATCCTGCTGTCGCCAAAATGCAATTGATGTCTCTTCCCGCTGAGGATTGGTAATGTATCGGGGAGAGATTTGGTGGGCAAGTTTACCTGATCCAATTGGCTCAGAGCCCGCCTACCGTCGTCCGGTTTTGATTATTCAAGATGATATATTTACTCAAAGCCAAATCAGTACGGTTATTGTCGCTATTATCACCTCAAACGTTCGCTTGGCACAAGCACCGGGCAATGTCATGTTACCAAGTCAAATGTCTGGATTGCCGAAAGATTCTGTTATTAATATTTCTCAAATCTTAACCCTCGACAAAGCATTTTTGTCTGAATGTGTTGGCTCACTCCCGAATCATTTGCAGGATGAAGTGGATGAAGGATTACGACTCATTCTCTACCTATGACTTTGATTTTATTCCTATTAGGGTTTATTAGATAAATAACACTTATTAAACAGCTTTAATTTTTCTGTCCTGTCTCCTTAAATTCGCGATCGCGCTGTTAGGCGTTATCCCCATTACGTAAATCAGGGTGGTAACGGCGAGATGCGCTCGGCAATGAGATAAGTATAGGTGTTGCTTTCTGGATCAAACAGTTGACGAAATAGCATTTTATTCTTCTATAGATAATGAGTAATATAAAAAGATGCAGTAAATCTCCCCAGTTTTTATTGAGGAGAGAATCAATCAGAGTGGCTTGTATGTCAGAACTCAATCAGGAAGTCGGCGGGTTAGAACAGCACGGGGTTGCGTTGTATCAATTAAACCCAAAGTCTCACTCCACTATGAATTGAAGAAAATTTGCCATTCGCAGGAAATAATGGAATGAGAGTGCCGACCTGCTTCAAGTGAGCAAATTAATTATCGGAACCGTCGCGATCGCGCAAATCTTGTAATTGAAAATCGACTGCATTGATATACCCAGCATCATCGAGCGCGTCTGGAGACAATCGTCCTTGATCAATCGCCGTTCGCACCAAATCTTCCGCTTCAATTTGACCGCTTTGATACGCCGTCGCCAAGCCGTTAAAACCGGGGACTCCTTGTTCGGAGAAATGACCACTGTAGGCGCGATGGACTAAATTAAACGGTTTAATATCTCGATTGACTGAAGCATTTGCCGAATTAACAGCAACTTCTCCTGCAAACGCAGCCGTAGCATTGGTTGCTAACACAATTGTAAATACAGTACCGGTTAAAAAGCGTTTCATTATCTTTCCCTCCAATTCAATTTTTGGATTTCTAGGGAGGGAAGAGAGAGGGATCAATCGAAACTTGATCCCTCAGAGGGTGAATCTGCCTATATCTTCCTTCCCTCAATTTTTATCTTCACTCGTTTTTCTAAGTAGAAACTGAGTTTTGGATAATAAAGAGATTAATCTTTTTTTGCATCCAACTTAGCCGAAAAAGGAGAATTAAAAGAACGCTTTAACAACAGCCATCCCCTTGATAATGCCAAGTTGATGTAGTAACAACAATGGTCTCTGGAAACTGTTGGGCAAGTTGATGAGCCGTTTTATCACAAACCCCTAAAGGAACGCCTTTTTGGAAAGTGTGTCCTTTCCCGTCATCCCACGTTTCTTCTGAACCTCGATAAATCGCTGTTTTCCCCGTAAAAATACAAGCACCATCGGCGGGGGTGGGAACTTTCAACGCAACCGAGTCTAAACTATCGAGTTGTAAATCTTCACTTAAGCCATAGGTGGCGGTATCGAGTAGGCGATAAGGGCGACGCGCCCGCACTTCAATTTCACCAAACCCAGCTTCTACCAAGCAATTCATATACTCAGTATAAGTCAGTGCCCCAGACAGACACATCGCCCGTAACCGTTCATCTTGACGTAGTTTTTCTGGAATCGGCTGAACCGCAATGGGGTCACTCATCAATAAACGACCGCCGGGTTTGAGAACGCGATAAACTTCTTGCAGAGCGGTTTTTAAGTCTTGCCGTTCAAAGATATTAAACAGACAATTTTGCGCGACCACATCAACGGATTCATCAGGAACGGGTAAATTAAAGGCATCCCCAGGAACAATTTTGACAAAACTGGGGGCAAACCAGTCATTTTGTTGAGCAGCTTGATTGAGATTCCGTTGTGCCACTTCACGCATTTCTGCAACCGGTTCCACGGCGATAATAGCCTCGGGACGAGGAGAAAAATAAGCAAATTGCAGGGCTTCTAACCCTCCGCCAACGCCAACATAGAGGACAGTCGGTTGATTCCCTAATTCTGTGGGTTGAACGGTTGTGCCACAGCCGTAGTTCATTTCCTGCATGGCGGGGGGAATATTGAGTCCTGGGAGTTGAAACGAGCCATTTTGAACGCAACATAAGCCCACTTCTGGGGTTTCAGCGACTTCTTTATAAAATTGCGCGGTTGTTTCGAGATAAGTCATATTTTTTTCTGTTTGCTTACTGCTTTTGATTGTGGAAGGGTTGCCTTAATTTTTACTGAAAGAATAGAAACTGGGACTTTTTTAATTGGTTTCTCAGGTAAAATTCAGATTAAGGTGAGTTGATCATAACTATAGTGCTTGCCGTTTTTGGGTTAACTTCAAGATGAATTACAGTTTCGATTATGGTTTCTTCGGCTTATTCTTCCGACTATTGCGCTCGCCGTTTAAGGCTTCTCGCTGATGAGACGCGCTTTCAAGTGTTGCAACTGTTACGAGAGAAACCACGTTATGTCGGGGAAATCAATCAACTGATTCCTATTGAACAGAGTTAGGACCAGCCCTTTCAAGGTGTTGATTTTGCTGCCTTATTTTGGGCTAAAATTT
>CAZAYV010000134.1:0-10535 GCA_964489465.1 uncultured Dactylococcopsis sp. | reverse complement strand
GAATCCGCAGTCGAGAAATGGGGCTGCGGTGACTCCAATTGACCACTTCTGACTCTAAGAAACGAGAGTTGGGTAAAATGACAGAAACGCGATCAACAGTGGTAATTTCAGTACTGCGAACACTAATGTGTTCAACAGTCCCCACTAACTCACCGACCTCCACAAAGTCTCCCGCTTGGATCGGACGTTCAAAAATTAACACCAAGCCACTGACAAATTCTTTGGCGATGCCCTGAATCCCTAAACCAATGCCCACCCCCAAAACCCCAGCAAAAACGGTTAGTGAGCTAATATCTAAGCCCCAAATTTGCAGGAGGACTAATGCCCCAATTAAAACAAAGCCATAGTTAGCAACGAGTGCAATCGTTTCTTGGGCAGACCGACTTAAGCCAGTGAGACTCAGCACCCGCAGTCGCAGCACTTGTTTAATCGTCCGGGCAAAGATAAAGAGGGCGGTAAATAAGGCAAGGAGAATAATTAAATCTAAAACAGAGTAAGCATTATTACCTAAAGGAAATAAATCGGAAGTAACGCTGTAAATGAGAGTATCTCGCAGTTGACGGCTGAAATGTCGGGTTTGGGGAAATAGGGTGCTGATATACCCTAAAGCAAGCAGCACAATGAAGCTGCGTAAAAAGTTAAGAAAGACTTGAAAGGCAATGAAACGGGTAGTGGTACCGGTCAAAGGTTGAGTATGACTTTCAACAGGTGTGTCTGACTCTCTCAGATAAGGATTAATCCAACGCTCGCAAATGAGTCCAATGCCCCAAATGAGAAGTCCAGTAATGACAATTATAAAAATAGATAAGAGCGTCGCTCGAATCAGATAAGCCGCCGTCCGTTCCCCTTGCGCTTGCGCGATCGCGCGTTCAAGTTTTTGCTGCCAAAGCTCGGCTTGTTCGTCTAAACTTCTTCCTTGGGGGGTATCTTCACGTGTTACCGAAAGCAGGTGGTTTCCATTAATTTGGAGTGTGGGAACCGTTTGATTGGTATTAACCGCAATCTGAATTTCCTCACTTCCCTCTTCCTGCAGTGGTGCTAAACTCTGACGAATAATACGATTGAGTGTCTGATTCGCATCTTCAGCGCGTTCTTTCGCATTAAATTGCCCGGAAGCGGTTACTTCAAAAACGACCCTGCCATCGACCAAAATCGGGGCTGAGTAATTGGTTTGCGCCTCAGCCGGTAGCACAAATAAGAAAAAACTGAGCGTAAATGTAACAATTCCCAGTAAAAGAGAGCAAGCGCCATTAGCGCTGCTAGCCTCCTGGAGATGATCGCGAAACTTCATAAAGGATTTATTGACCAGTTTTGACAGGAATAGGATCAGATGGAGAACGAGTTTGATTTTGACTTTGGGCAAGGGCTTTGGGCTTCAAGTACAAATTTTCAATTAAGGTGGCTGCCCCTGCTACCCAAGGCGGAACAATTAATGCGCCTAAAATTCCCAAAACTTGTGCTCCGCCAATGACAGCCAAGAGTTGATAAAGAGGATGCAGGCGGACCGTATTTCCCACCAATAGTGGATCCAGGACATAAGTTTCCAAATTTTGAATCACCACAAACAACAATAACACCCACAACACCGTCCATCCCCCTTGTGCTGTTGCAACAATGAGTGCGGGAATTGAACCGAGAACGGGACCAAAAAAGGGAATCAAATTGGTCACTCCCGCGATCGCGCCTAAGCCAAGGGCAAATTCCGAAATTCCGAGAATTCTTAAACTAATACTAATCACAACGCCCAGAATTGAAGAGACTAAAACGCGCCCCTGAATATATCCTCCCATTCGTTGGGCGACTGGGTGCACTTGTGCTTCTAATCGCATATCCCAGGGCGGGGGAAATAAACTAATCATCCCTTTAATTAAACGTCGGGAACCGGATAACATATAACCGGATAAAACAATGGCAAGAATGACACTGACAAAACCGCCAATAATCCCTCGCGTGACCCCATAGGAACGGATGAGCAACTGCTGACTCGAACGAATCAGCCAACTGGTGAGGGCTTTCGTATCAAAAAGTCGATTAATGGGATCGAGGCTATCAGGGTCAGTCATCCCAAAGCGAAGGGCTAAATCTTGAGCGATGAGACGAAGCGTGTCTAAATAACTGGGGAGTTTCCGGGTTAAGCGTTCAATTTGTTCAACCACTGTCGGACCAATCAGGACGCCGGCACCACTTAATCCTGCAATCAGTAGCAGATAAACGAAAATGACGGCTAAAAAGCGAGGAAGCCTTAATCGTTCCGCCGCGTTAATGGCGGGGGCAAGGGCGGAAGCGAGTACTACAGAAATCATTAAGACAATGATCAGGCTTTGTAATTGCCACAGTAGTACCCCGACAAAAAAAAGGGTTCCCGCCAAAATTAAAGTAGAATTCGAGATGACAACACGCTGCTGAGACATTGCACAAGTAACAGATAGGACTTTGGATTATAGTTTATCTTGTCGTTAACTTTCTCATCTTTGATGCTTATGACGATGCCACAGCAACTCCCCACGTTTCACAATCCTCAGCTTTGGGAAACCGCTTGCACTCATCGCTCTTATTTTAATGAACATCCTGAGGTAGAAGCAGACAATGAACGGTTAGAATTTTTGGGCGATGCCGTATTAGGGTTTTTGGTGGGCCAGTTACTTTACCAGCAATATCCGCAAATGCGAGAAGGAGAACTCAGTCGGCTGCGATCGCGCTTAGTGAATAATGAACATCAATTGGCCCAATTTGCTTTGAGCTTAAACCTGGACCAGCATCTTCGCCTCGGTAAAGGGGCAGAAAAAGAAGGCACTCGCCAAAACCCAGAAGTGTTGAGTGATACCCTTGAGGCGGTGATTGGCGCTTATTTTTTGGATTCTGGCATTGAAGCCGTGCAAGCTTTTATTGAACCCTTATTTAGCGCGATCGCGCAAGAAGTGACGGCGACCTCCGAATTAGATCAAAACTATAAAGGGCAACTCCAAGAATGGGCATTAGCGTATTTTGGTCTGATTCCCCGCTACTTTCTTCGCCAAGAAACTGGTGCTGATCATGCCAAAGAATTTACGGTGGAAGTCCGGATTGGGAACCAAGTTTATGGGGTTGGTGTCGGGGAAAGTAAAAAGGCAGCCGAAAAAAGAGCGGCTCAAGCGGCTCTGCAAGCGAGAACTAATGAGGATTAAAATTCGAGATGGAACAAACATAATGCCCTTGCATGTCTTTGGCGGTTTCAGTTTTAGCTTAGTCATTGTTTTATTACTCGCCTTTGGGCTGTTAACTTGGCTAGGCCTTCCCACCGGTCGCTTCCTGGATTGGGTGATCGGCGGCGCCAGTTTTTGGTGGTTAGTAGTAATTGTGACGGTTCCTTGGAATGTTTATTTCCGGGCCAAGGCAGTGCTCTCTGATGCTGAAGAATCCCAAGCGAAAGGGATTGCCGTTGCTGCGCCTAAACTCTCTTATGTGCAAATGCTTGCTCAACGATCACTGTGGGTGGCGTTAGGATTACACTTGCTTTCTGCGGTTACCTTATATTTATTAGCTGCGTTTGGCGTGAGTGCGATTGGATATATTGGGTCGGTCGCTGCTTTACTTTTGACGCTACTCCGACCGGCGATTCGGACATATGACTATATTGCAGCGCGATTATTTTCGATTCAGCAAGAGTTTCAATATCCGCGGGAAGATGTGGTACAGTTGCGCGATCGCGTCAATGATTTATCTCAGCAACTGAAAACCCTACAACAGCAATTAAATCCTCAAGATCCCACCGCTTGGGCTGCTATACAAGAAAAACAACTGCAAGCCACCCGCAATGACCTCACTCGTCTCGGATCCAACCTAGAAACCTTGCGCCGCCAAAATCAATCGGAACACGAACGTCTTTCCCAAGAAGCCCAAAGCGCGATCGCGCAACTCTCTGAAGATTCCCGTTTTTTAGGGAATGTTCGAGAAATTATTCGCTTTATTAAAGAGAGTTAGGGGAGTCAAGCATAAGTAATGGTAAACAGGGGCTTGTAACGACTGTAAAGCTGTTATCCCTAGCATTACATTGCACCAATACCCAATCTCCTAGCGTTTATTGACCGGCTTGGAAAACTTGTTTAGCTGTGAGATTAAGCCTTGAAAAAGTAGGCGAAACAATAAGATCATCTCCTCGAAATTGGCTGACTTGATATTCTCCCTCAATCAATTGATAAACAGATACTGTGGGTTGTTTCGGGTTTCCTAAAAAATTGCGTCCTCCTAATGCCGCATAATCAACAATCCAATATTCAAAAATCCCCATTTCTTCATAATCGGCTCTCTTTTTGAAATAGTCATCGCGCCAGTTTGTGCTGATTACTTCAACAATGAGTTTGACAGAGTGAGCCTTTTCAATAATGGATTCTTTTTCCCAACGCGGTTCTGCTATCATTGCCTCTTGATCCAGGACGATAATATCAGGTTCATACCCAGATTTTCCGTTGCTGGATTTGACAATTGACTCTCTGGGAATTGTCCAAAGTCCTCGCTTCCCCATTTGGACAATGGAAAGAATTAATTCTTCTATGAGAAAGCCGGTTACATTGGAATGTCTCCCAGTCGGTTTTGGCATTTCGACAATTGTCCCATCGTGGAGTTCGTAGCGTTGACCTGTGTTGGGATACCACGCAATGAAGTCTTCAAAAGTAACAGTTTGAGTGAAAGATTGAATCATAGATTTTTTGCATGGGGATAAAGAAACGGACGGGCAAGATAATAACTGGTAATCGATTTCGCATCTAAATTGGAACTCCCACTATGAATTAATTGTTCTAATTCTTCGGGCGTGTAAAGCACCACTTCAATATCTTCATCTTCATCTTGTGCTGGCGGCGTTTCTAGCTTTTCTAAATCCGTCGCTAAAAACGGATAAATATATTCATCAGAATAGCCTGGTGCCAGAGCAAATTTGCCTAAATCTCGCCATTTTTTGGCGTGATAGCCGATTTCTTCTTTAATCTCCCGTTCAATGGTGACTGCTGGGGATTCATCGCTTTCTACCGTTCCCGCAGGAAATTCTAGCAAGCGTTGTTGGAGAGGAATGCGATATTGATCCACTAACACTAATTTTCCTTCTGGTGTGACCGGAACTGCTAGCGCCCCGCCTGGATGACGAATACATTCCCATTCCCCTTCCACACCATTGGCAAGCCGGAGATGGCTGACTTCAAAACGAAACTTACGCCCTTGATAGTAGAGACGTTCTTTAAGCAGTTGGGGGGTGGAATCATTCATAGCGATAAAAAATCAAAGTTTTTGTAAGATACCGGAACAGTCGATATTTTCTTTTAATTGCGCGATCGCGCTGCCAGTAACCGGATCAATCCAGTTCGGGGCGATTTCAGCTAAAGGCACTAAAACAAATGCCCGTTCTCTCATCCGCGGATGAGGAATTTGTAAGCGCTCTGTTGCCAACACCTGATCATCATATAAAAGAATGTCTAAATCAAGGGTGCGTGCGCCCCAACGTTCCTGACGCACCCGTCCAAACTCATTTTCAATCTTCAGTAAGGTGGCTAAGAGATCACAAGGGGATAAGCTAGTAGTTAAGAGGGCGCAGCCATTGAGATAGTTCGGCTGTTCCGGTCCCACCGGAAGGGTTTCGTACCAACTGGAAACAGCACTAATACTCACCTCAGAATGAGTATCCAACTGTTGAATAGCTTGTTCGAGAATCTGTTGTGACTCTCCTAAATTACTCCCTAGCGCAATCGCGCACTGGACTTGTTCGGGCATACTCATAAAAAATTCAGTCAAGATTTAGAAATCTAAGAAACAATAGAAACTGTCGTCTTCAAGTGATTAATTGCTCATGCAATCGCGCGCTCAACCCCAAAAAATTGTTCTCATCGGTGGCGGTCATAGTCATGCCATTTTACTACGGATGTGGCAGCTGCACACGCTCTCTGATGTCCGCCTCCAACTGCTCAGCGATACAGAAAAAACCCCCTACTCCGGAATGTTACCGGGTCATGTGGCGGGACTCTACACCTATGACGAAACCCACATTGATTTACCGCCGCTTGCTCAACGCGCTCAAGCCCAATTTTACCCGGATCAAGCGGTTGGTTTAGATCTCAAACATAAACAGATTTTTTGTCTGAATGGTCCGCCACTCACTTTTGACAAAGTGTCCCTTGATATTGGTTCCACTCCCGCCACGTTAACGGTTCCGGGGGCGCAAGCGTATGCTGTTCCCGCCAAGCCGGTTTCAAAGTTTCTCCAGCACTGGCATGAGTTTCTAAAAACCGTAGAAGCGACGCCGCAACAACCCCGAACCCTTGCCATTGTTGGCGGTGGTGCGGGTGGGGTGGAACTGGCTTTAAATATGCAACAAAGGTTGCAGAAAAGTAGTGATCGGGTTTCGATTCATTTATTCCAACGAGAACCCGAATTATTGCCCGATAAAGGGAAATGGGTGCGTCAACATTTAGCGTCCTTACTGAAGGAACGAGGCGTTAAACTCCACCTCCCAGAAACAGTCAGTGAAGTTTTTCCGGATAAAGTCGCTTGTGAATCCGGTTTCATTCTGGAAACGGATATTGTCTTTTGGGTCACGCAAGCAAGTGCCCCGCCTTGGGTTAAAGAAAGTGGTTTAGCCACCGATAAGCGCGGATTTATTCTGGTTAATGACTATTTACAATCAATCTCACATCCCTTTGTCTTTGCGGCTGGGGATATTGCAACAATGGTTAACCATCCTCGTCCGAAAGCCGGCGTGTTTGCCGTGCGACAAGGAAAACCGTTGTTTCAAAATTTACAACGGATTGTTTTAGGAAAACCTTTAAAGCCTTATCGTCCCCAACGGAATTATCTCAGTTTAATTGGCACCGGTGATGAAAGCGCGATCGCGTCCTGGGGAAATTTTGGCTTGCATTGCCCACTGCTTTGGCGTTGGAAAGATCACATTGACCGCAAATTTATGGCGCAATTTTCTCACTAATTAAAGAAAAACTGGCAACAAACAAGTTAAGTTGTCATCAATTAACAACAGTGAGTAAGACAAAGAAATTGCTATACTCTTGATGAAAGCCAATTTAACACCAATCGAGAGTAAAGAATGCAGCCGACTGACCCGAGCAAGTTTACGCAACAAGCCTGGGATGTAATTGTTGATTCACAAGAAGTAGCCCGCCGCTTCAAAAATCAGGAATTAGAAGTAGAACACTTAATGCTGACTCTATTTTCCACAGAAGGGGTCGCCAATCACATTTTAGAAGCGAAACAAATTGATGTCTCTCGCCTTCAACAGCAACTTGAAGTCTTTACTAACCGGCAAAGGAAATCAATGCGAGTGGAACAACTCTACTTGGGACGAGGGTTGGATCAGTTGCTCGATCGCGCTGAGAAAGCAAGGCAAAGTTGGCAAGATGAGGTGATTGGTGTCGAACATCTCTTGCTCGCTTTTGCTGAAGATGAACGAGTCGGTCGTCGTTTGTTGCGCCCTTACAGTGTTGATCCCCAAGATATTGAAGCGGCGATTAAAGAATTTCGCGCCAATTCTACCCAAGAAGAAACAAGCACAGCAGAAGGAGAAGGGGAAAAAGAACAAGAGAAAGAAGAAGAACAAAGTCCCTTAGAAAAATATGGACGGGATTTAACTGAACAAGCCAGTGGCGGTAAACTCGATCCGGTCATTGGTCGGGATGAAGAAATTCGGCGTGTGGTACAAGTGTTATCCCGTCGTTCTAAAAATAATCCGGTTTTAATTGGTGAACCGGGTGTGGGGAAAACGGCAATTGCAGAAGGGCTAGCGCAACGGATTGTCAATGGGGATGTTCCAGAATCTCTTAAAAATCGGCGGTTAATTGCCTTAGATATGGGCAGTCTGATTGCTGGGGCGAAATATCGCGGGGAATTTGAAGACCGGCTGCGGAAGGTGTTACGGGAAGTCACTCACTCAGAAGGGCAAATTGTGCTCTTTATTGATGAATTACAAACGGTGGTTGGAACTGGTTCCGGTCAAGGCACGATGGATGCTGGCAATCTCTTAAAACCCATGCTGGCACGAGGAGAATTGCGCTGTATAGGGGCGACCACTCTCGATGAATACCGTAAGCACATTGAAAAAGATCCAGCACTGGAACGGCGCTTCCAACAAGTATACGTGAAACAGCCGGATGTGGAAGCAACGGTTTCTATTTTACGGGGATTGAAGGAACGCTACGAAGTTCATCATGGGGTGAAAATTACCGATTCGGCGTTGGTTGCTGCTGCCAGTTTATCGGATCGCTACATTACCGATCGCTTTTTACCGGATAAAGCCATTGACTTGGTCGATGAAGCGGCGGCGAAGTTGAAAATGGAAATTACCTCCAAACCAACGGAACTCGAAAGCATTGATCGTCGCCTGATGCAGTTGCAAATGGAAAAACTCTCTTTAGAAGGGGAAGACGAGTTAGCCAGCGGGAATACCAGTGCCTATCGTTCGGCCAAAGAACGCCTGGAGAAAATTGAGCAGGAAATGCAGGAACTCGAAGGCAGTCAGAAAGAACTCTCTTCCCAGTGGCAATCGGAAAAACAGATGTTAGAGGAAATTAATACCCTCAAAGAAGAAGAAGACCAATTGCGCGTCCAAGTAGAACAAGCGGAACGAGAATATGACTTGGAAAAAGCAGCGCAGTTGAAGTATGGACAACTCGAAGGCTTACAACGTCAACGGGAAGATAAAGAGGGCAAATTACTGGAAATGCAGTCTCAAGGACGGGCATTATTACGGGAACAAGTCACAGAAGCCGATATTGCAGAAATTGTTGCGAAATGGACGAGCATTCCCGTTAATCGCTTGTTAGAGTCAGAACGGCAGAAACTATTAGGCTTGGAAGGCTATTTACACGAACGGGTGATTGGTCAAAAAGAGGCGGTAGCGGCGGTTTCTGCTGCGATACGGCGGGCAAGAGCCGGAATGAAAGATCCCGCCCGTCCCATTGGTTCCTTCCTGTTTATGGGTCCCACCGGGGTCGGAAAAACAGAATTAGCACGCGCGATCGCGGAATTCTTATTTGATAGCGAAGAATCCCTGATTCGGATTGATATGTCGGAATATATGGAAAAACATTCCGTCTCTCGTTTAGTTGGTGCACCGCCGGGGTATGTGGGTTACGAAGAAGGGGGACAACTCTCTGAGCAAATCCGCCGTCGTCCCTATTCAGTTGTGCTATTAGATGAAGTGGAAAAAGCCCATCCTGATGTTTTCAACATTCTTCTCCAAGTCTTAGATGATGGGCGCATTACCGATTCCCAAGGACGGACGGTTGACTTCCGTAATACAATTATTGTGATGACTAGCAATATTGGCGGTGAAGACATATTACAGTTGGCGCAAGAAGACTCACAATACGAACAAATGCGGAAAAAAGTTTTACAAGCCCTGCGCGAACATTTCCGCCCAGAATTCCTCAATCGCATTGATGATCTGATTATCTTCCACACCTTGCGAAGAGAAGAACTCGGGCGCATTATTACGATTCAACTGCGACGAATCGAAAGCCTCTTATCGGAACAAAAAATCACAATTAAACTGACTGAAGCAGCGCAAGATTACTTAGTTGATGTGGGGTATGATCCGGTTTACGGAGCACGTCCGCTCAAACGAGCGATTCAACGGGAGTTAGAAAACCCCATTGCCACGAAAATTCTAGAAATGGCATTTACGGAAGGGGATACCATTCTCGTGGATTGTGTGGATCATCAACTGGTGTTTAAGAAGGAAGAAGAAACGCAATCAGTAGAAGTAGAAGTGATGTCTTCTTAGGGAACGCAATGTTCCCTGTCTCCAGGGCAAGTTTTTGCCCTATGGAAACCGGCAAAACCATTGCGCTTGTTCAGTTTGACCTTCAGCAACTCCTATAATCAAGACATGGCAATACATTCCACTTCCACTAATGCCCCTTTCGGTAAACCGGAAACTTCAATACAGGCGCGGGCGGGAGCAGTGTCCGCCTTAAAATAAGTTCCATACACTTCATTGACCGTACTGAAATTACTTAAATTGGTCAAATAAATTGTCGTTTTAACAACATTTTCCCAAGTGAGATCGGCTTGCTTTAAAATTGCTTCGACGTTCGCCATGACTTGCTTGGTTTGTGCAACGACATCTCCTTCCCCAACGAGAGACCCTGTCTTAGCATCAAGAGCGACTTGTCCGGAAACAAAGATCATTTCTCCTTTAGCCGCGATCGCTTGATTATAAGGTCCCACTGGCGCAGCTGCTTGGTCAGTTTGAATTACTCGTCTATTCGTCATTATTTTTGGTGATGATGCTGGTTTCTTTTCTATCTTAAAGGCGAGAAATTCTGCGCTTTTTTGAAGCCAGATTTAAATGAGAAGACAAGTTGAAGCATGAGCACTCTGATTCCAAGCAAACTTGAGAAAATTAAGAAATAACTGACACATCACAATCAACTTCATGACCATTGAAACCTTTGCGATTGTTGCCTTTTTCATTCTGGGGTTTGGACTCATTTCTGGATATCTAGAAAAAACAGTGATTACACCACCGATGGTTTTTGTTACCTTTGGTCTTTTCCTGA
>CAZAYV010000133.1:0-10714 GCA_964489465.1 uncultured Dactylococcopsis sp. | reverse complement strand
GTCACGAAACACTTGTAATTGTTCATGTTGTAAATCTCGGACCCAGTATTCTCTAACTCCCGCAGCAGCATACGTTTTCCGTTTTACCGTGAGGTCTTTTTCTAAGCTGGTGTTAGAAAACTCAATCAACCAAAAGATATTTTCCGGATAGGGATGATGTTGCAAGTATTCTCGTCCCAAAGGGGCAACAATCGCTAAATCCGGTTCGGGTTCAGAATTATTCTGAGGGATGATAATCGGTGCCGCTTCTCGGATCACAGCACGACCTTCTAGAAGTCGGGTTAAGTAATCTTTCGTTTCCATCCGGTAATAAGCATGAGGTTCGCCCTCTGGGGACATTTCAACAATTTCTCCGTTTAAAAGTTCAACCCGGCGCTCATCGAGCAAGCCGACTTCAATCATGCGTTGATACTCATCAAGCGTCCACTTGGCAAGAGTTAGACCCATCCCGGTTTACCTCAGATTTCGGATCGACTCTTTCTATCTTAAAATGCCAAAAGGGGGATTTCAGATCCATCAGGAATTAAGGAAATATCAAGCAGCAAATGATTAATCATCAGGTAGAACCAGCTTTACTGGTGTTAGAAGACGGGACAGTGTTTCGAGGAAAATCCTTTGGTGCGAAAGGAACAACGGTCGGTGAAGTGGTATTTAATACGGGGATGACTGGCTATCAGGAAGTCTTAACCGATCCCAGCTATCAGGGACAAATTATTACCTTTACTTATCCAGAATTAGGGAATACCGGGGTCAATCCAGATGATGAAGAGTCTGATCAGCCTCATGTCCGGGGCGTAATTGCCCGTAATGTTTGTGATTTTCCCAGCAATTGGCGATCGCGCGCTTCTCTCCCCGATTACCTCAAGCAACATAACATTCCTGGCATCTATGGCATTGACACCCGCGCCCTGACCCGCATTTTACGTTCTTCTGGGGCAATGAACGGGGCAATTTCTAGCGAAATTCTCGATGAGCAAGAACTTTTAAAACAGGTGGCAGCCGCCCCCGCCATGCTGGGCTTAAACCTCGTTAACGAAGTCACCACCAAAAACGTTTACGAATGGTCGGATCCCACGGCAGAAAGTTGGGAATTTCGCCCTGTGATGGCAGCAGATGACCCCACCCCTCTGACAGTGGTAGCGATTGATTTTGGGATTAAACGCAATATTTTACGTCGTCTGGCGAGTTATGGCTGTCGGGTCATTGTCGTTCCTGCCCATACTTCGCCCGAAGCAATTGATCAATATCATCCCGATGGCATTTTTCTCTCCAATGGACCGGGAGATCCGGCGGCGGTAACTGAAGGAATTGAAACCACAAAAGCCCTATTAAAAGCCGGAAAACCCATGTTTGGCATTTGCATGGGGCACCAAATTCTGGGACTCTCCCTGGGGGCAGAAACCTTTAAACTCAAATTTGGGCATCGCGGACTCAATCAACCGGCAGGGTTACAACAAAAGGTCGAAATTACCAGCCAAAATCATGGCTTTGCGGTTACTGAAGATTCATTACAAGCCGATGTCGAAATTACACATTTTAACTTAAATGACCGCACCGTCGCGGGATTACGGCATAAAACCCTACCCATTTTTTCCGTACAATATCATCCCGAAGCCAGCCCCGGTCCTCACGATGCCGATTATTTATTCGCGCAATTTGTGGCATCAATGCGGGAACATCGGCAACAAACAGCAACAACTCATTCGTGAGAGAATTAAAGCCGAAAAATATGCTAATATACACTATCTGTTAAAGGTTAGTTCTTCAAACTAGCTTTTATTATCTATATTGGTTAAAGCTCATGATTTGTTAAAAACTAAGGAGGATATTATTCCTGAACCACTCAACTTAACCGTTAGTTTGCGCGGAACGCGGGAAATTCAAGAGAAGTGCCAGATTTTTCGTTTAACTGGCTTACTCGATGCGTTTTCCGAACCGACATTTGGAAAAGTGATTGCAAAGTACATTGAGGAAGGACCGAAAAATATTATTTTGGTGCTTTCGCAAATTGATTTTGTCGATAGTTCTGGTTTGGGCGCTTTGGTCCAGCTTGCCAAAAAAGCTCAAACAGAAGGAGGGACCCTACAGATTGTTACCAATGCTCGGGTCACCCAAACTGTCAAACTGGTTCGTTTAGAAAAGTTCCTTTCTTTACAACCCAGTCTTGAGGCTGCTTTGGAGTCTTTGCAATAAATTAACTTTGCTTTTCTTGTCATTACACTCAATCCGAGGATAAATTTGACACCGCAAACTCATCAACCTAATGATTGTGATTCCGAAGTGGAATTCTTTTCCGTATTAGGGGGATTGGACGAATTACCCCCTCTCGAACAGATTTCCCCGGCGGGACTCGCCTATATTGGCGATGCTGTTTATGAGTTGTATGTGCGTCTCTATTATTTGTTACCGCAAAAACAGATTTCTCAATATCATCAATTGGTAGTGTCAGAAGTGCGAGCAGAAAATCAAGCGCAACAGCTAGAGGCGTTACTTCCTTTTTTAACCGCATCAGAACTGGAGATTGTCAAGCGAGGGCGAAATGCCGCTACAAAACGTCCCCGTCGGCTCTCTGCTAAGATTTATCAACAAGCAACCAGTTTAGAAACCCTCGTCGGATATCTTTTTTTAAGCGATCGCGATCGTTTACAATCGCTCCTGTTATCGTTACAAGAGAGGCAAACCTCTGATAACTTTTAACGAGCCACAACGCCATTATCAGTCCTGAAATTAAAATGAGTGAAAAACCCCGAAAGGGCAAACCCAAAACTAGGAAAGGAAAGCCTTTTCCTGCTTCTAGTCGTCCCAAGATTAAGCAACCTCAAACGCCTCAAGCGCCAGAAAATGATGCCGAAAACGATGATTTAATTTATGGTCGTCATTCTGTGCAAGCCGCCTTAGAAGGGAATCGTCAACTGAATCGGATTTGGATTACTCCCAAACTCCGTTACAGTACAACCTTTAATTCCTTATTACAAAGGGCAAAAAAAGAAGGAAGCATTATTGATGAGGTGGGAATCGAGCGTTTAAATCAAATTACTCGCGGGGCAAACCACCAAGGGGTGGCGGCACAAGTTGCCCCCTATCCCTATTTAGATCTATCAGAGTTGATTGAAAAAGCCCGCTCAATTACGGATCAACCGATGATTATTGCCGCGGAGGGAATTACAGATCCTCAGAATTTAGGGTCAATTATTCGCACGGCAGAGGCACTGGGGGCGCAAGGGGTCGTGATTCCCCAACGACGCGCCGTGGGGATTACGTCTACAGTGATGAAAGTTGCAGCAGGGGCATTAGAATACCTGCCTGTCGCCCGAGTGGTGAATTTTTCTCGGGCTTTAGAAGAATTAAAAAAAGCTGGGTTTTGGGTTTACGGGACAGTGGCTGAAGGCGGAAAATTGATTGCTCAAGCGAGTTTTGATGAATCAGTGGTTCTGGTTGTCGGCGGAGAAGCCCAAGGGTTGAGTCTGTTAACGCAACGTCATTGTGATGAGCTGGTTTCCATTCCGTTGCTGGGAAAAACCGAAAGTTTAAATGCGCATATTGCTTGCGCGATCGCGCTGTATGAAGTGTCTCATCGTCGCCAAAAAAAACGCTTGAATCTTTCGCAAGAGGCTGGTAAAAATTAAAACGAACTCACACAATTAAATACAGTAGAATTATTTGAGCTCGCTTAAATTGCGTTATAAAACATGGAAGAACTCATCCTATCAATCCTGGAATTTTTCGGCAAAGCCTGGTGGGTAGAGATTAAAACGGAATCTCCCAAGTGTACCTACTATTTTGGTCCCTTTGTGAAAAAGCGGAGTGCCGAGCAAGCAAAGCCAGGTTATGTGGAAGATTTACAGGGCGAAGAGGCACTCATTACTTCTCTAGAAATTAAACGCTGTCAGCCCACTATCCTGACTGATGACGAAGAAAAAGAGGAAGCAAACGATGAGGATGAGTCAAGTAACGAGAAATTTCCTAGTTTGAGTGCTCATCACTCTCAGTCTTTTCACGAGTAATGGCAACTGTGATTTTCCCAGAGAAATGGGGAATGGGAGGGGCTGGTTTAGTCAGTTCTACCCCTACCTGTTGGACGAAATCAAGTTCTAAAATAGATTGCGCGATCACGTGGGCGAGTTTTTCAATTAAAGCAAATTTTTGGGTTTCAATCAGGTGTTTGACTTTTGCAATGGCGCTTCGGTAATCTAAGGTATCCGCGATCGCGTCACTCTCTCCCGCGGTAGCTAAATCAACACCTAGTGTCAAATTGACTTCAAACCATTGTCCTAACACTTGTTCTTCTGGTAAAAAACCAGTGTAACCATAGCAACGGATATTCTCAATTTTGATTGTGTCCATAAACGCTTGCATTTTCATACTCAATTTGTATTTTAATCTTAAATATAGCGGTTTTCTGTTATCTGCTTAAATTATTAATTATTAATTATTAATTATTAATTATAATGAGTATTGCTCGAACCATTTGTCTGGGTTTTATTGCCGTTATTTTAATTGGCACTCTTTTGTTAATTTTACCGTTTACCACTGCGGATGGCACTTGGAATCATCCGGTTACTGCTTTATTCACGGCTACTTCTGCGGTTTGTGTGACCGGGTTAGCCGTTGTCGATACCGGAACTTACTTTTCTTTTTGGGGACAATTGGTCATTTTATTATTGATTCAAGTGGGAGGTTTAGGTTATATGACCACCAATACCTTCCTTTTATTTTTAATTCGGAAAAAATTTGACTTCCGACAAAAAGTAGCGATTCAAGAATCGTTTGATCGTCCGTTTCTTCTAGGCAGTACCAATCTCCTCATGTCCATTGTTGCCACGACACTTCTGTTTGAACTCACCGGCTTTTTTTTCTTACTCCCCTTATTTGCAGAGGAAGCCAATCCAGCTTGGTTAGCATTATTTCATAGTATTAGTGCTTGGAATAATGCTGGATTTAGTTTATTTAGCAATAGCTTAATGGACTATCGCTCTTCTCTGCTTGCCAATATTGTTATTCCTATATTAGTGATTTTCGGTGGCTTAGGATATCAAGCCGTGTTTGAAATTTTTATTTGGTTGCGACAAAAATTCAAGCAAGTTATATTTGGTAAAAATACAGAAGCATTTAGTTTTTCTCTGAATTCAAAGATTGTTACAAATACAACAATTATTTTGCTTGTTTTTAGTACTGTTGCTTTTTTCTTTACTGATTTTAGTAATAATAATATTTTTGGTTACTTTTCGTTCAAAGAACGTTTACTAGGGGCTTGGTTTCAAGCGGTAACTACTCGTACAGCAGGGTTTAATACTGTTCCCATTGAAGCAATGACCGATGCCGGTTTATTTATTACCATCGCTTTTATGGTGATTGGCGCTAGCCCCAGTGGCACCGGTGGGGGATTAAAAACAACAACCTTACGGATCTTAATTAATTCTACAATCTCAACCTTACAAGGAAAAACAGATGTCATTATTTACAAACGCCGAGTGCCGGTTAACTTGATTTTAAAAGCCTTAGGTGTGTTATGTGCATCGGTAACTTTATTGAGTATTGTTACTGCTTTAATTGCCATTACTGACCCAGACCTCAGCTTTATTCAAATTTTATTTGAAGTCTGTTCGGCCTTTGCTACGGTTGGGCTTTCCACTGGCATTACCGGAAGTTTATCCGCCTTAGGAAAGCTGATTATTGTGGTAACGATGTATATTGGAAGAGTAGGGGTTTTAATTGTTATTAATACGCTGGTGCGAGAATCTCGTCCGAGTGCCATTCAGTATCCCGAAGAAAATCTCTTAGTCGGATAAAGTTAAGTGATAATTCATGATATGTTATTGTTAACTTAATTACTGATTCAATTAATCACGAATGACCCCTCACCAATGATTAAATCGTGGATATTAGAGCGTCTTTGAAAATATTCAACCAGCTTCGCCATCAACCGAAAGAATTCGCAGTCATTGGTTTAGGACGTTTTGGTCAAGCCGTTTGTCGAGAATTACGAAATTTAGGCTGTGAAGTTTTAGGCAGCGATCGCGATGAAAAATTAGTCAATCAAGTCTTAACCGATAAAATTGTTTCTCACGCCATTGAATTAGATGCAACCGAACCAGCAGCCCTAAAAGAAGCGGGCATCTTTGAGTTTGAAGTGGTGATTATTGCGATTGGCGACTATGTGCAAGAAAGTATTATCACCACCCTCAATGCCAAAGAAAATGGTGTAAAGTATGTTGTCGCTAAAGCCTCTTCTCATATTCATGGCAAATTGCTGAAACGAGTTGGCGCTGATCGGGTGGTGTTTCCCGAACGAGATGCGGGATACGATTTAGCCCATGCCCTGGCCCAACCGGCGATTTTAGAGAAGTTTGAACTGGATCCTGAACATAGTATTGTTGATATCCAAATTCCGAAAGTCTTTGATGGACGAACCTTAGCGGAGTTGGAATTGAGAAATCGTTATGGGTTGAATGTGATTGCAGTGAAGTATGGGGAAAAATTTGAAATTAATCCTACCCCCAATTACCGATTAATTAAAGGATCGCAAATGATCGTTGTTGGGTCGAACCAGGATATTAAACGTTTACCCACTGACTCTAACCAGCAGCACATCCAATCCGATGAGGCGGGGGAATTGGAGCAAGGCATATAATGATGATTAGTCATTAGTCATTAGTCATTAGTCATTGGGAAATTAATGATCACCCTACTTCCCCAACTCCCTCTCCATCTTTAGAATGACCAGAATTAAGGATCAAGCAAAAGATTGTTTGTCAACCCCTGTCAAGAACTTCTCAGAAACGTTAACATAAATTAATATACCGAGAAGCAATAATGGCGCGTTCATATTCTCCATCCATAATAAGGAAATAGAGTCGCACCTCATACAGTCTTACCTTGGAGGTTAAGCGTGAATAACAAAAATAATAATAATAAAAAATGGCGCAATGCAGGGCTATATGCACTACTGGCAATTGTAGTGATTGCTCTGGCCACTGCGTTCTTGGATCAAGAGCCACAAACTCAAGCCACGTGGCGCTATAGTGAATTTGTGAATCGGGTGGAAAACGGTAACGTGGAAAGTGTCCGCCTCAACAGCGAGCGGTCCAAAGCGATTGCAACGGCACAAGATGGACAACAAGTCCAGGTTAACTTACCGAATGATCCGCAATTGATCGACATTCTGACCGAAAATAATGTTGATATTTCGGTACAGCCAGAAAATGATGATGGCTTCCTATTCCGCGCTCTCAGCAGTCTCTTCTTCCCCATTCTCTTGTTAGTGGGATTATTCTTCTTACTGCGTCGGGCGCAAGGCGGTCCGGGTTCGCAAGCGATGAACTTTGGGAAATCCAAAGCAAAAGTGCAAATGGAACCGCAAACCAATGTCACCTTTAATGACGTGGCAGGAATTGAACAAGCCAAATTAGAGTTAACTGAGTTGGTGGACTTCCTGAAAAATGCAGAACGCTTCACCGATGTTGGGGCAAAAATTCCCAAGGGTGCATTGTTAGTCGGTCCTCCAGGAACGGGTAAAACCCTTTTAGCCCGTGCTGTTGCTGGAGAAGCAGGCGTTCCTTTCTTCTCCATCTCCGGTTCTGAATTCGTCGAAATGTTCGTCGGCGTTGGTGCGTCTCGCGTTCGTGACTTGTTTGAACAAGCGAAATCGAATGCCCCTTGCATCATCTTCATTGATGAGATTGATGCCGTTGGTCGTCAGCGTGGTGCTGGCTTAGGCGGTGGTAACGATGAACGGGAACAAACCCTCAACCAGTTACTCACCGAAATGGATGGTTTTGAAAGTAATACGGGAATTATCATTATTGCTGCGACGAACCGCCCTGATGTGTTAGACCAAGCGTTAATGCGTCCGGGTCGTTTTGACCGTCAAATTGTGGTGGATCGCCCTGACTATGCGGGACGTTTGGAAATTATGCAAGTCCATGCCCGTGGCAAAACTTTAGCCAAAGATGTGGACTTAGAAAAAATTGCTCGTCGCACCCCTGGCTTCACCGGTGCAGACTTAGAAAACTTGCTGAACGAAGCGGCAATTTTAGCTGCCCGTCGTAACCTCACAGAAATTTCCATGGATGAGGTGAATGACGCCATTGATCGCGTTCTCGCCGGTCCGGAGAAGAAAGACCGCGTAATGAGCGAAAAACGCAAAGCATTAGTAGCTTATCACGAAGCGGGTCACGCCTTAGTCGGTGCGTTAATGCCTGATTATGACCCAGTACAGAAAATTAGCATTATCCCCCGTGGGGCTGCCGGTGGTTTAACCTGGTTTACGCCCAGTGAAGAACGCTTAGACTCTGGACTCTATTCCCGTTCTTACCTGCAAAACCAAATGGCAGTTGCCTTAGGGGGTCGCATCGCTGAAGAAATCATCTTTGGTGATGATGAAGTTACCACTGGTGCTTCCAACGACTTACAGCAAGTCGCGCGAGTTGCCCGCCAAATGGTGACTAGCCTGGGTATGAGTGATCGATTAGGTCCGGTTGCCCTCGGTCGCCAAAATGGTAACGTCTTTATGGGACGAGATATTGCCTCTGATCGCGATTTCTCTGATGAAACAGCAGCAGCGATTGATGAGGAAGTTCGCAACTTAGTAGAACAAGCCTATCGTCGTTGCAAAGATGTTCTGGTGTCTAACCGTCACATCTTGGATGAGTTGGCACAAGCCTTAATTGAGCGTGAAACCGTTGATGCTGAAGAATTACAACGGATGCTTAATGAAAATGAAGTGAAAATGGCAACAATCGCATAATTTTCTCTCCAATTAAAAAGGAAAGCGGTCATCTCAATCGGTGACCGCTTTTTTGATCCCAGTTCTGTCGGGGATTAATCTTGCCAAGACACTTGTAAAGTACTGGGTTGTCCCCAGTTTCCTTCGACCTTTACTCCCCGTCCGTTGCTATGGAGATGGCGAATAATTTTATAGATGGCTTCTACTTTCTCCTGGGCATTCACTTTTTGCGCAATGTCTGACAAAGCAAGGGGATGGCTTTCTGCTTTCAACACGGCAACGACATTACGCTGTAACTCCAAGATGGAAGCGGCTGCCTTTTTCCCGGCTTCGACTCCCGGTTGGTGATAAGCATTGACATTGACCAAAGAGGCGTATAAACCAACTGCGCGTTCATACAACGCGATTAATGCTCCCACAGTACGCGGTGTTACCTCATCAACCGTAATGGTAATCGAGTCCCGATGATTATCATAAAGGGCGAGGCGGGTTCCTTGTAGTAAACCGGATAAAAAATCGCCTGAGGTTGCCCCGGCTTCTACTTCGGGAGAAGTTCCCTCTCGATCTTTTAAAACTTCAATAAAGGTGGCAAAAAAGTTCGGTACCCCTTCTCGTAACTGTTGCACATAAGCGTGTTGGTCGGTTGTCCCTTTATTGCCATAAACCGCAATCCCTTGATAAACGGTATTGCCGTCTAAATCTTTCTCTTTCCCTAGCGACTCCATCACTAACTGTTGCAAGTAGCGAGAAAAGAGGCTGAGGCTATCTTTATAAGGCAGCACAACCATATCTTTTTCCCCTTTGCCATTGCCAACGGCGTACCACGCTAAACTTAACAAGGCTGCCGGGTTGGCCTTGAGTTCTGGCTTGCGAGTGAGGTTATCCATGGCTTTTGCCCCTTCCAACATGGCATCAATATCAATGCTTTGCAAGGCGGCGGGCACTAATCCGACGGCAGACATTTCAGATGTCCGTCCCCCGACCCAATCGTGCATCGGGAAAGTCGTCACCCAACCTTCCGTTTTTGCCATTTGTTCCAATTTTGAGCCTTTGCCCGTAATCGCAACTGCATGAGAACCAAAATCAAGATTTTGCGCTGCGTAAGCCTGTTTGACTTCCACCATTCCATTGCGGGTCTCTGGGGTTCCCCCAGACTTGGAAATCACTAAAACCAGCGTCGTTGAAAGTCGATCGCGCACTTGTTCTAACAGATGATCCATCCCTGCGGGATCGGTATTATCAATAAAATGGAGATTGAGAGGGGCATCTAATGGTGCGAGGGCTTGGGCAACAAACTGCGGTCCCAACGCTGACCCGCCAATACCAATGGAAATGATGTCCGTAAAGCGCGTTTCTTGTGGGGGATGAATATAACCGCTGTGAACCTGTGCTGCAAACGTTTTGATGCGTTCGAGAGTATTGGTGATTTCTGCTTTGAGTTCCGCATTGGGGGCAAGATCCGGGTGGCGTAGCCAATAGTGACCCACCATGCGGTCTTCATCGGGATTCGCGATCGCGCCGGCTTCTAAATCGGCCATATCCTGAAACGCTTTTTGAAATTTCGGTTGCATTTCTTCCACAATCTGATCGGAAAAGCGCATCCGACTAATATCCAGATAAAAGTTTAAGTCTGGGTCATAATAGAGCCAGTCTTGATAGCGTTGCCAAAGTTGGACGTTATCCATAATTCCTCTTCTATATTCGTTCTCTCACAATCGTTAGTTTAGGACAATACCTAGGCGAACGGATAACGCTGTTTTTCTGATATTGCCATAAATCCCCCCAAAAGCAGCAATTTTTTGAGTGTTTGCGCGATCGTATTCTGCTTGTTTCATCCTCAAGTTAATTGCATATTAGTTGGGTCTTAATCTTACTGTGCCTTCAGTGTAGAATTCTGATTGCTGTAGACTTTCACGAACTCAACTTGATATTAATTACAAAAAGTCGCCGCACGCGCCCACGCGCTTTAGACGTGGGAGATCAGGAGTT
>CAZAYV010000132.1:0-10816 GCA_964489465.1 uncultured Dactylococcopsis sp. | reverse complement strand
CATACGACCTCCAATGACGCTATACTGTGGTTATACCAGTCTGGAAAATATATTTTATCGGATCAGAGTTTACAGTTTCCTCAGTTTCCTTTAAAGCAAGCGATTCCTCAATATTTAGAGGCGAGTAAAGTAGACGGAAAAGTTGCCATCATGAAACAGTTTCGGGGTTGGATAAGGGAACAAATAGCTGCTTAATCTAGGGTCGAAATAGCCTAAAAAATCAGAGGTGAGAAACTGATTCCCTCTACTCGTTGCCTCAAAGGTGGCTTCCTCTCATGAATCATTGCTGAGTGCACTAGTTGCACCTTCACTTCCCCTCTGCAACGAATAAACGATTGGACAAATTCTGTATGGACTTGCCTTTATTGGGGATGCCAATGGCTTACCATTGGAGATAATTCGTAACCAAGGAAAGCCCCAGTCATAGCCGGTAATGAATCGAGATTTTGCGTACTGTCTAAATCCTTACTGTTCCCAACCGAAAAATTCCAGTCCTGATCAACACTGCAAAAACTGTGGCTTTCTGCTTCTGATTGCACAACAATATCAACCCCAGAAACTCATTGCCAGTGGGCGCTTTGGACGGACTTTTTTAGGAGAAGATCTCAGATACCATTGTCCCTGTATTATTAAACAATTTTTTCCTGAAACCGAACAGGGGATTATCCTTAACTCCCAAAAAGCCATTCAACTGTTTCATTCCGAAGCCAGACGCTTAGAAGAATTAGGGGATCACCCCCAAATACCCCAATTATACGCTCATCTCGAACAAGAAACCTATCAATATTTAATTCAAGAATGGATTGCCGGGGATAACTTAGAAACTGAACTTTCCCAGCGAGGAAGATTTGACGAACGAGAAATTAGAAGACTCCTAGCTAGTTTACTCCCTGTCCTCGACTATCTGCGCGATGCTGCAGTGATTCATCGAGATATCAAGCCCGAAAATATTATTCATCGTGACGACACAGATGCCGAATATGTTTTAGTCGATTTTGGTGCGGCTAAACTTGCCTCCCTACGTAGCTTAGCTAAAACTGGCACGATCATTGGTTCCCCCGGATATGCCGCACCGGAACAAGTGTATGGTAAACCCACCTTCGCCAGCGATATTTATAGCCTCGGTGTCACCTGTCTCCATCTTTTAACTGGCGTTTCTCCCTTTGACTTGTATCATCCCACAGAAAATCGACTCTTGTGGCGAGAATACCGCCAAGATGACCCCATCAGTGATTCCCTTGCCGCAATTCTGGATGGGATGACTGCCTTTGATCTCAAAGACCGCTATTCTTCTGCTGAAGAGGTTTTATCTGCATTAGGGGTTTTGTCTCCTCTTCCGGCTTCTCCTGCTACGACCCAATCGAATCCCGCAGCAAATCCTCCCATTATTAAACTCTATAGTGGAAAAGGGGCAATTTATAGCCTAACCTTTAGTCCCGATGGGCGATTACTAGCCAGTGGCGGGGGATCAGACTGGGGAAAATTAGTGGGAAAAGATAACTGTGTTCGGGTGTGGCGCGTGGGAGAATGGCAGAATCATCAGAAACTCACCCAACATTCGGCACCGATCACAACCGTTCAATTCAGTCAGGATAGCAAGTTTTTAGTCAGTGGCAGTTTGGATAAAACCATTAAAGTGTGGAATGTCGCCACGCAAGCATTACACCAAACTCTAAAGGGACATCGCTTTGGCGTGAAAAGTTTGCAGGTAAGTCCCTATGGCGATACAGTTCTGAGTGGGAGTATTGGGGGAGAAGTTATCTTATGGAATTGGCAAACGGGGCGAGTTTTAGACCGCTTCAGTTGGGAACAGGGAGAAGTAAAAGCCCTTGCCCTCAGTCCCGATGGCGAGTACTTCGCGATCGCGGGGGGGGAAACAACGATTCAAGTTTGGGAAGTGTACACCTTTAAGCCCTTATTTTCTCTCAGTGGACATAGCGATCTGGTGTACAGCCTGAATTTCAGTCCCGATGGCAAGTATTTAGCCAGTGGCAGTGGGGATTGGGACTGTAGCATTAAAATTTGGGACTTAGCAACTCGCACAGTTAAACAAACCCTACACGGACATCAGTGGGCGGTGAATGCAGTGCAATTTAGTCCCGATGGGAGATATTTAGCCAGCGGCAGTAGTGACAAAACCGTCAGACTCTCAGAACTCTTTCACCACAAGCCTCACCGACGTTGTTGGCATCGTCATGGCGAAGCGGTTACTACGGTTGCCTTTAGTCCCGATGGCGTTTATTTAGCTAGCGGGAGTGAAGATGAAACAATTAAAATCGCAATGTAATCAGAGTTGCAAGACAATTAATTGGATAATGCTTTTGATGCGCGATTCCCTTGGAGATGGTTATTTTGGGCGGTGATCGCGGCTTGTTGCCAGATTTGCGTTAATTCAGTGCTGGAAGTATGCGCTGAGAAGAGAGATACATCTTGATGGGGAGACAAACTCTTCTTAATCGCTGCTTTCAGAACCGGTTTTCCCATTTTCATCACTGCCGGCACCAGTAAAGCATTTGCTGCAATGACCCCTAAGCCGGCTAAGGCAAGGGGATTATTCCCATTTCCATCTTCGATGATTTCTTTCAGGTGAAATGAAAGAACCGATTTATCCCAATGAATTAATGACATAATTGGACTCCTCAAAAGTAAGCACAAGATTGAAAAAGATTAGCGATAGCTGATTAGTATTAATGCTATCGTATCTAAAGCCCCGGATCATAGAACATTAATTAATGGAACTTAAACGATAAAACACAATCAAGCATGGTAAAATGCTTGCAGTTCAACCACTTTACGTTGTCAGCTAACTCATGAAATAAACTACCCCTTCTGCGATGCCTGCTTGCAATGATGTGATGGTGTCGTCGTTTCGACGATGTCTTCAAGACTAAAGCCGAAAAATGGAAATTTAGGACTGAAGGAATATCAGGTCAGAGACAAACGAAGTCTTTTAAGACATTTCATTTTGGTCTTCTGTGCTTACACATTTATTCTTTGGCATCAGCTAACAGGAGGATTTAGACGCATCTGCTCGAAACGACCTTTGAACACTTTTAGTGAAGCTTTAGAGGCGTTTAGAACCGCCATTACTTATCGTTTTCTGAAGTGGCTCCAAGACAGTTGGGACGTATTTGTTGCTTATAAAGCGAGTTTTGGCTACATTCTACCTTAAACTTCGTTTAAGTCCCGATAGTAGCGAGGCTTCCCGCCAGAATCGCTAACTTGATTCAGATTCGATTTCGCTTTTCAGTTTAATGCCTTCAGTGGTCTCTTTTTCGAGGAAATAATTGAGGAAAGTACGGACAACAGCAATGATTGCTAAGCGAATCAACTGATTCAAAGTCGGCTCAACAGTGGTCGCTAGGATATCCGCTGCCAATTGAAATTCGAGTGCGACCCCTAACCAACGTGCAAAAGCAAGACGCATATCTAAAAAGGGTACGGCATTTCCCCGATCAGCATTCCATCCCGGAAAACTCGTTAAAGCTTTGATTAATCCAATTAATACACAGAAAACTGAGATTCCCTCTAGCACTAATGTAAAGAGTTCGACAATAATCTCAAGTCCGCCTCGCAAAGGTTCTAATAATTCCATTGATTTATGCTCCAATCGGTTAATTATTGATCAATGCAGAAAAACTACTACATTGGCTTTTGTGATGATTTTGAACCAGATTCGTAATTTTTGAACCCAGTCACGATCAAGAAATTTCCCCATCACCCAACCCCGGTCTGATTTTCCAGTTGATTGTCACCCCTTGAGCTGTTGAAGCCCTCCCCGCACAGTCATCAAAAGCGATCGCCAATATTAAGAGAGAGTGTGCTACCTCCTTCATCATTGAGGGCGAATTCAACACGCACCGCTCCTATGGGAGCTTTTGCCCGCAACCCGAGGCCAACGCCTAAACCGTCTCCCGGTTTATCCCGTACTTCAGCCGGTTCTCCTTCAACATCGTCTCCAGTCCCTAAATCAGTGGCATAATCGACGAAAATGCCCCCGCCAAGGGGAATGTTGTATTCTAAAACCTTTAAATTAGCAATGGGAAAACGATACTCTGCTGTTCCTTGCAGAAAACTGCGTCCTGTCCCCACCTCTCCAGGTGAGAAGCCCCGTACCGAAGAAGAGCCACCCAGACTAAAGGCTTCATAGGGGGGCAGTTTATCTCCAATCACGGTTCCTCCTTGGACATTGAGCACCAAGGTTTGTTCTCCCTCGGCAAAGCCAAATAAAGGCAGAGGAATATATTGCGAGTAATTGGCGCTCAAGCGGTTGAAAGAGATTTGAGCATCACCAATGGGAATGGCTTGAGTGGTCTGAAAAAGCAGTCGAAAACCATCTGTGGGAAAGCGGCGATTATTCCTTTTATCCAAGGCAGCGGCAAAGTCGAGCGTTAAGAGTGTATCCCTGCCATCGTCGCTAAGGGTTAAAGGGTTGCCCAATTCATCTTCGGAAAAAAGGTTTGAACTAAAAACATCGTCGCGTACTGAAACTTGCCGATAAGACAAGCCTAGAGTACCGCGAAAACTATTATCTTCGTTAAACGGATGAAAGAATTCAACCCCCCCCTCCGATGCGATGCACCCAAGGTGGTTCATCTCCGGGCAAATTGACTTCCCGATCGCCGCGGTCAAAGATGGGCTCGCGTCCGCGCTGATTAAAAACGTTAAAGCCGTACCCCAAACGGGAGTTGCCAATGCGAGGATCGCGAAAGTCTAAATCGAACCCTAAGCTTCTGGTTCCTCCTTTAACGCCAAGAGAAACGATTTGGTCGTTCCCACCGAGATTATATTTAGCCACACGCAAACCGGCATTAAGACCGCCGGTGCGAAACGTCAAAGGCAGCACGGTTGCCGGTCGAATGGGGCCATACAAAGCTGAGGGTTGGGGCAAGGTCAGGGCAAACAAGACAGCAATACTCCTCCCTTCACGGACATTAATCGCAAACGTTGCCCGATTCGCTGTCGTCGGTTCCAACTCAACGCTGGCCTCTTCGACGATGCGCAATCGCTGTACTCTTACTAATCCTTCACGCGCTTTTTGCTCATCGTAGCGGTCCCCTGCTTCTAACTCAAATTCTCGCCGATAGATGTAAGGTTTGGCTTTGCCTTCGGTTAGGTTGCCGACTTCATCGAGGTAGCGTACTTCAATGTTGTCGATAATGACCCCTTGTGGAGGCAAGTCTGCCTCTGCGGGGACTTGAGGGGGTTGAGTAAGGGGAGAATCGTGCGTTTGTTCGATCTCGCCTCCAATTGCTAAAGCAGCCGCCGACCCCTGGGGAATTGGCTCCCCTTTCGCAACTGAAGTTAAAAAAGTTGGACACAGGACAATTGCCCAAAGCCAATGGAAATATTTCATCACCCTCACACCTAAATGTTTGTTGCCTGGAACGTCGTAGTTTCTGCAAATACCAACCAAGGAATTCGTTCCTTGTTGTCTGTTGTCAAAACATATAATAACCTGGGATGATCACTCGAGAATTATTTTTTACTAGCAAAAACTTGCTTTGGGACACGAAAAACCGGTCAATCAACGTATCAACAATCGTGACGCATTCAGTGATCGTGACGAATTATTAAAGATTTTTCAAAATTAAATATTGTTGTATTAATCTTAGCCTCGAGAGTTTAAGCATTCTCACTGTAAAAGTCAGTATTCTATTTAACTGAATTCTTTTAACCTGTCTGTTGAGAAGACTTTCCAGTCCGGTCATTAGAATAAGCTAGATGCTCGACAGGTATCCAATTAATTTGAGTTCATGAAACAGTTGCATTATTTTCTAAGAAAAATTGGAGCCATTGCTTTGGCTGCCTGCTTCCTCTTGGTTGGCAGTCTTCCTTTTAGCAAGGGCGCGATCGCTGCTCCAGTGAAGAGCGAAAAACCCAATATTGTGGTCATTTGGGGAGATGATATCGGACAAAGCAACGTCAGTGCTTATACCAAAGGCATGATGGGCTACCGTACTCCGAATATCGACCGTCTTGCTAAGGAAGGGATCACCTTCACCGATTACTATGGCGAGCAAAGCTGTACTGCAGGTCGGTCTGCTTTTATTACCGGACAGAGTGTATTTCGCACCGGTTTGAGTAAAGTGGGACTGCCAGGGGCTGATTTGGGTCTGCGCGCTGAAGATCCGACAATTGCCGAAATGCTCAAAGCTCAAGGCTACGCGACTGCTCAATTTGGTAAAAATCACTTAGGTGATAAAGATGAGTTTTTGCCGACAGCCCATGGGTTTGATGAGTTTTACGGCAACCTCTATCACCTGAACGCCGAAGAGGAACCCGAACTGCCCGATTATCCCAAAAATCCAGAGTTCCGCAAAAAATATGGTCCGCGTGGTGTTCTCCACAGTTTTGCTAAAGCGGATGGGGGACAGGAAATTGAAGATACCGGTCCCTTAACCAAAAAGCGGATGGAAACGATTGATGATGATATTGCCAATCGCTCCGTTGAATACGTTAAAAAGCAAGCCTCTGGCAGTGAACCGTTCTTTATGTGGACGAATTTCACTCACATGCACTTCCGCACCCATACCAAGCCCGAAAGTCTGGGTCAAGCAGGACGTTGGCAATCTTACTATCACGATACGATGATCGACCATGACAAAAATGTCGGTCAGATCTTAGATGCTATCGATGAGGCCGGTATTGCCGACAATACGATTGTCTTCTACAGCACGGATAATGGTCCGCATATGAACACTTGGCCGGATGGGGCGATGACTCCTTTCCGCGGTGAGAAAGATACGGGATGGGAAGGAGCCTTCCGAGTTCCTGCTTTCGTGCGTTGGCCCGGTCACATCGAACCCGGTACAGTATCGAATGAAATTGTCTCTCACCTAGACTGGATGCCCACGCTGTTAGCTGCTGCGGGAGAACCGGACATCAAAGAAAAACTCCTGGGTAATTACGAAGCAGGGGATAAGAGCTTTAAGGTTCATTTGGATGGCTACAATATTCTGCCCTATTTAACCGGGGAAGAAGAAGAGAGCCCCAGAGAGTCAATATTTTACTTCTCTGATGACGGTGACCTATTAGCACTGCGGTATGACAACTGGAAACTGCACTTCGCTCAGCAAAGAGTACCAGGTACCTTCCAGCTATGGACCGAGCCCTTTGTGTCAACTCGAATCCCCTGGATGTATAATCTCCGCACCGATCCCTATGAAAGAGCGAGTATTACCTCCAATACTTACTGGGATTGGACAATTGACCATGCTTTCCTATTAGTACCGGCTCAGCAATATGTGGCTGATTTCTTGGCAACGTTTGAAGAATATCCTCCTCGTCAAAAAGCAGCTAGCTTTACCATTGACGATGTCCTTGAGAAGCTAACTAACTCCTTCGGCTTGCAATAGCTTAATTTTTAAGTTGCTCTTCTCTTGGGAAGGGTCATCCCCCCTACTCTCACCAGGGGGGAACTTGGTTCAGTGATTCATGAGAGAGCAGCCTTTTTTGAATTTGATATGAGTTAATGACGTTCTTTCTAAGGGATAGTTGAATGAAACCATTTTCAATTTCACTGGGCGTGTTGTTGTGTGCAAGTGTTATTTCTTCTCCTGCCCAAGCCTGTGAGCCATTTAATAGGCTGTTCCCCAACGGCGAAACGATCAATCAGAGTCGAGAAATTAATGTTTATGAGTGGGGTGATCCACTGGTGTTAACAGAACCGAGGATTGCTAACACTGATTTTAATGATTTCGCGATCGCGCTTCCTATTCACTTTACTGAGGGAACTTGTCTTCAAGATGCTGCAGCGATCGCTGAGTTATCGGGAATAGTCGCCGTTGACCGTCTACCCAAGCATTTAGAAACAGATGCTGCTACTGAGTCAATTGCCCAAAGTGTTAGTGCGAGCGACGAAATGCCTTGGCGATTTGTGCTGGAACCCTATATTTACCTGCCCTTAGAAACAACTGGCGATATTACCGTCAGAGATACGGAAGTGCCGGTTGATTTCAGTCTTGGGGATATTTTGGAGACGCTGAACTTTGCTTTATATGGACGGTTTGAGGGTTGGAAAGGTCATTGGGGTTTTATTGTTGATGCCTATCATTTCAATACCGTCGATTCAGACTCGACCCAAGTTGATACACCTCCCGAGTTACAAGGCGTGCTTCCTGCTCAAATTTCCATTGATGCAACTGCGGAAACGGCATTTACGAAACTGGATTTAGCTGCTGGCTATCGCTTTGGTAATGAGAAGTTAGCAGATGCCTTTAAAACAGCTAAGACTGACTTTGACTTAGGTCCCTTTATCTTTGACGCAATCGCGGGAGTACGTCTCTATTTTGTCAACAATGATCTTGAACTGACCAGCGATATCGGTCAAGACTTTGATTTTAGTAGCTCAAAAACCCTGGTCGAACCGATGATTGGGGGGCGTGGCCGTTGGAACCTTTCCGATAATTTAGCAATACTTGCGGTCGCTAATTTTTCGGGATTTGGCATAGGAACTAATATTTCTATAGAAAGTTATGCGGGCATAGATTGGCTCTTTTCAGGGAATACTTCAATGACAGCAACTTATCGCCTCAATTACATTAATTATGACGAACATGACTCAGGGCTTGATTTATTTCAACATGGCCCCAGTTTAGGAGTCAAATTCCGCTTTTAGAGCAGAGTAGAGAAGCGGTTACCGTCAGCTTGTTCTAAGCAGCGCGATCGCCATATCTCTTTTCAATAGTTTCAGTTAAACAAAAAGGACAAATGATAGATATTTTTTCTGCGTTTTCAATTCAAAATTCGATCCAAATTTAAACGAAATTCTGGTAAGAGTGTTTCACCAGATAACGTTGTGGGATGTTCTAAAATTTCTTTTTCTTTCCCTTGGCGATAAATTTCCACTCGTTGCTGTTGCGGATCAATTAGCCACCCTAATCTTGCGCCATTTTCCAGATATTCTTTCATTTTGTCTTGTAGGGGTTTGAGTGGGTCGCTGCGAGAGCGTAATTCAACCACGAAGTCAGGGCAAATTTTAGGAAAGGTTGCTTTATCTTCTGGCGTTAGGGCTTCCCAACGGTTTTGACTGATCCAAGACGCATCGGGAGAACGAATTGCCCCATTGGGTAAAGTGAAGCCTGCGGAGGAGTCAAAGACTTTCCCTAAGTTTTCGTTTTCTTCGTACCAACGATACAGTTGTCCGGTTAAGCTACAGTTACGTTCTCCTGTTTCCCAATCTGCGGGTGGATTCACAATTAATTCTCCTTGGGAACTTCTTTCAAGTTGTAAATCGCGATTGAGAGTGGCAAGGGTTGTAAACTGTTCTAACGTCACTTGCAGCGCGATCGTTCTGGGGAGTTCGATTAATAGGGTTTCGGGATTGGTGGGAGTTTGTATCATCTGAACCTCCTGGGATGATCTATTTACTATTACATCGCATCAGCAATCGTTAAGGGAATGAGACGAGAATAGGAGGGCAAGAAGGGTGGCGTTGTCATTGGTACCACGCTGAAACTTAAGTTCATAATTGCATCAACGCCTAATTGTAAAGATGTACTGGTTAAACGGTTTCGGACAGTGAAAATCATTATATAATATAAAGCTAGTACTTACGCATTGTGAAAAACGTAAAATTCTGATGGGTTTTTCCTTAAAAAATAAACTTTTCAATCATTAAAGTTTAAGTTGTTTATGATATGAATTGAATAAAAACCATGAGAAAATCTTTAAGAAAATTTTCCAAGCGATGGCTTTTAACCTTATTGTTGGTAATTTTTATAACCATTGGCAGTAACACTTTAACTGTTCCTTCAGCATTCTTTTCAGAAAACACTGTTTCAACATCGGTGCTGGCAGAACAAACAACCGCTCAAGTTCCAGAAAATGTAAGAAAGCTGACCCAGTCACAAATTTCAACAGAAGCACCAGTAGAAAAAAGAACCAATCAAGAATTTAATCTTGGTCTAATCAACAATCAATTCCAGCGACTCCTCTTCGCTGCGATCGCGACATTAATTCTACTCGGAACCGTTTTTCTCCTCAATTTTGTATTCGCCAGAATTCGCACGAAACTTCATAAATTGCAAGAAACTCAAACCCTTGCCATCAATATTCAAAAATTACAAGTCTTATCTCCTGAAACGATTGGCAGTGGCTTATTAATTTTAACGAAACTCGTTCGTTTTACCCTTTTGCTGATCGTTATCGTTATTTACTTAGCCGTATTGCCCATCTTTTTTCCGCAAACAGAAGTTATAGGAAGACAAATCTTAGCTTACATACTACCCCTGCTAGGGAATTTTTTGAATGGAATTTTGGGATATGTCCCAAATTTGCTCGCGATCACTTTTGTGCTCATAGTCACTCACTTTTTCCTCAAGTTCTTACAGCTGCTTTTCAAAGCCATAGAAAAAGGTCAACTAAATTTGCCTGGTTTCTATCGAGAATGGGTACAACCAACTTATAAGTTGACGCAAGTACTGACCTTAGCCCTAGCTTTAGCCTTAATTTTTCCTCACTTGCCCGGCTTTGGATCCCCTGCTTTTCAAGGAATTTCTATCTTGATTGGGGCGCTGATTACTTTGGGAGGGGCGAGTACAGTCTCTAATTTAATGGGTGGTTTTGTCACCATTTATACACGAGCTTTTCGCATTGGGGATCTAATTTCTATTGGAGAGAAAGAGTATACAGGATACGTCATGGAAAAAACGATCCTTTCCACTCGGATCCGTACCTCAACTAACGAAATCATTACAATTCCTAACTCTACTTTAATTGCCAGCATGATTGTTAATTACACAGCAACGCTCCGGGATATTAAAGAACCCCTCATCTTACATGCAAAAATCACATTGGGTTACGATGTTCCTTG
>CAZAYV010000131.1:0-10889 GCA_964489465.1 uncultured Dactylococcopsis sp. | reverse complement strand
AAAATTAAATTTTACTAAAAATGGTATTTAAAGTAAATTTTCAGTAACCAAAAGATGCCAAAGATTTCTGTTATTATTCCCGCGTACAATGCCATGGCTTATCTTCCCGCAACTATGGCAACTGTTCTTAATCAAACCTTCGCTGATTTTGAAGTAATAGTTGTCAATGATGGCAGTTCCGATGAAACTGGGGAGTGGGTTTCGCAAATATCCGACCCGCGAGTCAAACTGATTTCTCAGAAAAATCAAGGTAATGTAGCAGCAAGAAACCTAGGTATTGCCCACGCTCAAGGGGAATATATAGCATTTTTGGATGCTGATGACCTGTGGGAGCCAACTAAGCTAGAGAAGCAAGTGCGTTGTTTTGAAGAAAACCCAGAAATAGGTTTAGTGTATACTTGGGTAGCTTTGATCGACGAAAAAGGTAAGCCAACAGGCAGGATGTTCAAAAGCAATGCCGAAGGTAATGTTTGGAGAACTTTAACAAAATGGAACATTGTTATATGCGGAAGTGTAGCAGTAGTACATCGCTGTTGTTTCAAAACTTGTGGCGTATTTGATCGTAATTTAGGTTCACACGTTGAGGATTGGGAAATGTGGCTGCGAATCGCAACTTGCTATCCTTTTAAAGTCATTAAAGAAACTTTAGTGTACTATCGGCAACGCTCAACCAGTACTTCTAAAAATTTGGAAGCGATGGCTAGAAGTTATCACTTAGTTATTGAAAAAGCCTTTAGAGATGCCTCGTGGCAGGAATTATCGTTAAGAAACAGAAGTTATGGCACTGCCAATTTAGTATTAGCTTGGATAGCAATCCAAAGTCAAGCAAGAAATTATAAACAAGCCAATCATTTTCGTCGTCAAGCCTTTCAACACGATCCTTGGTTATTCTTTTCCAAGGAATATTTCCGTTTAAGTCTCGCGATCATAATTATGCGTTGCCTTGGACCGAATGGTTATAACAAGTATTTGTCTGTGTTTCATACTTTGCGTCGCCACACTTTATCACCTCCACGATGAGATCTTACCTAGTGCAGCCCGGCCAAAATAAACAATCAGGTCAACCTGCAAGAAGTGTGCTTTGGAAGTTAAACCAAGCAAATCCGATGAGTGGGGTCACTCAAAAAAGCTTCCCGAGTTTCCATAGACTTGAGAATTCCTGATTTGCCCTTGGCTCCGAAATCTCCCTCTAGGTCACAAGAGGCAGCGACCAAGCGCACTAAAATGCTAATTTGTGAGTATTGAGGTGATTGACCCAATAGGGTTACGTGCCTTCGGCGCATCAACAATAAACACCCACTCTTGTTCTGGATTCGTTTCGATGAGTTGAGCCAAATGATTAGCGAAGTCGAATTCATTACAAATAAAATCAATTCCTGGGGTGAGAACTTGATCTTGGGCAACGTGCCAACTGGCAATGAGACTTTTGGTTCATGTCGAATGTATTCAAATTTGAGGCGTTCGACTTGACCAATTTCTGGGGGTTGAGAAGGATGAACTCTTTGATTGGCTTGAATACCCATCATTTCATCGGTGCTGACGACATTAACTCCTTCTGTCAGTAGTTTCGCAGCCTTTTGGTGTAGCTGACAAATGTTTCTGACTTGTTCGCGAAAGGCATCGGGGTTATTAGGTTGAGCGTTTAGCCAGTAGCGATGACGATGAGGCTGTAGAGTAGCCTCATGCGTAAAAAACGTCTCACACTACGGGCAGAAATTTCTGCTACAATTCCTCGCTTGACAGCTTCAAGTGCTATCTCTTTTGGAGTCCAGTGACTGATGGGATATCCACTTTCGGTTGGGTCTTCGCAGGCGATGGCTACGATTTGGACAATCTGTTCGATGCTGAACTTATCTGGACTTCCTGAACGTGATTTGTAACTTAGAGCCTCACAAATTCGCTGTTCTAGTACACTGAGGCGTAAGTTGACCTACCTTCTAGCCCGTCTTAAAAATTACTTTGACCGTAAAAAAGCGTACAAAGAGAGCTAAAAAACTGAATCTATGACGGTTAAGCACGGAAATTTCAGTTTCCAGCTTACTCCCTGTCCTTTTCTTAATCTTGAACTGAGGTTAATTAGAATTTGTTGAAAAACCATTAATGGGGGGGGGGGTTTGGCGAATCTCTTCTGGCGAAAGAGTAGTCATAGTGAAATGTTGCCAATTGGATGTAACGTACTTAAATTTGCCAATGCCTACATCAGCATTAGTTTTGAAGTCGTCAAATTTGACACTAGGGTCCGCCCAATAATCGGCGCCCATACCTAAGAGATAACGAGCCTCGGATCTGTCGTCTCGCAGTTGAGGATCCTCAACTATGAGTCTAGCTTGTACGGTTGTCACAACCCCAGCTATATCATCGGGATTGATAGGAACTCGATGTTCAGGAGACCAAAAATGAAAGTTGTATCCATCACCTGCCGTAACTGATATAGTACCCTCTCGTTCGTTTCGGATATCTGCGGGTTTGTTCACATTATTTATATAATCTGTTCGCCATGCAGCACCCTCAACAGCTTTGGAATCTTGTACACGATACCAATTACCATCTTGCTTACTGAGTATATAGGTCTGAATATCTTTAATGTGGACGCGGGTGTTAGTGGCTGGATTTCCAGCAGCATCTTCATAGAGATGTCCCCATGCTGCGATCTGATTCCAATCTCCTGAATCATTGCCCATGCCTAAGCGAGGACCAGTTGCCCAATCGTAACCTTCTGGAACACCGCTGGGTCTTCCCTCATGCGAACCGCTCATGTCATAGATGAGGAGTTCAACAAGCTCATCGGTATCCGCAGGCTTATCAATACCCGCAGCCTTATCAGTATCCGCAGCCTCATCGATATTTGCTGCCTCATCAGTAGAGCGAACAACAATGCCACTAATCTTGGCATTGTCAACGGAAGTCCGAAAGTCAAGGTCAATCGCATCCGTTGCTCCAAATGTATCAGGAGAGATGGAGTCAGGAACCTGGAAAACGAAGGGTTGATTGATATCCCCATCCGTCTCTGCCAGGAGATCTAAGTCTTCAAGCACTAATTGTCCTTCAACTTCTACATCAAATATCCGTTCACCAGGATTATTCCAAAAGATTTCGCTAAAATACAGTTCGACCGTATAGTTGCCCACTGCCACTGGAATTTCATAGTTGAGGGTCTTCCCGTAACGTTCCGTTTGATAAATCGTGCCGTCGAAACTAGGTTGGAGACTGTTGCCAATACTACTGTCCTCAGCAGTAATGCCATTGAGGAAAAAGGTGTCGGCTGCAAAGTCAATGCCATTTTGAGTGAGGGCAGCTCCCCCAGCATTGATAGCCCTGACGACATTACCTTTTTCTTTCGGGTCATGAGTCACGTTGTCAGGTGTCTTTTTCTCGGTATCGACGCTGTCATTGTTAGCCACAGGTGCGCTCTTGCTCTCCGCTTCATCAGTAGAGCGAACAACAATGCCACTAATCTTGGCATTGTCAACGGAAGTCCGAAAGTCAAGGTCAATCGCATCCGTTGCTCCAAATGTATCAGGAGAGATGGAGTCAGGAACCTGGAAAACGAAGGGTTGATTGATATCCCCATCCGTCTCTGCCAGGAGATCTAAGTCTTCAAGCACTAATTGTCCTTCAACTTCTACATCAAATATCCGTTCACCAGGATTATTCCAAAAGATTTCGCTAAAATACAGTTCGACCGTATAGTTGCCCACTGCCACTGGAATTTCATAGTTGAGGGTCTTCCCGTAACGTTCCGTTTGATAAATCGTGCCGTCGAAACTAGGTTGGAGACTGTTGCCAATACTACTGTCCTCAGCAGTAATGCCATTGAGGAAAAAGGTGTCGGCTGCAAAGTCAATGCCATTTTGAGTGAGGGCAGCTCCCCCAGCATTGATGGCGGCGACAACGTTACTCGCTTCTTGAACTGAAGAAGATGAGCCCTCATCTGCTAACTCTACGGAAACTGCTTCTCCTTCTACATGCAGTGTTGCATAATCATTCTCTGTTTTTAGATCAAGGAGTTTAGCAGTGGTTAATGATTCCTTTTTTAACAGAGAGGAAAAAATTGCTCCCTCATCCCCTGGAGAATCCTCTTCACTTAGTTTGGAATCTAAATAATGACCAAGTTCTTCAGAAACGACATCTACAATTTTCTGAGGACTATCTATATTACTCTCGAAGAACTCTTGGGAAAGAAAGATAGTATCGTTTCCAAACGCTCCTTTTGCTTTCAAATGATTGAAAGGGACAATCCTAATATCGGGTAAGTTTTTAACTTTAGCAAGATTTTGAAGTAAAGTTCTAGTGTCATCCTGATTCCAACTAAAGTTGGAAATTAAATTAATGTAGTCAATAAATTCTGAAGAGTCAGCAAAGTCTCCAAGATTGCTAGCTGTAGATTCCAATATGGCTGCTAATGTAGCAGATTGATTTTTATCTAAGCCAGTGATTGTATCGGTAGAAACTTGCGTTTGATCGATCTGCATTATCTCTGGCTTACTAGAGTATTTAGCGGATAAGGTAGTCATTGCTTCAGGAGCTAGCAGTAGCTCTGTCAGGAAAATCATTTCAGGTGCTAGGAGTTCTGATAAGTTGTCTTGAGTCCGATCATTATAACTAGAATTGACTAGACGCAGCTGTTCCGAAAAAGAAAGACTACTAGCTTCAAAACTGACTCCACTTTTCAACGAATCTATTACATCTACGATGAGGGGATTAAATTCAGTGGAGATAAAAGAATTAGTTTCCGTGGACACGACGTTATCAAAAAATTCCATCAATGAATACCTCTGAAATCAGATTGTTTCTACTTTTTGCTTGGATTTAGGGCAAAAGGAAGGTGGCGTGCAAAACATTTTTTAAACTGAAGGCAACTTGACCTATGTCAAAAAGGCATAAAAACCTGCTGACACGCAATGCCGTGCCGTGAAGAATTTTTTTGGGGGACACAAATCTTTAGTTGGCGATACTAGGGCAAAAAAAGTGTATTGAATAAGAATCCACTAATCCAATACTTTCGCCTACTTTGATCCTGCTAACTATTTAAAGAAAATAATTTATTATTGAAGTCTGGATTTTTTATTTAACTTCACAAAATGAATCTCTTTAGAAAATCAAGTAGGCAATAATTTGCAGTAATTAAAACAAACAAAGTGTCTTAGCTTGTTTCTGGATTTTACGTTTGCGAATTGTATTATTTCGCTGATTCTCCTTGTTTTAATTAATTGAAAAAAGAATAGCACTTCATTTTTTTGATAACATTCGTATGAGCGCTGATTTTTTTCAAATAATAATATTTTATTGTTGAGTAATATTCCTGTTCTTTCTCTTGAAAACAACACAGGATTATTATTGTTTTTTCTTAAAAAGAAATATTTAAATAATTATCATGGAAAAATACTTAAACCTGTTAAGTACCAAACTTACTTGATTATGCTGTTCGGTAAAAAGATTAATTCAGTAAATTTAGGATCGCAAAGGATTTTCTAGCTATCAATCCGCTTTTATCACTTCCTGAGTGCTCTGATAAGTCTCACAGCCAAATCAATAAATGTTTCGGAGGTTTCTAGCAACGGTTTATAATTTCCAACCAATCTATATCTCATCAACTAAGCAAACTTATGCTCAACTACCTATCGCTTTGTAAGATAGCGGGTTTAATTATTTTCCTAGTATTTTTGGTGATTATTTTGTCTAGGCTAATGTTTATATATTTGACTTCACCTAGAGGAAGTAGGCAAAAGATATTTAGCCTTGCAAGAGTCTTTATCGCTATTTATGTTCTTAAGCTTGCCGATAACTAAATTTTTCATGTATTTTCTAGCTTGTATTTCAGTAGCTGGCTGGAAATGAAATTACCCAAAGCAAAACATAGATTATGAAAAACAAAATTGTTAGAGGGGGAATAGGTTTAACCCTTCGGCATGTTTTATCTGCTTTTCTTTCTCTTTTAAGTACACTTGTTATAGCCCGTCTTTTAGGACCAGAAAAGTATGGAGTTATTGTAACTTCTTTAGGAATTTTTTATTTCCTAGTTTTTACAGGAAAGATGGGGTTGAATGCCTATATCGTACGCGAACCTAATCTTTCAAAAGAAGATGTTGAACAGGTTTTAGTATTTTACAGTATATTCGGTATACTGCTTTGTGCTGTGCTTTGGCTGGCGACCCCAATTTTCGGTTGGTGGTCAGGTAATGATCAAGTGCCTATAGCTTTAAAGTTCTTAATTCCAGCAGTTTGGCTTAATATGGTTGGAACTACTTCTCAGAGTATGCTGGAGCGAAATTTAGAGTTTGCAAAAGTTAGTTGGATTTTCGCATTGTCGGAAGTAGCTAATTATATATTAGCAATCTCTCTAGTATTGATTTATGAAAGCTACTTAGGAGTTATTTGTGGATATGTTTTGCAGTTTCTAATTTTTGCAATTCTAGTTTATTATTGTTATCCCATCAAATGGAGTTTTCATTGGAACTTCAAGACCCTAAAACCAGCTTTAAAGTACGGATTGACATTTTCCTACAGTGATTGGCTTCAAGCTCTTAGAATTCTTAGCATTCCAATCTTTGTCAGTCGTTTATCTGGAGTTGAAGCAGTTGCTATTCTTAATATCTCATTCCGAGTAGCCGAAAAATTGCTTTTAGTAAGCAATGTTGTCCGTGATATGTCGATTAGCGTTATGGCAAAGTTTTTAGACAATCAAGAATCATTAAAGCGTCTAGTTAGTAAAGGAATGCTTTATCAAGCTTTGCTCATGGGTTCAATTTGTGCAGGCTTTTCAGGCTTTTCATCTTGGATCATTCCGTCTCTATTTGGAGATGAATGGTTTTTGAGCGCGCAGATCTTCCCTCTTATTGGTTTATCGTTAGTAGTAAATGCCTTATTCAGTTTGCATCAAGGGGCACTTTATGCATCTCATCAAAATGGTGAGGTGGCACGTTTTAATATTGCAAATGTCGGTTTGCTTTGGGGGGGATGTCTATTTTTTCTTCCCATGTTAGGGGTTTGGGGGTATGGAGTTGCAGAATTGATATCCTTACCTAGTCACTACCTAATCCATCAATCTTTCTGTAAGTTCTATAAACCTCCTAACTATTGGCCGACTTTCTGGACAGTTTTAGCAACTATTCCTCCCTTATTGGGTGGAATTATATTAGATCCTTTACCCAATGTTTTACTGATGCTGATATGTTATGGAAGTCTTTTATTTTTTGTTAAGTCTGTTAGACAAGCATTATTTGATTTGTCTAAAAGGTACTTTGCTTAGGCAGTTAATGTCAATCCTTTGATTAAAAATATAATCAAACTACCTTTACAGATCCATCATCATAAGGAATGAAATATGACGTTTAAATTAAACCCCAAAAATATCAAATTAGATGTCTCATCATACAAGGGCTATTTGCATCTTCTGCTGCTGGGCATCCTTTCGCTTGCGACTTTCTTGTATCTTTATAAAATTGGAGAGGAGAGCTTGTGGACCGATGAGTTTTATAGTATTGCGGATGCCAAATTAGTCCCAGATGAAGTCAGCAAGATCCGACCTGTTTACTACATTATTCTAAGAGTTTGGATGCTTTTTGGCGAAAATGATATCTGGTTGCGCATGCTTTCTGTGCCATTTGCTCTTGGCAGTATTTTTCTGATTTATTTGATTGGTAAACGCTTGCTTGGAACTGATGTAGGGGTTTTTAGTGCATTATTGCTGACTCTTTCCCCCGTGTTTATTAATCATACCCAAGAAATTCGAATGTATACATTAAGTACATTTTTAGGTCTATTGGGTACATTTTTTATTTTGAAAATACTTGAAAAGCCAAAGTCAAAATCATTGATAGGTTGGATCGGCTTCCGTATATTAGCGATACTGACAACACCTCTAAATATTTTGTTATTGCTGCCGGATACCATTATCTTGATTTATCAGTACCGACATCGAGGTCGTCTGATTGCCGCTTTAGCTGGTATTTTATTAGCCTTATTAGTCTTATCTTTCCCTTGGCTGGAAACTTTTTATAATGCCTCTTTGGATTTCTTTGGAGCTTGGACATCAAACATACCCAAGCCAGGAATTACTAATATTCTATCTAGGCTGACTAATTTCACTGCATATTGGCCGTTAAGGAGTTTAGAGTCAGACATAGGCATAAAATTTTATAAGATTTACACACTATTGATCCTTTTAACAATATTTGCCAGTGTTTACATTAAACGAAAAAAAAAGAGGGGGGTTTATTATCTAGCTATTTTCCTAATACTGCCATCATCAATTTTATTCATACTTTCATGGATGTTTTCATATGTTTGGATTCCTCGCTACCTCTTGATGGTCGCCCCTTATTTGCTGCTACTGATATCGGCTGGTTTCACAGCCATCAAAGAATGGCAGCCAAAGCTAGCCGCTGTGCTTGCAATAGTATACTTTCTAGCAGTAGGGGGTGGGCTGCAGGCATACTATTCAAAGCAACTTAGGTCGGATTGGCGGAGTGCTGTTGAATTCATTAGCAAACAAAATCAAACTGATGATGTTATTGCCCTCGCTTCAAGCATACCCCGCTCTTCATCCATTCTCAGTCATTATTACGATGGAAGTTCCCAAATTTATACAGTTGATATGAGAGATGTAAATGCTCAACTTCCTGAATTCGAGAGCCGTTTGTGGGTTATTTACAAGCCTTCTTTTTATACTGAGGATAGTGCAGTCGATCAATTTAGGCAAGACATTTTTGATGAATACTATGTAGAGGATTCAAAAAAAATCGTGAGTGAATCAGGTTGGGATCAACCAATCGAGGTGTTTCTGCTTAGGAATAAAGTTGCTAAGTAGCCTGCAGTTTATACCAATTCAATTTTTTAAATCATTTCTCCGAGCGCGATCGCGTCACGAGGGCTTGCCATTGATAATTTACACAACTTTGAACTCTCTGACTCGCAAGGGGGGTTATGAATCCTAAAAGAAACTTGAACCAGAATGACCAATGATTCAGAAAATACGTTTCCTGTTGAGGAGAACATGATCTCTGATTTCTCCCCTACTGAGGACAATCAATTAAAATACATACCGGTGGCTTCAATAATTTAATGTGGTGACTCATGAGCTAATTACTTGCTTGAGAAAAACAAGAAATTTTTCCCTCAATGGTGGGGTCAACGTGAAAGAACTCACTCTACTAAAATGAACTCTTAGAGTTTTACATTACAGCTTGAGTTTGTAGCTCTGAAAGCGGGATTTCATGACCATTAAAGTCAAATAGTTCTACGTTAGCGAAAGACATCGTTACTCCATCGAATACGATATTAATATCCCCTATACCTAAACTCAGAACCACTTGGCTAACATCTATTCCAAATTCTGCGCTATCAAAGCCGCTACCTCCATCAACGATTTGCGAACCGAAGCCCTGAATGAGATCATCACTTTTACCCAAGTTAATTAGGCCTCCTTCAGAAAAGCCGCCGCTTAAGGCATCAACAGTATCGTTCCCCCGTCCGGTTGCAATTGTGCCATCGTTACTGATGCCAGGACCAACCAAGCCAGCAACTTGACCACCCCTCCCTGTAATAGAATCGTTCCCCCGTCCGGTTGTAATTGTGCCATCGTTACTGATACCAGGACCAACAAAACCAGCAACTTGACCACCCCTCCCTGTAATAGAATCGTTACCCCTTCCAGTTGCAATTGTACCTGTGTCTGTGTTTATGATGCCGTCACTAATGCCAACACTGCCTTCAATCGTATCGTCACCCTGGCCAGTTGCAAGAATTCCCTCATTAATGAGGCCTGCTGATAGATTAGCTATTCCTGTGATGGAATCGTTGCCCTTGCTAGTGAAGATTATACTGCTGTTAATGAAACCAACTCCCTGACCAGATCCATTAATGGAATCCTCACCGTTGCCAGTTAAGATCCTACCACTATTACTGAAGCCAGTGCCTCCACCAGCACCAATGGCATCGTCACCGTTACCAGTAAAAATTGTTCCACTATTGATAAGCGCTATACCACCACTACTAGCCTCCATGCAATCATTGCCATTGCCAGTTAAGAGCGTACCTTTATTATTAATACCATTGTTAAGCCCCGCTCCTATAATGGCATCGTCACCATTTAGAGTATTCGCAATAACATCAAAATCGACAAAAATTTCCAATTCATCGACGATATCAGCCTGATTTGTCCAAGTACCAAGAATAGTTCCATCCGAAAGCTCCCAGCCAGTCTCAGTTAAAAGTGTTGCCATCAATCTTGCCCTCAACTAATATTATTTAATAATGGAAAAGCCTTAATCATAAAATAAATAGTGTTGAATTTATAAGTTGATCTTTATTTAGTTTTAAACTATTTGTAAATATAGTTTAATTACAGTTTAATAATCTTGTTCAATATATCTAAGTTAATTAATTTTTCAAGATTAAATCAAGATCAAATAATTTGGACTCAACCAAACCTATCGTGGCAGAAAGTAGCAACCCCCTTTCTAAGGCTAACTTGATAGGATTCTTATAAAAAAAAACTAATAAATTAAGAACTAATCCCCTTGCTAGATAGAATCACATGGTTCAGTTTCTAACAGTTTTACACAGTAGATTCAGTAGAATCAGATATTCGTCTGCTACTTACTTTTAATGGATACTTATCATCCTAAAACAATAAAAAAAATAATGCTGTGATTTTATAAATCATTTGTTTGTAATTGATCAGCAAATAGTAATTCTAAATAGAACGAAAGAAGCGACTCCATACACGAGCAGAGAGTTGACTTTTGATTTTTCTTTCAAAACCTCTGGAATTGCTAAATATCATGAAATCAGATGGTTATTTAAATGGACAAGCCATCAAATTGTGTTCCAATATAGCAATTCTCGGACAAGCGAGGTACGTTGGGAAGTGGAGAGAGGAAATAAGA
>CAZAYV010000130.1:0-11153 GCA_964489465.1 uncultured Dactylococcopsis sp. | reverse complement strand
CTATAAATCGGCAGCAAAATGGATTTGCTGCCGATTTATAGTATTGAAATGTTATTACTATGCCTCCATCAAATCACGCTGATTGACTTAGATACAACTCAGGGATAGAAGTTCACGATTAAAAAATGGGGCTGCTCTATAAACCAGCCTGGAGGTTCGGAGATTCTATCCTGTAGATTTCCAGGGCTGCTAAAAACGCTAACCTCAGTGAAACGGGTTAGCGTAGTGTATATCTTTCAATCAATTAACCCCCAATCATGACAAAGGATTTAGATATTAAGGGTAATCATCAATGCTACCAATGCCATGATGGGAAAATTGCTAAATTTACCTCAAACTCTCTGCCAACAGGACATTAATAAAAACATCAGAAAGGAGAATATCGTGAGAGCCGGTTCCTCGCATTCCCATTGCCTGCCACGTTGGTTGAATGGAGACACCAGTGGTATTCATGGGTACAGCAAAATGAATGACGGTTTCGCCATCAGTTGGATCCTCATATACAGCGCTAGTGAGCAATAAATCGCCCGCAGGAGCACCACTCGAAAAAACTTTATGCCCGTTGATGATGAAACCACCTTCAGTGGGAGTTGCAGTTCCTGATCCCTCGAGCCAATCGGAACCGCCACTACTTAGTAGAATAATTTGCTCTTGGGCAATCCGCTTCAGTAATCCTTCTACTGGGGCACTTTGATGATGCCACTTCCAAGTTGCGACCATCACTTGATGGGTATGCATCGAAAAGGCAAGTGCAGTAGAACTACAGTAGTATCCTAAAATTTGCAAAATTCGGCAAACCTCAGCATAACTAGCACCACCCCCGCCCAATTCAGTGGGGATACCTGCTGCAGATAGTCCAGACTCTTTTAAGGCGACAAAATTATCAGCAACAAATTGATCGCTTGCATCCGCTGTTTGCTCACTGTCAATAAATTGTTTTCCTAGGGATTGAGCCAAAGCAAGCCAGTCATTTTCATGAGTTCGTTTTGTGGTTGTGGCAATCGGTTCTAACATGAGAATAAGCTCCTTAAAGGTGAGCGCTTGTCATACTTCAATTCTCTTGTGCAAAAAAGCGTGATACAAGATCAAAATCTAAACCCAACCAATGAGGATCGGAATTTGCCATGGGCAAGGGATATGGTCAATATTGCCCCATCGCCAGAGCAGCAGAAGTGATTTGTGAGCGGTGGACGCCCCTCATCCTGAGAGAACTGATGTCTGGCAGTTGCCACTTTAATGAAATTAGTCGTGGGGTTCCTCTGATGTCGCGGGCATTATTGATTAAACGCCTGAAAGAGTTGGAAACGGCGGGTGTTCTTAGTCGTCAAGAAAAGGAAACCGGACAAGGGTCCGTCTATTTACTGACTCCTGCAGGGGAAGCGCTACGTCCACTGATTGAGCAAATGGGACTCTGGGCAGCGCACTGGGGCAGCGATCGCCTCTCTGCAGAATACTTAGATGACAAATTATTGATGTGGGGAATGCGGCGCACAATTAATCTTGAAGCCGTACCGGAAACACAAATTGTATTGCAATTTGACATCCGTGGTTTAGTCAAGGGTCGTCAGAAACAACGTAGTTATTGGATGATGATGAATCATCAGCAGGTTGATGTCTGCCTAAAAGATCCTGGATTTGAGGTTGATGTTTTGATCATGGCAGATCTCAGTACTTTAACTCATGTCGTGATGGGATACGACAGTCTTGATCAAGCAGTCAAAGAAGGAAACATTATTTTTAAAGGCAATCCTGACTACATTCAGCAACTGCCAACTTGGCTCTATCTTCGTGGCGAACGCCGTTATCAGGCAGGGCTAGCTCCCATCGTACCGGGTAAAATGACAGGAGATCAAAAATGAAACGTCTTGCTATTGTTATAAATATGTGTGCTGTGTGTGCTTTCCTATACCTGAGTCATGTATTAACGGAGCAACTTGCCAAAACTTAATCAATAGAATTGAGATTTATTAATGAGTGCAGTAAATAGTTAATAAATATTCAAACGGTGTGTTCTTTATATCGCGAGGAATTTAGGCAAAATAGCATGTTAACGATTTGGCGCACGTAGTAATAGATGAACTGGCTTGTCTCTAAACGTAAAAATGAGCCTTCTTGTCGTTAGACCATGATGCCAGCAAAGTGTTGAGTTCAACTTTTACTTACCTAGATATTAAAGAGAATTTAGAGGTCTTGCATCCATGAATAAAATAATTTTGTCCTTAGCAATCAGTACTATCTTAAGCCTGGGGCTGGCAGGCAGAGCAATTAGTGAAGATATAACAAATCTAGTGATTAAGGAAACCCAACTAGACGAAGAAATCAACAAAGCTTGCTTGTCTATTTGTCAAGGTAACAGAAGAGAAGGTAAACTTGAACGTTTCCTGTTGGAAAGAACTGACTCTAATCGCTTTTTAGCTAAGGCAAAAGTCTTACTCCGCAATCGCCATTATGTTGATTCACCTGAAATATTAGGACGACAAATTGGAGATGGCTTTACAGCATATAACTACACAGTTGTCGCTGTTGCACAAGGCATATTAGACGATAACTCATGTCTATTAGAAATCAAAGATATACAGGTAAAGAATGATCAATTAGGACTCTCTTCCCTAGCAAGAGAGCAGGTGGGGAAAACCTATCATATTGATGGCTGCCGTAAATTCACAGCCGGTTTGTAATCTCAAATAGACAATAAATATAATGAGCGAAAAACGAAACCCCCATCTGGTGATGGGGGCTAAAGGTGATGTGGCAACCTTGTTACCAAATTTTGCCTAGAGAATTCCCAGAAAGTTAAGTACGCCTTGTCCAGTGAACAGTTCTACAAAGATTGCAGATAGAAAACCAATCATAGCAAGGCGACCATTCCAAAGTTCAGCACTCGGGTTAGACCCAAACTGGAACTTAGTGGCAAATTCATCATAAGGTTGTTTGAGTTGGTTTTGTTCAGTCATAATTGAGCTCCGAAATCCTTCTCGTTACTTTCTATTAAGAAATGTAACAACTTGGAGGGCGTTTCCCTTCCCTCGATAGTATGAGTTCTGGAATTTTGCAAACAAACATCAGCTCGAAGATGCGATTGCTTGCGTAATTCTCGATTAGCTGAATGAACTTCTTTGGGTCTCGCGTTAAGCTAGCAACGTAAGAGATAACGATAGAGCAAGTTTAAACATGGCCAATATCGACATCCAATCGGCAACTGAAACGGACAACGGTTGGTCTTATAAAGTAAAACTCAATGAAGGCGGCTCGCAGCAGCAGTACAGTGTCACTTTGAGCCGATCTGACTACGAGCGATGGTCGAACAGTCAAGTGCAGCCAGAACAAGTGGTTAGAGCAGCATTTGATTTCTTGCTTGAGCGCGAACCAGCTTCGGCTATTCTCTCCCAATTTGATTGTTCGGTCATCCGCCGCTATTTTCCCGAAGTGGATCGCGAACTGCCGAAAAAGCTGTAGTGGGCGATCAATTTTGTATTGAGGATAGTGTTGTAGGGGGATCAGAAGAATTTCTTTCCAGCTCGCTAAGGCAATGAGAGTATTGATTTTTCAGTTGCATTTTATTTAGAGTACAATTGAAAATTACTATAATTCATAATTAATAATTCCTTGATTTTCCCCCGTTTATTACCTTTACTATTAATGTTTCTTGCTGCTTGCACTCGCTCAATTCGGTAGTTGGTATAAGCAGATTCAAAAAAACTATCAGCTGGATTTTCATTTTTCGGGTCAGAATTACTTAATAATAATTTTGCACCTTTTTTATCGAGAAAACAAAAGAAATCTCTGAGTCTTAATTGTTCCATATCATTAAAACTCTGTTGCGAATAAGCATTGAAATTAGATGTTTGACTGATTGGTCGATAAGGTGGATCAAAATAGACAAAAGAGTTTTGATTAACCAGATCTTGACATTGAGTGAAATCTCCTTGCTGGATGTCTGTTTTTTCTAAAACTTGTGCAATGCGTCTGAGGTTATCCGCATCGCAAATTCTTGGCCTTTTATATCGACCAGCAGGAACATTAAATTCACCTTTTGAGTTAACCCGATACAGTCCATTAAAACAAGTTCGATTGAGGAAAATAAGTTGAGATGTTCTTTTAACCCAGTCTGAATTGTAATGATCGAAGTTAATTTGGTGACGCTGTTGATTGTAATTCGTCCGTACCTGATAAAAGAAGTTTTTTTGCTCTTCTTCTGTCAAAGCCATATATTTTTCTTGGTAGTTCCATAAATGGTTAATTAACGTTTCTGACTTTTGCTGAATTGTTTTATAAGCAACGATTAATTCAGGATTAATATCAGAAATAAAAAATTGCTGGACAGGATAAGTATTAGCAACTCTAAAAAATACAGCTCCTCCTCCTACAAAGGGTTCAATATATTTTTGAATTGAACCCTGTAATAATTCTTCGGGGAAAAACAATTCCATTTGTTCTAAGAGTTGTTTTTTGCCTCCTGCCCATTTTAAGAAAGGTTGCGCTTTTTTTTGAATCATTAGCTAATGGTAATTATCTTTAACGGTCAGTCACAACAATTAAGTTTTGTAACGCTTTAGCTCAGGAAATGTGGGAACAGAGGGGAAGATGAGACTCAGGAAACGATACAATAATCAAGATTACATACTTGCTTCGCTGATCATGACAGGGGAGCAACAACTAAATTTATTTTTAGATAATCATAAAATCAGTTGTTTTGGGAGGAAAATAGAAGATGCAAGATGCAGTCACAACTTTAATTAAAAATTATGATGTTACAGGTCGCTATTTAGACCGCGATGCAATGGATGAGCTTCAATCCTATTTTGCATCCGGTATGGCACGAGTGCAGGCAGCGACCCTTATTAATGGGAATGCGGCTGCGATTGTGAAGGAAGCAGGAAGACAACTCTTTGATGAGCAACCGGAGTTAATTCGTCCGGGAGGAAATGCCTATACAACCCGTCGTTATTCTGCTTGTTTACGGGATATGGATTATTATCTGCGCTACGCGACATATGCGTTAGTTGCAGGGGATACTTATGTATTAGATGAGCGCGTTTTACAAGGGTTGCGAGAAACTTATAATTCGCTTGGTGTTCCCATTGCACCCACTGTCCGTGGCATTGAAATTATGAAAGAAATGGTGAAGCAAATGGCAGAAGATGCTGGAATGGTTGATACATCTTTTATTGATCAACCCTTTGATCACATGAATCGCGAATTAAGCGAAAAAGATATCTAATACCAATGGTTCAATTGGACTACATACTAATTTCAGTAACAGAGTGACAAGCTTCAAGTAATCAGTTTCGGTATTGACATTTCTCCCGCTACCATTGGTCTAGCGGGAGATGAAATTAATCTATATCAACAAAGATAATTCCTGCTCCATCGCAAAGACGGCGAGGGAGTTTGAAATACTAATCCTTACGAGCATTCGAGATGGGCTTATGGGCTGTCCTATCTTACAGTTTTCCTCCCACTCATGAGGGAGGCAACGCTCTAGCTGGATTCCAGAGTAGACCAGACCTCTAGCTTTGTCTTGATCTTGCGAATCACTTCATCAGTAAACTCAGAAGTACTCATTTCTCCTCCTAGATCAGGGGTCGCCTTACCTTCATAGATCGCTTCAAATACGGACTCGTAAATTGATCGAGAAGCGCGATCAGAGGTGGGGGTTCCCATGTAGGTTAATAGGGCGGCACTGGCTAAAATCATCGCCGTAGGGTTAGCAATATTTTTACCGTAGAGTGCAGGAGCAGTACCGTGGGGAGCTTCAGCCATGACCGTTTTCACCTGGAAGCTCTCTGGGTCAAAGCCCATCACTAAACTTTCTGAGCCGGCGATACTCCCATACATTTGTAGCACCATATCGGATAGTAGGTCCCCATCACGATTCAATGCTGGAATGACAAGGGCTTCTCCGCTACTTTGTAGTAGCAGGGCAAAGGTTGCATCAATTAAAAGGGGTTGGTAAGTTACTTCAGGATAGCGCTGAGCAGCAGCATCAAGTTCTTCTTTGAACATGCCTTCATAGGTAGCGCTTACGGTGAATTTCGGGCCACCAAAAACTTTTGCCCCTGTATGTTTGGCATGGGAAAACGTGAACTCGGCAACCGTTCGACAAATTGATCGACTAATTTTTGAGGTGCGCCAAGCAATTTCATCACCAGTTTCAGTTGTTTCTCGCCATTCCTTAGCCCCGTAGGCATCATCCACAGCCATGCGAACAATCGTAATGGGAGCATGGACCCCACCCAGGGGACGAATTTGGGGAATACGTCGCCCTGTTCGTAAAATAACAGAAGCTCCCAGAGCTTCCCGCAGAATAGCGTTGGGGCTGCCTACATCTCCAGCAAGTTCTGGCGTAATGGTTGCTGCCTTTAAAGCCAATCCTGTTTTACAGGTGGCTTCTGCAGCGTCCCAAACGACCTGGTTTTTGCTCACCCGACGATTTTCTAGGCTCAGATCGTAATCAACAAATTGCAAGGGTTCACGAATGACGGCAGGTTGCAAAACCCGTAAAGCTTGCGCTAGAAGTTCTTCCCCGGTTTGATCGCCATGCATGACGACGATGGTTGGCAGCGATGGCTGAGTTGGCATGACAAATGATGGATCACTGAGTTGGTTTGTTCAAAAATTGTGGACGGTGGACGATCAGAGAAACTGTAAAAATAAGTACCAAATTGAAAAGCTCCCAGGAGAAAAATGATCAAGTCCTAGATCAATCATTTCTGATTAAACGGAGTAGGTAGGTCGTCCGACCGGCTATCAAAACCCGACCTGTGAGATTTCCAGCACATCCGCAGTTATGCTTCTGATCTGACAGCTTCTTAACTTAGAGATAACATTCATCCCTAGGTTAGCTCTAGAGGAGAAATTGCAGGGATTCGCTTGGAAAAAATGAATTGAGTGATGTAGGAAGGGAGTGAGCTTAGGTCATTGACATAGAACACTTAGGTGTTGCAAATCACAGAAATTATGCTATAAATGTCGGTAGTAGTTCCATAATTGTTGTCATCTGACGAAATGCAAGCAAAAGCGATGCTTGCAAAATCACTTTAATAAACTGATAAATCTATTTCGTTATCAAGAATTTTGATCTTGAGGAGAAGTCTTCTCAATGAAATTATATTTTATTATGGTCAATGACCATGCTATTTACCATAATCTATTTTCTATCCCAGTCTTCGTAAAAACCCACTCTTCAAACTACTATGTCGCTTGAGCAAAGGAAGTGAGTTATGCAATTTGCCTTTAAACAGAAGGAGCAATCCGATTCATTGAGCGTTACTAACCGGTCAACTATTAATTGGCGTTACCATATTGTTTCAGTACTTCTATTCATCATCAAGGTTCAATATAAATTATTACTTCTCATCCCGATCATCGGGATCGCTTGTCTCTACTTCCCCTTATTGGCAGCAAAGCGTGTCAGAAACGGCTTGCGAAGCAAATATTCTCGTTTCGAGAGTTAGCAGGTACTCTGTCAACCCTCTCTACTGAACCGACGCTCTAGCAGCATCCGCTTCATTGAATTGTTACACCTAAAAAGATCCTATGACTGTCGGCTCGAAGTAACAAAACCCAACTTACTTGAGACCTCGATCGCGCTGCTCGCATTTCTCGGGAAACTAAAATCGTCAATCACAACGATTTAGCTACAGCAGACAATTTCTGTTGCGTTACAGGAGCGAGCTCGAGGTGACGCCAAAGAAGACACAATGTTCAGGCTACTGGCCTTCGATTATTCTAGTCTTAAGTGATACGAGTTTTTTAATTTCGTGAGTAATGTCCTCTCGGCGCTCATTCAGGACGGTGTACTCTGTGGACTCAGTCCGAATGAGAGACATCACCAAATCTTTTACCGCCTGCTCATCTGTGGAGTCAATAAGGATAGGTTCCATGTGGTCGTTCATCACGTCCAAGTTCACCTGCTAATACATCGCTTCTCGATTATAGCTAAAAAGTTCTGTTCGATCAGGTGCAACCCATTGGTAACCCCTTAAGAAAATAGGGAGTTTCACGAACTAGCGCGATCGCGTAAGCCGGCACCGGAGGCGCATCGCACTTCCTGATAATGCAGCTTGGTCAGCTTGATATATTCTTTTCTGAATTTGATGTTGAAGAATCTCCCCGTACACCTACCTTGGCGATACTCCCATGGCATTACACTAGTGGATCATTTGTCATGAACATCGCCATTGGAAGCTGTCAGAATAGAGATGTTAACGCAGCAACTGCTAGTCGAGGATCAAGACGTTCTCAAGTTAGTTTAAATTGTGATTAAAGAATCTTTATTGGAACGATATCAATCTTTAATTAATGATCCAGAAGCCTTTCAAAGCGCGATCGCGCAACCTCTTCCCACTTGCATTCGGGTGAATCCCCTCAAAGCGACAACCGTAGCCGTAAAAAAATTTCTGGCGTCTCAGCATCTCTCGTTTGAACCCTTGTCTTGGTATCCCAACGCTTTCCGTGTGCATAATTGGCAAAAACCAGGCTTAACGCTTCCCTTTGCTACAGGTTGGTATAACTTGCAAGAAGAAATTGCCTTAAGTGCGGTGACAATGCTTGATCCACAACCGGGAGAACGCATTTTAGATTTATGTGCAGCCCCTGGCGGAAAAACCGTGCAAATTGCAACACGATTACAGGGAACCGGAACGGTGGTCGCCAATGAAGCCCAAATCTCTCGTCTCTCTCAATTACGGGCGATGTTAGATCGAATGGGAGTCTCGAATGTCGTGATGACCAATTATGATGGGAAGACGATTCCGTTACAAAATCATTCCTTTGATCGCGTCTTGGTGGATGTTCCTTGTTCTGGAGAGGGAACATTGCGGAAAGGAAAAATGACTAGCAAACAGTACAGTGTTGCCTACAGTCGAAAAATTGCTGCCACGCAACGAAAACTTCTTCACCGCGCACTGCAACTCGTAAAACCGGGCGGGATTGTTGTTTATAGCACCTGTACCTTTGCCCCAGAAGAAAACGAAGCAGTGATTGATGCCGTATTGCGCGATCGCGGTGTTCTTGAATCCGCTACGATTCGGCAATTAAAAGGAATGCCCGGATTACAACAATGGCAAGGACAAACGTTTCGTAAAGATTTAGTACAAGCCCAACGCTACTTTCCTCATTTTAATAATACCGGAGGATTTTTCGTCTCTCGGATTCGGCGCAGTGAGAATCATTTAGAAACCACAGGAACAACGCATCAACCTTCTATTGAGTCTCAACCACAACCGGTTCAAGATTCTCGGTATCTCCCATGGTTTTGTGAAAGATTTGGGATTGATCCAGAGATTTTTTCTCCGTTTCAGCTATGGATGAAAGGGAAAGATAAAATCTGGCTTGCGGATTCCACTTGTCAACCTACATCAGAAGTTCATGTACAAACGCTTGGCATTCCTTTAATGAGAATCAGTAATAAACCTACCACTTCTGCCTTGCAACGCTTTGGATCTCAGCTTAAGCGCAATGTTATCTTGCTAGATGATTTCAGTGCAGTGCAACGCTTTTTCCTGGGAGAATCCCAACTTGTCAATACGTCCGTCGAACCGGGTTTTGTTCATGTACGCTACGATAACTACGAGTTAGGCTGCGGTATATATAAAAATGGCGTACTTCACTCCCAGATTCCCAAAGGGTTAAGGCTTAAAATTTTAGATAGACGCAACGATCAGCAGGAGATGAAATGATTGAACCGATTAATTTTCTCGTTCCCCTCGCCTTACTCGGTTTAATTGTTTTAGCAGCTATTTTCTTTGTTTCTCGTTCCAGTTAGCATAAAGGATTAAGATTTTAATAGTCAATCTTGATCGCGCTTCTTAATTCCTTAATACCGATTAACGAGCTAGCATTTTTTGTCTTCGAGTTTTGACAAGTTCTGGAACATATTTATTCTTCTCTGCTTGTCCCTCAAATCCTAATCGCTTATAAACCATACCGCCGATTCCAGGAATCACTTCACCTGATTTTTTACGCTGATCATCACGGGCGAAGTAAAAGAACTGAAATTGAGGTGCGATCCAAGGGTCGGTTTCCAACCCATTGGAAAGCGCACCTCGATAGATGTCTTCTTCAAACTCAGCTTTGAGTTTTTCTTCTGCACCTTCATAGATAACAGGAGCGACGACAAAAATCTGTTCAGGTTCAATTTTTTGAATGAGATTGGTTAAATTGGTTTTGACAACACAAGCCCCGGAAATAATGGATTTAACAATAATTAAATAGTTAACCTTTGCTTGAGCGGGTTCTTGGTATTTTTTGAGAATGGGTGCGACTTGTAAATCTGAAATATCGAAGGGAGAGAAGCGTTGATTCCAAAAGCAAGCAAAGGAAATGTCGTGATAACGAGTTTCTAAGCCAGAAAGAACGCCTTTTGCTAAATAGTCAGCGTCTTCTACAGTGGAAGCTAAATAAATACTGGGCTGATTTTCTGTAATTTTGTTGAGGAAGATATCAGCAAAGGATTCACCGAGGGATGTCATTGCTTGGCGGTACTTAGCAGGAGACACTGTCTTATTAGCTAGGGTATCTAGCAGTTGTTGCGTGTAAGGGGTGTTGTACAGCGAATAGTGTCTTGACATTGGCGCAACCTATATTTTTGAAGTCCCACCAGTAGAGAACTGATGGGACTTCGCCTTTGCTACTATATCTCGCAAGGTGCTAGTCTGTTATAGACAAATATCTTTATTGCCCTGGTCGCTTGCAAAAATGCAGAGGCGAACTCAGCGCTTACATTTGTCAGTTTAACACAGAGTTAGGATTTGATCAACAGTTTTCCATATAGTGATAAATACTTACAAGCCCTTGAGCTTTCTATATCTCAAGATCGGTTAGCTCCATACCTTCAAAAAACGAGGGGAAATAAGAAGAAAGCGATTCAATTCTATGTATGGAATATGATGATTAGTTCTACGTTTTATCCTCCTTTACAGTGTCTAGAAGTAACTCTTCGTAATTCGATACATCGTGAATTGTCTAAACAATATAATGCGACATGGTACGATAATATAAATAATCTTCTGAAATATAATGATAAGGAAAAAATTCAGTCTGCTAAAGACGCATTATTGAAACAAAGGAAACCTCTAGAACCTTCTCGAATTGTTGCTGAACTCAGTTTTGGTTTTTGGGTTTCTTTACTGGGTAAAGGTGAAAGAGGG
>CAZAYV010000129.1:0-11311 GCA_964489465.1 uncultured Dactylococcopsis sp. | reverse complement strand
AATGACCAATGACCAATGACCAATGACCAATGACCAATGACCAATGACCAATGACTAATAACTAATAAACTGTTGCCGCTTGGGATTGCCAAGTTGCACAGCAACATTCTGATCAAAGGCAATGACGTCCCACTGTTGACTTAAGTTTTGCAGAAGTTGATCTTGGGTGTGATGGAAAGTGTCAAGATTGCCATTGTGATTGAGGACAGCAAAATAGACGAGCCCGTGACGTTCTGTATCAATTACTCCGGCTAAAGCACTGACCTTGAAGAGGCTTCCGGTTTTGACAGGAATCCCTTGGGGGATAGCGCGATCGCGCACGGTTCCGGCTTGAATCCCAGCAACAGGTAAAATTTCCCCAAGATGACTACCTTGTGCTATTAAGCGTTGCTGCATGACCTGTAACATTTTGGCCACCGCCCGCGGCGATAAGCGATTATCCACGCCTAACCCGGAACCATTGATCAGTTGCACTTCCAGTGAGTAAACACCAGTGGCTTGGGTAACAATCGCTGCCACTTGTTCCACTCCACCGACCGATCGCGCGATTAATTCTGCGAGTTTATTGTTACTGTAAACATTCATCTGTTGCAGAATTTGTTTGAGCGGTAAGGATTGATGGCGAATGAGAGGGGTCGCATTGGGAAAATCAGCCTTTTTGTCAACGATAATTGTTCCAGCAATTTCCACTTGTGGGCGAGGGGTTGCAGAGGGAAGGGTTTGGTACTGCTGCTGGGCTGCCTTTGACCAGCGTTGAAAATCGAGCCCTTGTGCTAAAAGTTGAGCCGATTTTTGGGGACTGGGCTGGTAATTCATAAAGAAATCACCGGTGATAATTAAATCGCCCGTTACAGCTTGAAGGCCCAGTTCATTTAAGCGATTGCCCAGCGCGATCGCCTCTTCCCAGACAAAAAAAGGATCGCCACCTCCCTCAATAATTAGATTTCCTTGCAACACTCCCGCTTGTATCACACCCGTGTGTTTGACTCGGGTTTCAAACTGATAATTGCTCCCATAGGTTTCCAAAGCCGCTAAGCTGGTTGCAATTTTTGTTAAAGAAGCAGCCGAGTGCGGAATCGTTCCTCGATGATCGGCAAATGTCCACCAATCTGAGGAAAGCCAAATTCCCTGCGAATTGGTTGCAACTCCCAATTCTGATAAATTTTGTAAATAGTTTTCAATTGTCTTGTCAATCCTTGGCTCAGGAGCGTGAGGCAGGGAAAATAGAGCTAACTCCTCCCAAGCCAGCTCCTGCACTGGTGTCACAGGAGGAGGTTCCATTCCCCATCCTCGTAAAATCCCAATCAAACCACTCCAGACAATTAAATTCCAGATCATTCTCAACCACCATTAGGCTCAAAAAATGTCCAATTACCTAGAAAACCCTACTAGTCAGTTGTGCCAACAACCTGTAATCTATCTTAGAGAGACATAGGTTTATTGTTTTCACTTAAAATTTAACTGTTTAGTTTTAATTTTCGCCCCCAATGGGCTTTTTAAACTCCTTAACGCTTCTACTAATTTGATTTATGGGATCGACGCGCGCAAAAATTGCAGTTGACGCTATGGGAGGCGACCATGCTCCCGGCGAAATTATCACAGGGGCTATCCGAGCCACAGAAGAACTTGACGTCGATATTCTTTTGGTTGGCGATCCTGCACAAATTCAGCCCCACCTCGAATCATCAGGCAGTGCCACTAATCCTCATCTCGAGGTGGTTCCCGCCGATGGAGTCATTGAAATGTCAGAAGAACCGATGGCAGGGCTGAAGCGGAAACGGCAAGCTTCCATCAATGTGGCAATGGACATGGTCAAAGCAGAACGAGCCGAAGCCGTGGTTTCTGCGGGACATTCGGGAGCTGCAATGGCGGCAGCATTGTTACGGTTAGGACGCTTAAAAGGGATTGACCGTCCCGCAATTGGTGCCATTCTCCCAACACTCATTGCTGGAAAATCGGTGATTATCCTTGACGCTGGCGCAATGGTGGACTGTCGGGCCAAATATTTAGAACAATTTGGTTTGATGGGAACTGTTTACAGTCGCTATGTTCTAGGGAATACGGAACCGAAAGTAGGACTCCTCAATATTGGTGAAGAACCTTCCAAAGGAAACGAAGCATCGATTCGCGCTCACCAGTTAATGAGTGCCAATCCACAAATTCCTTTTGTTGGCAATGCGGAAGGACGAGATGTCTTGTCCGGAAACTTTGATGTCATTGTCTGTGATGGGTTTGTGGGAAATGTTGTCCTCAAGTTTGCAGAAGCAATTGGCGAAGTCCTACTTAATATTCTCAAAGAAGAGCTTCCTCAAGGCTTAAACGGCATGGTGGGAACGGCTTTACTCAAACCCAATTTAAAACGAATTAAACAACGGGTCGATCATGCTGAACATGGGGGCGCGTTATTACTGGGGGTTGATGGGATCTGTATGATTAGTCATGGTAGTTCCCAAGCGCCTTCGATTTACAATGCCATTCGCTTAGCCAAAGATGCTGTGGATGAAAAAGTTTTAACTCGTCTTCGTTCCTATACTACGGTTTCCGCAGAAGCGCAAGAGACGTTAGAGCAAACGTCAAGGTCTGATTCGACTGTGAGCAGTCAACCCCCCCAAGCCTAAAGGAGAAGCATGAGGAACGAAATATATTCAGCAGGAATTGCGATTACAGGGAGTGGCTCTGCAACACCGTCGGGTCAGTTAACCAATGAAGATTTAGCGCAGATGGTGGAAACCTCTGATGAGTGGATTACCACTCGCACCGGGATTAAACAGCGTTGTGTTGCGGCACCGGGAGAATCGTTGACCGATATGGGAGCAACAGCAGCCCGTCAAGCCCTTGCCATGGCAAAAGTGGATCCCCAAGAAATTGATTTAGTCATTTTAGCAACCTCAACCCCTGATGATTTATTTGGCAGTGCTGTGAGTGTGCAAACGGCAATTGGTGCCACTCACGCGGTTGCCTTTGATCTCACCGCTGCTTGCTCTGGCTTTGTTTTTGGTTTGGTTAATGCGGCTCAATTTATCCGCACCGGTGCCTATGAAAAAGTCTTACTGATTGGTGCGGATTTACTCTCCCGTTGGGTGGATTGGTCGGATCGCAGCACTTGCATTTTATTTGGGGATGGTGCAGGGGCAGTGGTGATTGAAGCAACCGCTCCTGAGCGCGATCGCTTGTTAGGATTTGAATTATGTAGTGATGGTAAACTCAGTCATACCTTGAACTTGTCCCATCAAGGAACGGACAAAAGTCTGATCAATTCGATTCAGGTGAGTCAGGGCAATTATCAACCGATTACGATGAAGGGAAAAGAAGTTTATCGGTTTGCGGTGGAAAAAGTCCCGGAAGTGATTTCTAAAGCGTTGTTTCACGCTGATTTAACGGCAGAACAAGTGGACTGGTTATTACTGCACCAAGCGAACCAACGGATTATGGATGCGGTTGCCCAGCGTTTAAATCTGCCCTTAGACCGGGTCATTAGTAATTTAGCAAGCTATGGGAATACTTCAGCAGGGTCAATTCCGTTAGCATTAGATGAAGCGCAGCGAGCAGGAAAACTGAAATCAGGGGAGATTATTGCGATGTCTGGTTTTGGTGCTGGGTTAACTTGGGGAAGCGCGATCGTACAATGGCAAATTGAACCTTAAGAACTGTATTGTAAATAACAAATTAAAATGAGCAAACTGGCTTTTGTTTTTCCCGGACAAGGCTCCCAAACCGTTGGCATGGAAGCAGATTTAGCAGAAACGTCTCTCGGTAAAGAAAAATTTGAAAAAGCCGAGGAGATTTTAGGTTGGTCTGTTCTCGATATGTGTCGTCAAGATGAAGCTAATCTTTCTCGCACTCTTTATACCCAACCTTGTCTCTATGTAGTAGAGTCGATCCTGATTGACCTTTTAATTGATGAGGTGGGTTATCTGCCCCAATACGTTGCCGGTCATAGTTTAGGGGAATATAGCGCTTTATATGCTGCTCGTGTCTTTAGTTTTGAAGCCGGGTTACGGCTAGTCCAACAACGAGCAAAGTTAATGGATACAGCTGCCGGTGGCAAGATGGTGGCGCTGATGAAGATTGATCGCGCCCAATTAGAAGCAGCCCTTGACAAAAATAGTGATGCTGTACTGGCCAACGACAATAGTCCGCAGCAGGTTGTGATTTCGGGAACGCCAGAAGCGGTAGATGCTGTGTTAGAGGAAGTGAAAGCCAAACGAGCGATTCCTTTGAATGTCTCTGGTGCCTTTCATTCTCCCCTTATGGATAGTGTTGCCCAAGATTATAAAAAACTCCTCGATGAAGTCTCCTTTGGCGAGGCGATTATTCCGGTCTTGCCGAACGTTAATCCGGTTCCGACGGTTGAGGCAACAGCACTAAAAACGCATCTGATGGAACAAATGACAGGAAGGGTGCGTTGGCGAGAAACGTTGCTTAAACTGGCTGAAGAAAACGTTTCGCAACTGGTAGAAGTGGGACCAGGTAATGTCTTAACCGGCTTATGTAAGCGCACTTGTCCTGATCTTGAGCTGCAGAATATTTCTCGTGCTGCTGAGTGTAACCTGATGAGAACCTAGCGCTATGGCTATGTCAAGAATGCACTGAATTTTTCAGTACTTTTAGTGGATTCCTTGGGTTTTTCTTAAATGGTTTCAACTCAATCATCAAAGGATTTTACGGTTTCTCGAATCTCCTTGACAGCGTTATTATTGCCTTGTCTAAGCTAACCGGCGCTGTGTGGGCTAGAACCATGTATGCCAAGGAAATTCCGCTTTTTTGTTTCGCTTATATCATTGGTCTTTTAATTGCCTCAGGTTTTGAGCAATATGGGCTCACCATTACACTGACGCTAGTCATGGGAGGGGCAATTTTACTCAAAGTTGCCCCAATTTATAATCGGTGGGGCTTGCAAGGGCGCACCGGATTAGCGGTTATTTTAGTCGCTATTCTTGCCTTTTGTTCTTTCTCGATTCGTTCTCCTCAGCTAGCAGAAAGTGATATCAGTCAAATCATTCCTCAGGGACAAAATGGCATTGTCGTAACCGTAAAGGGAAAAATCTTAGACGCGCCCACCCTCAATCGTAGTGGTCAATTAAGGTTTTGGTTAGCGGTCGAAGCGGTTAAAGAGCAAATTGGACAACAGACCGGAAAACTTTATACAACGGTTCCCGCTACCTTGGAGGAGCAACTGAATGCTGGTTCAAAGATTGAAGTAACCGGCTATCTTTATCAACCGTCTCCCCCTAAAAATCCCGGACAGTTTGATTTTGGCAGTTATCTGAAAGAGAATGGTGCCTTTGCCGGAATCAGTGGGCGAGAAGTAACGGTGATTAAAGATAATAATTGGGGATTTTGGCAGTTACGAGACAAAATAGTTAAGGTTCATCGGGAAGCCTTAGGCAGTCCCCAAGGAGAACTGGTCAGTTCAACGGTTTTAGGACGCAAAGCGGTCAATTTACCCTACACCATTCAGGATCAATTTCTCAAAGCGGGGCTCGCTCATTTTTTAGCCGCCTCTGGATTCCATGTTTCGCTCTTGCTCGGCGTTATCTTAGGGGTGACTCAACCGTTCAAAGTTTCGCTACGCTTTGCACTGGGGTTAGGTGTCTTAATCCTTTATGTGGGGTTAACGGGCTTACAACCTTCAATTTTAAGAGCAAGCTTAATGGGCGTCGCGGGATTGTTAGGATTACTGACAGAGCGGAAAGTGAATTCCACGCGATCGCTGCTGGTTATTGCAACCCTTTTATTATTAATTAATCCGTTATGGGTCACTGACTTGGGCTTTCAATTTAGCTTTTTAGCAACCTTAGGGTTAATTATTACGCTGCCCGTTTTATTGGAAAAGTGGGATTTTTTGCCTCCCACACTTGCGTCTTTGATCGCAGTCCCGATTGCCGTGTTTCCTTGGGTTTTTCCGTTGCAATTGTTTCACTTTGGAACCGTTGCCACTTATAGTATTCTGCTCAATGTAATTGCGACGCCTTTTGCCGTTTTTATTATTTTAGGCGGTATGATTAGCGGGTTTGTAGGGGTAATGATACCGAGTTTGGGAAGCGCGATCGCGCTTTTACTTTCGCCCTTCGTGCAGGGCTTAATGGCTTTAGTCTCTGGGTTTAATCAACTGCCCGGAAGCTATTTATTATTTGGAAAAGTTGCATTATGGCAATTAATTGGCGTGTATGGTTTGATTATTTTTGTTTGGCAATTTCCTAAAGGAAAACAGCTGTGGCAAGGGGTCACACTTGTCGCGATCGCGCTGATTATCCTACCCGTTATTTATCAAAAACTTTCCTTAAAACAAATGACAGTTTTTGCCACGGATCAACCCGCTGTCATCTTAATTCAAAATCAAGGTAATATTACACTGATTAATTGTGGGGATGAAGCAACCATTCGCTATACTCTTGTCCCTTTTTTACAGCAAGAAGGCATTCAAACGATTCATACGGCAATTGCGCTGCAGGGGGGAAACCAATGGGACGTTTTAACTCAGGTGGTTGATCTCAAGCAATTGTTTTATTCCCCCCTTCTCGAAAATAAAATTCAGGAAAATCCCAACGCCAATTTCACTGCCAAACAAGCCATTTCTGCTCATACAAGTCTAGTCAATCAACAAAATCTCAACATCAAACAATCTACTCCCATGTTACTAACCATCAATTGGGATCCGAAACAATGGGGAATTTTACAACATCCCCGTCACAGCCTTCCCACTGTTACTGATGATTTCAACGCAATCGATATTTTGTTATGGCAAGGGCAAGGAATCAGTCAGAGTTGGTTGGAAGCAGTTGGATTAGAAAGCGCGATCGCGGTAACCAATCAAGTCTCCGAGGAACTCAAAGCAAACCTCGCTCAAAAAGATATTGATTTCTATGTCACAGGACAACATGGGGCAATTCAATGGACCCCTCGTCGCGGTTTAAAGCCGATGTTGGACTAACGCTAAGGCTTGTTCAACCACTTCTGCACCCGCGTGAGATTCACAACCTTTTTCCGTGAGATAGCGCCGCCAAGCTTTTGCCCCCGGTTGTCCATTAAATAAATGGATGAGATGGCGCGTGATCTGGTTGAGTTTGATGCCCTGACTGACCCAATACTCAATATAAGGAAGCATGGCAGTTACCACCTCTTTCATACTGGCAGAGGGGTTTTCTTCTCCATAAATCGCTTGATCCACCGTAGCGAATAAATAAGGGTTATCATAAGCAGCCCGCCCAATCATCACCGCATCAACCTGTTTTAAATGGTCTTTAATTTCAGGGAGTGTTTTGATCCCACCATTAATTTCAATAAAAAGCTGGGGAAAGTCCTGTTTGAGACGATAAACATCGGCATAGCGTAAGGGGGGAACATTGCGGTTTTCTTTCGGACTCAAACCCTGTAACCATGCTTTACGGGCATGAATCGTAAATCGTTGACAGCCAGCATTGGCAACGGTTTTCACAAAGTCTACCAGATCTTCATAGCGATCGCGCTCATCAATGCCAATGCGATGCTTGACGGTAACGGGCAAATCGACTGCCTGTTGCATCGCCTCTACCACCCGCGCCACAATCTCCGGTTGTGCCATTAAGCACGCGCCAAAGTTCCCGCTTTTCACCCGATCACTAGGACAGCCCACATTGAGATTAATCTCATCGTAGCCCCAATCAGCAGCAATGCGAGCACATTCAGCCGCCTGTTCGGGATTATCTCCACCAATTTGCAGTGCCAGGGGATGTTCTGCCGGGGAAAAATCTAATAGTTTAGCGCGATCGCCATTGATAATCGCTGGGATCGTCACCATTTCTGTATACAGCAAAGTTTGACGGGTAATTTGCCGCATGAGATAGCGAAAATGACGATCTGTACGATCCATCATAGGCGCCACACTCAGGGGATTCCCCTTGACAAAATCAGAGTGATTAAGATTCGGCTTAGTTGCAGTGGAGGGGGTGAGTAAGCTGGTTTTCATGATTATTTGGACGAATGGAACTTAATGCTTAAGATAGGGAATGGGCACAACATTCAATCAATGATAGTCTGTTATCCTACTCATTTTTTTGGACAACCTTACGATGGAAGCTCAATATGGCAATTGAAAACTTGAAACCTGCTGGTAGAGACGCCGTTATTCCCTATAGCCCTTATGCTCCAAAAGAAAAAAGCTGGTTACCCTTAGCCATTAGCCTCTATAAAGAGGGAAGATTAGAAGGTCAACGACCCATTGAAGGGGGAAAACCCATTCCTTTTATCGCAACCTGGACCATCTCTTCTCTTCCCTTAGAACAAACGCGTTTTCGCTTACAATTTGAGGGCAGTGCCGAGCACAGCTATGAGATTAGCTTACAAAATGCCGACTTTATTTGTCATTTAATTAGCGTGATCAAAAACTACCATAAAGAAGGGGTTGTGGATTTTCCGAAGGATCTTTATCGGGTGTTACTCAAAATTCCCATTCATTAAGAGCTTTAGAAATTTTCATGGGACGTGATCGCGTTTTCTAGTTTTCTGATCACTTGTCCAACCGCCATACTTCCTAACTCACCCGAAGCCCGCGTGCGAACACTCAAGCTATTGCCTTCCACTTCTTTCGCCCCCACCACTGCCATCACAGGAACTTTTTGCTTCTCGGCATTGCGAATTAATTTGCCTAAGCGTTCTCCACTCAAGTCAGCTTGGGCGCGAATCCCCGCTTGCTGCATTTGCGTTGCCACTTGTTGGACAAACTCGTATTGTTCCTGGCTAACCGGTAATAAGCGAACTTGTTCTGGGGCTAACCACAAGGGGAAATCACCAGCATATTGTTCGATTAAAATACCAATGAGACGTTCCACGGAACCAAAGGGGGCGCGATGAATCATCACGGGACGTTTTCTGGTTCCATCTTCCGCCATGTAGGTTAAATCAAACCGTTCGGGAAGATTATAGTCTACTTGCACGGTTCCCAATTGCCACTCTCGTTCGAGAACATCTTGGAAAATAAAATCGAGCTTCGGACCATAAAAGGCCGCTTCACCAACTCCTTCAAAATAGTCCATACCCAATTTTTCCACAGCGCGGCGAATCGCAGTTTCCGCTTTATTCCAGGCTTCATCGGATCCAATATATTTATCCAAGTTGGGGTCGCGGAAGCTCAAGCGGGCTTTAAAGTTCGTCAATTGCAGACTCTTGAAAACCGACAGAATTAAATCAACCACACTGAGAAACTCATCATCGAGTTGTTCCGGGGTGACAAATAGGTGAGAGTCATCAACGGTAAAGCCGCGCACTCGGGTTAATCCCCCCAATTCTCCCGATTGTTCATAGCGATAAACCGTTCCAAACTCAGCCAGCCGGATGGGGAGATCGCGATAGGAATGGAGTTCGTTTTTATAAATTTGGATGTGAAACGGGCAATTCATGGGCTTGAGGACAAACCCTTGTTCCTCGGCAGCGGCTTTTTCATCTTCTGCCATTAACGGGAACATATCTTCATGGTAATTTTGCCAGTGTCCCGAGGTTTTGAATAAATCAACTCTGGCAATATGAGGGGTAACAACGGGAGAATAACCCCGTTTGAGTTGTTCCTGTTTGAGAAAGTCCTCCAACAGTGTCCGTAACATGGTGCCTTTGGGCGTCCATAAGGGTAACCCCGGACCCACTGAATCGCTAAATAAAAAGAGTCCCAGTTCTTTGCCCAGACGACGGTGATCCCGTCTCAGGGCTTCTTCCTTGCGTCGTTTATATTCAGCTAACTGTTCTGGAGTTTCCCAAGCGGTGCCATAAATCCGTTGTAGCTGTGGGTTATTTTCATCGCCCCGCCAATAGGCACCCGCTACACTTTCAATATCAATCGCTTTCGGGTTGAGATCGCCAGTAGTTTCCACATGGGGACCGGCGCATAAATCCCACCATTGTTCCCCTAAATGATAGATACTGATGGGACCACCTTGGATGTCGCTCAGAATTTCCAGTTTGTAGGGTTCTTGCAGTTCTTCAATCCGTCTTTGGGCTTCTTCCCGACTCACTTCTTCCCGAATCACCGGCAATTTTTGTTTAATAATCTTTACCATCTCTTTTTTGATGGCTTTTAAGTCTTGTTCGGTAAAAGGTTCGGGTTTATCAAAATCATAGTAGAATCCATTTTCTGTCCAAGGACCAATCGTCACTTGTGCGTCAGGAAACAACCGTTGCACTGCCATTGCCATAACATGAGAAGCGGTGTGGCGAATCCGTTTCAGTTTGTCGGACTCGCTGGTTTTTGGCAGTTTAATGGGTTGAGATTGTTCCGGTGCTACGGGCGATTCTACACTAGACATTTTAATTTTTAGGTTGAATTGATTAGGGAACGACCAGTGCTAGTTTATTGAGAACAATATTAGTTTGCCATTCCAATTGCATGGGGCTGAAATCATCATTGGAACAACAGAAACTAGCGATCATATTCTAGCTTACTGAAGCAGATGACCCCAATTGCACTCCATTCAGTTTTGCAAGTTCCGCTTTATATTTTTGCAATTGAGTCGATTCAGTTGCTTCTCAACTTTGCGATAAAATTGAGGGATGGAAGCCCTATTCCCTTGACGATGCGCTAAGACAACATTCAGATTGAGATCAATTCCCACTGCTTTCTGAGAAGGAGTTCAAAGAAAAATAATGACCACTCATTTTATCGAAGCTGAACTGAACTTTACCGAACAACCGGTCACGTTACAAAAAGAAATTGAAGCTGAACTGAGCAAACGGGGGAAACCTCTACGCTGGGCGATTACCAAAGTCGATTCTAGTGCGAAAAAAGTCACCATTGAAGCGATTGTCACGCAACAATAGTGGCACAGCGTCCTTTTACTGTTGTTTTAATCGTACCAACCGGAATTGGAGCCGCAATTGGCGGTTATGCGGGGGATGCGTTACCGGTTGCTCGCGCGATCGCGCAAATTAGCGACCGAGTCATTACCCATCCCAATGTCCTGAACGGGGCACAACTGTACTGGTCATTGCCGAATCTCTACTACGTAGAAGGCTATGCTTTAGATCAGTTTGCAGCCGGGCGCTGGGGTTTACGTCCGGTTCATCAAAATCGGATTGGCTTGATCTTAGACCAAAGCATTGAACCTGATTTGCAATTGCGTCATCTCCAAGCGGCAGAAGCGGTCAAAACCACGCTTGGGGTCAATGTTGAAACTTACATGGTTACCGATGCCCCTTTGAAGGTTCAACTGCGAACTGCCCATTCCGGGGCAAGTTGGGGAACCATTGGTCATCCGGATAGTTTACTTCGGGCTGCCGAAACTTTAATCAAAAAAGGAAATGTCAGCGCGATCGCTGTCGTTGCCCGTTTTCCTGATGACCTCGA
>CAZAYV010000128.1:0-11328 GCA_964489465.1 uncultured Dactylococcopsis sp. | reverse complement strand
TTGAAAAGTTACTTTGAGTGTAAAAAAGCTCACTTAATATAATCTGTGAAGAGTAAAATATACAGTTCTCAGAGCGAGTTCGAGACATCCCTTGGAGTGATTTTGATATTTTACTTCAGGGAAATCGTCGCTAATTTAGGTGCCAAATCTAATCAATTTTCCAGATGACGGAGCGTAAATCAGGGGTCGCTGCTAGTGCGGTTGGGGAGCTCAATCATAATTTCTACTGGACAGGATTCCCCCTGAAGTGTTTCAGCAACTTAGGTTTCAGCGATCTACCCAATCCAAAGATTGAGACTGAACCTCGGCTTTAAAGTTTTCGCAACAAAGGGAAGTACCTAGCCAAGAACTTAGTATAGATAAATCTCTATCAAAAACATTTTGTAAATACTCTATCTGTTTTAGCTCAAGCTCTGGCTTTTGTTTCATCACCCAAAAGCCTCTAATCCAAGTACGCCAGCTTTTAGGAATAAATGTACGTCGAATTACTCTGAGTCCAGGAGCTTCAACTAAAAAGTCCCGCCATAAACTCTTGCGCATCCGCTCACTTGAAACATTTTGAGCATCCAATTCTCTATTCCAAGTGGGCTGACCTTTATAACCGATAAAGCGGCAGATTCTTTCCAGTTCATTTTGCTGATTAGTCAGAAGCCTTTCAAAAAATACGGGTAAAACTGATTCTCGTCCAAAAGTCTCAAAATAAGGTTTTAACTGCATACTATAGCAGCTATAATCAATCAGTTCATGGTGCTGATTAATAGCTTGATTAATCTCTACTGAAATGACTTTTTGCGTCCATTCGTGGATATAGTGTGACACTAGCCTATCAATAGGATGACGTATTATATAGATCAATTTTACTCCTGACAGGTGCTTGCAAATGCGTTCAACGGTGTGGGGATAGGTTGGTAATTTGGTATAGTGCGTACTGGATTCACCGCATAATTCGTTAGCTCTAGCTTGCTGAAAGTGCGATAAATACCACTCTATTCCTCGACAATACTCTTCGTCGTTGCTGAAAAAGTTGGGTTCTTTCAGCTCACTCATAAAAATACTAGGTTGTAGAGCAAGTTGCTCATGCAGTGTACTGGTACCACATTTCATGGCACCGATAATAATAAAATCCGGACAATTGTTCATTGCTATGAATCATTCCTCCTAGAAAGGAAAGACGGTTTCGAAGATTCCAGGCAATTTATCCAAATATCTTGCGCTGCAGACTCACAAATATGAGGTTGCTTATGATTAACGAGCTCTCGCACCAGTGAAATACTTCGACCGGCAAGCCAAAGGAGATTAGCAGTTAACAGTCCAATTGAACCGTAAAATTTTGTAAAGTACCTTGAGCGCGATTCATAAAGATAGGTTGGAGGACGCTTGCGAGATGCAACATCAGCTTTTACCGATCCACTTCCTCCGCGGAGGTGTACCACATGGGCTTCAGGCCAATGGAGAATTTTCCACCCAGCATCTCTCGCTCTACGACAATAATCAACATCATCAAAATACATAAAATATCCCTCATCCATCAAGCCAATTTGGTCAATTACTGCACGCCGAATTAGGACGCAAGCAAAGCTCGTCCACTCCGGTTCTATAGGTTCGTCAGATACTGGAATGGGCAGATCATAAAATTTAAGTAGTTTAGTAATTGGTCCAGTCGCAGCAGATGCAATTAACTCACTAACCGGGGAATGATAACGAAAACAGCTAATTTGTGGAGTACCATCGGACCACTCTAAACGCGGACTGATTATGCCAGCCTCTGGGTGTGTCCTCAAGGCAGCCAATAATGCCTTGATCGCCCCAGGCTGAACAATTGTATCGCTATTTAGGAGCAAGTAAGCATCTGCGACAACAGCTTCAATACCAAAATTATTACCCGCTGAAAAGCCCCCATTAATAGGGGATGGTAAAACTTTTACCCATGGTCTCCAGTTGTTTGTAGTAATTGCCCTTTCAATTTGTTTCACTGAGCCATCCCCAGAGGCATTATCAACTACTATGACAGAATGGTTATCTACCTCAACTTGATTTTGAAGAGCAGATAAGCATTCAATTACAAGGGTTGGCGTGCGATAGTTGAGGATAACTATAGCAAGATGCATAAGATTTACTTAAGATGAGCCTTTTCGATGGCATTAAGTTGCAGTTTAACCTGCTTCTGCCATTGCGTAAGTCGCAGTTTTCGGGATAAGTAATCTGATAAAAACAAGATAGGGCCAGCTCGCTGGACTCGGAATTGTAGGCGATACCACCAGTCTTGCAGCTTGAGTTTTCGCTCCATTGGAGAAGTAACTGTCAGCAGAGGTAATCCACTGAGTTGATAACCGCACTCAACCAACATGCTTGAAATTCGTGATTCGACCAACTGAATCTCCCGCTCTGACATTTTGCGTTTCCACTGCGCAATTAAGCTTGAATCAGGAAAATCATAAGTCGTTTTTTGAGGATAACTGAGCATCGCTGGTTCATAAGGTATGCCGATAAAATTGCACAGACGACTTAGCGTATTAACTGGGTCAGAAATCAGCTCCTCGTAAGTTAGTTCAATTTGCTGGTCAGTTGGAACTTTTTGAGATAGTAATCCCCATAAACACTCGGCTTGAATCCAACGCTCTACGCCTGTCCAAACATTGCCTGCCCAGCCCATACCAATGCAAGAACGAGCGACATCTCTGCCATCACGGATTAAGTGAATGAAATGAGCATCAGGCCAAATTTTTAGTAATTGGTCAAAGTGACGGTGAACCGTAGCACCCACAAGAGATTTTCCTTCGGAATCACGTTTTTGGCACAAAAAACTGTTAACTAATTGAGGATAGTTTAAAGAGTGATCAATTGCAAAACCACTAGCTTGAAAGATCCGATGAGTCTCTAACCATTCATAATATTGATCCAGCTGTGGCCAAGCATTGCTATCAGCTATCTGGTCAACTACATACTCAAATTCGTTACACCACGCAAGTTGAGGATGATGATTAAGCATGAGTCTCAGGACTGTGGTGCCTGAACGCTCAGCTCCGACAAGAAAAATGGGTTGAGTGATTAAAGGGGGATGTGCTTCCATTTTAGAAAATCTCTAAGCTTATATTTTCGTTACATTCGTAACAAGTTAAGATATCGAACATAATATCAAGGCAAGTGAAAAGAACTTTTTATGCGTATAGAAGAGAAATAAACTCATTCATGGCAAAATAAACCTGGAAAAGTACTACCAGACGAAAACGCCCCGAAAAATCACTCGTGACCATGCCAAGAAAACTCAAAGACCAATGGTGGAAGATCGAGTTATGCCGAACACTTAACCGCTTTATTAACTCCAACAATTACCTCCCATTGCCATTTTTTTCGAGAATTGGATCTCAGAGAAAGAATTTTGACACACGACTTGGAAGGTTATTGAATTAAAAGAGGATTGGCTTGAGTAAAAATTACTATAATGGCGTCATGACCTCCAAAACTTGTTCAGTAGATTTTCCTTGAGTTAATAAACTGTAGGCGAATTTAAGGAAATTATGCAAAGCTTCACGAGTTAAACTATAGAGTCGTTGACGGGCGACACAAGCCCTGGAGGAAACCTCCAGGGACGCGCCCTCACCAATACTTGACTCATTCTATTTTGACTTCTTTGACTTCGGTGCTTGACTCAGAAATATTACCCCCTATGTTGTCAACGATTTGTACCAAAAATGTTGGCGTATTGAAGATGCTTTTAATACTGTCAAACGACTGTTTCCTGATTGCTATATACCTACTCTCTTAGCTGGCTTAATTTGAGTGATGTTGTACTAATTTTTTTGTCTTGTTGCACCAGCCCTGATATACCGCCACAGGCAAGCGTAAAGACTGGATTAAGCATGGCATTCAAGGTACAATCAAGCATATACAAAACCACCACTACAGCTATGACTGCTGCTGGTGCTACTTGGCGGTGAGACCAATATTTTGCTGGGTATCGCCCACAACAAAAAATAATAACAGGCAATAACATGGCTGTCGTTAAACTGATTAAACCAACATAGCCATGATTTCCAAAGGTGATAATCCAAAGACTGTCAGTGGCTGTAATATCTACCAGTTCTCCTGCCCAGTTTTCTTCATATACTCTGGCTCGTCCCCACCCTCCCCAACCAAAGATTGGTTGCTCGCGTGCTTTCTCTGAAAGGATTTCTTCATTGTCAATCCTGAATTCTAAAGAGTGAGCTCGCTCTTCATTAAAAATTGTCGCTGCCCAAGAAACAACGCGATCGCCGTTTAAGTTACCGCTTGACCCTAAGTATAGGTAAAACAATATGCTAGCCATTAACAGTAGCAGCACCACTGCAGTCCGAAACCAACGAGCTATAAATAAGATAACTACTCCAGCTAGGAGATAGACATATGCCCCAGTCGATTTAACTAAAAATAGGGTGATGATTAAAGTTATTATGACGTAAGGCATTGGAATGCCCCAGAACTGCCGAAGGACTCGAGTTTTCCAAAGCCAAATTCCTACTAGGGTAGCTGCCATCATCCACATGCCTACCATCAGGCCATGTTGCATGAAAACTGTTGGTCTAAATCCTCCGTAGCGCATTGTTTGAGCAAATGAGTGGGGATGATAGCCATAAATTATATTATGCAACTGTGGACTCATCTGCACTTCAAATAAGCACAATGGAACATAAATTAGACCGCCAATAAAAATACCAATGGCTAATCGTTTCAATCCAGCTAAGCTGTTAAGGTAAATGCGCCCCAACAAATAAGGTCCTCCCCAAAATACTGTTTGTGCGAGTGAAGCTGATAAACCGTCGTACCAACCAAGACCATTAGCCATTGAAGAAGCAAAAGGGCATAGGCACCAAATGATCATTGGTAAATCGAGCCAACCCAATCTAAATGATTTAAAGTGTTTTGCATAGTAAATAACGCTAGCGGGCACAATTAGCAATAAATCAAGCCAACCCCATCGAAAACTTGCTCGAAATAAACGAAAAGGTTTTCCATGGTAGATGACGATGGCGAACAAGATGCCATAGCAGGTTGCTGATATTTTGGTATAGTCTGGAAGCCCCTGTATAGGGAAGCTTGCTTCGGGGAGAAAAAGCCAAGCCCCTATGAAACAACTAACCACTGCCTGTTGAGGACCTAAATAGCTAAAAATCAATATGATTGCTGGAATCCAGCTAAACATGACTAAATTTGTCAAAAAACTCATAAGTAATAATTAGATTTCCCAATGGGATAAATCACGGTTAAGAAATTCAGCGAGTTTTTGATTACAGGAGCTAAATTTTTCTAATAGCATTTGACGAGTATCTGATTGCATCGGTGGCGGCATATACTGTTGCATAATTTGTTCCCCATAAAATGATTTTTTTAATTGCTCATAGCTCCAATCGCGCCATGATTGTGGTAAGAGTGTTGCGGCAGTGCCAACTCCTGGAAATGATCGTAAAGGAGCCGTTATTTTTTCCCGGATTGTATCTTCAAAATGCTTGTTCCGAGAATTAGCAACCACTGGCATTTCTGTTGTTAAATTAATTTCATTATCTACATTGATAAAATGACAAATTTTGTCTAGGGTTTGTTCGGGTTGATCGATTAGATCTTCCATTAATAAAAACAGAAAAGATTCTTTAGAAAAAAACTTTAGGTAATTTTCTATCTGTAGAATATAGTTGCTGGTATCTAGACAAACACTTGTCCTTTGAATCTGTTCCTCAAAGGTTTCTGTCACTTTTTTACCCCGGGTTAAATGAACGTAGTGGGAATAAGCGCGTTCGACTGGATGGCGCATAATATAAATCATCTTTACCTCGGGGAGAACTTGAGCCATCCGGGATGCTGTTTGAGGATACAAAGGAAACTTAGTGTAGTCTGTTGATGCTTCGCCACAGACTTGATTGGGCTGCGCTAAATTAAATAGCGACGCATACCATTCTATTCCTTTAGCGTATTTTTCATCTAAAGCCAAGAATTGAGGTTCTTTAATTGCACTAAAAAAAACTTGCGGATGCTTGTCTAAGTATTTATATAGCGTTGTAGTGCCTGATTTAGCAGCACCAATAATTAGAAAATCAGGTAGGCGCATTTCTTTCATTAATTCTCATTAACTTAATTAGCTATAATATTTCTTCCAGTGGAAGCCCAAAACCTAAAAAGTATCGACCAGTGCAAACTAGACTAATTAATACAATTAGCAATAGGGATATTTGAATATCTTGTTCAATAACAGCTAGTTTTTCTCGCCACATACCATAAGTAACTGCACCATAAAGAGGAAGATCGTTAAAAGCAATAACAATAATTACGCCTAAAACTCCTAACATAGAAAATGCAACAGGTAATCCAATAATCATGTAAATTAACTTAAGTAAATTTCCACAAGCACCATAGAATGGTTTGCCAATAGCTAAGAGGGATGGATTAATACTTTGGAAAAGTGCAATTGGCCAGATACCAAGTGCAAGAACTGGTAACATCCAACTAGCTTGAGCATATCTGTCGTCATACAAGCTTCGAATGATAACATCTCCAAAACTAACCAAAACGGTCAGCAGACAAGCTAATCCAAGTAGCATGAGTTGCCGTTTTGGTAGGATTTTAGTGCGAAGACTGCTTCGGGGTAGATTAGTATGCTGAGAAACCAAGGGAAATATTAATTTGCTACCTAATCTACCAACTACCTGTCGAGGTAAGTCAGCAAATGTAAAAGCAACTGTATATACTCCCAATAACTCTAAGGAAACAAGTTTACCAAGAATTAATCTGTCAGCCTGACCAGCGAGAAAGGCCATAGCAGTTGATATAAATATCCATCGACCAAAGGAAAATAATTCTTGAGAAGCTCGTTTATTCCAGGTAAAGTAGTTGTGTTGTTCAGGAATTAACCAATGACTGTAGGCCATCTTAAGAAATGTTGAAACTAAGTTTCCCCCAACTAATGCCCATATTGTTGGACTAAGCGCAGCCCAAATAATCATGACTGTCAAGGAAATTATTTGAATTCCCAACTCAAAGATAGTTAATTTGCCTAAAGCGATCCTGCGGTTCAGAACAAATAAAGCAGTCGAATTGAAACCAGAAATAATTGTAGTTAATCCGACAACAGGAATCAGCCAGATGAATTGCCCATTATCGTAAACCTTAGCAATCGGCCAAGCAATAATTAAGCAACAAAGCCACAATCCAAAGCCTCGTATCACCTGGAGCGTCCAAGCAGTATTGTAAAATTCTGGATCTTCACCACGCTTGTTTTGAATAATGCTCGGACCAATCCCCACATCAGAAAATAAGTTCAGACCCGTGATAAAAGTCTGGATTAAAGCCATTAGACCGAACAACTCAGGGACTAATAAACGTGTTAAAACTAAGTTGCCAACTAGTCGCACCCCTTGGCTAAAGCCATATCCAAATACAGTCCAGGCAGCACCTTGAGCAGCAATTTTTTTTGTCGCAGTTAATGGCATGTTTACTGATTAATTCTTTGGTGGTTGGTATTTATACAGATTGAGCTTTTGTTGTAAAACCAACCAAAAAAAGGGGAGGCTTTCTACCAAATATCTTTTCCACAATCGCTTCGGATCACACAATAGTCGATAGAACCATTCTAGTCCGTTATCACTCATCCATTTTGGTGCTCTTTTAAAATGTCCCGCTTCAAAATCAAGAGTGGCTCCAATAGCCAAAAAAATTTTAATATTCTTCAATTCCTGCCTATATTTATTAATCCATTTTTCCTGCTTGGGAGCTCCTACCCCTATCGCTAAAACGGTTGCCCCAGATGCATTAATTAGTTTAACTATTCTTTGGGACTCGATTTCGTTACTTGCAAAACTAAAAGATGGAGAATAGGATCCAACTACTATGTTCCTGCCTACTTTATGATTAATCTTTTGTCTGGCTTTATCTGCCACTCCTTTAGAACCTCCTAATAAAAATATTCTCATATCTTGATTGTTTTTATAATACAAATAAAAAGCAGGAAAAAAATCAGATCCAGATATTTTTTCTTGAATTTTATTGCCCAAAAAAAACGATATCCATTGAATAATTTTGCTGTCACAAATTACATAATCTGCATTACTATATGCTACAAAAAAAGCATCATCTTTTTGCAACTTTATCAGATGATCAACATTGGGAGTAACAACAAATCCCCCTTTTTGGATATCTATTAGTAATTCTGTTAGCGAAATATTACAAATATTAATATTTAAGATCTTGCAAGTTTCCATAAAAATTGTTAACTGAAAAGTAGGCTAATAAATTAAATTGTTTTTGAGAGAATTACAAAGTTAATTTCCCTACAAAAAAGCGTTAAATTTGTTGGAATTTCGTTTAATTTGTACCCAGTAAAATCTGAAATTAAGTAGAGATAATTCTTTTCACAGTATAAAGCCTAGCATTTTTTTAATCTGAGTTTTTATTATGTAAATCACTATTATAAGTATTGTTAAAATCATCAATTCTATCTTGTTCTGATAAATTTTGATTTAAACTCTGCTCAATAGCAACTACCCCTAAAAGATTCAAATTATAATCATTTAGTTGTTCAATGCTCTTTTTGACGACAGAACATTTAGACTTTTTAATTTCTGAAACTAACATAATGCCATCCGTATGAGCGGCAAGAAAATGAATATCTACAGATTGGGATAAAGGAGGACCATTATATATCACAAGGTCATATTTTTCTTGCCAAGTTTTCATCATTTGTTTTATTTGATTAGACCAAAGTCTTTTCCCGGTCTTACGTAAAGAAATGCCTAAAGTCAAAACCGATAGATTATCCACTTGTGAACTTTGGATAAGTTCCCCTGAATCACTAAACTTTCTTAAACTATGTTCTGACTCTTGCTGATCAGTTAATTTTAATGGATTACGAAGTTCGGAGTCGTGGAAATCAGCATCAATTAGGATAACCTGATTTCCCATAGCAGCAGCTACTTGAGCTAGGTTAAAAGCAATTATAGATTGATTTTTATTCGGTTCTACCGATGTAACCACTAAAGATTGAATAGGAGGAGCGGTATAGGTTAAAGACAGTTTAGTATATAAGGACTCAATTGCATTAACAAATGATAATGATCTTTTTGGATAAGAATTATTAGATTTTTCGCCTATAAAAGGAATTGTTTCTAAAAGTGGTACTGAAACTTTATCTGGAATATCTTCTGACTCATAAAAAATATCCTGGCGTTTTTCAATTAGAAGTGCTGCTATTGAACCGAGAAACATTCCTCCTATTACTCCTACTAAGAGTTGAATTTTACTATTGCTTGCAGTGGCTTCAGGATTACCATCAACATCTCTGTTGATTTGAGGCTCACTCAAAAGCTCCCATGGCATCTTATTTTGAGAAATTTCCAAACGCAGGATTTCTCTCTGGCTCTTTAGCCGATTAACAATTTGGTTGGTCAATCCTATTTGTTCTTCTACTTCTCTATACTGGCTTGCAATCTCTGGAAATTGCTCTGCTTGCTCAGCTACCTTTTCTTTACTTGCTGTTAAAGACTGATAGCGCGATCTCAATTCCTCAATTTGATTTGTTGTATCTACTAGTTGCTGGATCTGGTTAAGGCGAGTTGGATCTTGATATTCTAAAGCTGGAGAATTTCTATCTACAGGAATCGAAATTTGATCTAAAAGTTGCTGTGTTTTTTGATCAAGTAAGTCAATAAGATTTTGTTGTTGTTCTTTTAATTCTTGTAAAACCGGATGGTTGGTTCTAAAGCTCGCTGAAGTGATAGCAAACTCTCTTTCAATTTCTTGGAGCTTTTCTAATAAAGCAACACGGTTAGGATCCTGATTCAAAGTTAAAGCGACCAAAGCCTCCTGCGGTGTTAGATTTAACCTTTTCTGGAGCCTATTCTGAAGTGCGCTCAATTCTCTAAATTGACTAGCAACTTCTCGCTGTTGTTGCGTTAACTGATGAACTTGAGAAAATAATTCTTCCCCTCTAGTACTCGGTTCAATTAGTTGATACTCCTCCTGGAGTTGCTTTTGTTGGCCTCGGAGTGTAGACAGTTCCTTTTGGAGTTGAGAAAGTTGTTTGTCAATAAATTGAACCCCAGCATCAACTCTTTTCTCTTGTTCTTCAGCACTATAGCTGATAAATTTCTGAGCTGTTACTTCTAAAACTTCCTTGGTTAGTTCTGGATCTACGTCTGTATAAGCTACCTCTATAATTTTAGTTTCATCTCTACGAGTCTTACCACCTATACGTTGGACTAAGAGGTCTTCCTCTAGTTTTTTTATCAGCTTATTAATATTAACTTCAGCGTTTTTCCCTTTAATTTCCTGAGCAATGCTGAATAATATTCCTTCACCTTTCAGAATTGCTAATTGCGTAGGATAATCTACACTTAATAAATCTTCATTAGGAATTCCTTCAGTTCTCGTGATTGTTGAAGGATCTGTCAATTTATCAGTTGAAGTTAAAGGTTCGATTAGTAATCGAAAATCACCACTATAAGTGAGAGGATTTCGTAAGGTGTTTAAAAAAACGGCAAATGTAGTTAATCCTGTTATGCCAAAAATTAATAAAGCTTTCCGCCGAAGAGTTCTTAAGTAAGAAAACCAATTTGGCTTTTCTAGCTTTACTTCTTGCAGATCTAAATCTTCAAATTCGTTTGTTTGAAATGCTTGTAGATGCCTGGTCATAAATAAATTTATCCTAGATAGAGTTTACTGAAAAAACTACGCAATCAAGAAAGTAGAACTACGTGGATTTAGATAATGGACTTCTTATAAGAAGACATAAAAAATGAAACATTTTGGTATTTTTAATCTAAGTAATAATACATCATATTCATGTATAATACAGTTTAATTATTATTGCCTAAAAACAATTAGTTTTTTATTTTTTATAGATTTTTTATTTGAGTTCCTAGTTTTTTTTACTGAAAATTTTAATCGAAATAGACCATAGAATGCAAAGCTATTGAGAGTCAAGAATTACTAAAAAGACTAAATAGCAAGATGAATATGGAAAATATAATTGCACAATAAAAAAGGAGAATTACGTAGATCTAGTTAGAGGTAATATCTTTTGTGAGAATACATAAAAAATAAGGTATTTTAGTGTTTTCAAGCAAGAAATAATCGATTTTTTAATGTATAAAAAAATCATTTTGCCACCCCAAAAATGGTTAATTTTTATCAGGATTTTTGATTTTAATTTCTAGTTCTTTTACTGAAGCTTTTCATCAAAATAGACCATAGAATGCAAAGCTATTGAGAGTCAAAAATCACTAAAAAGACTAAATAGCAAGATGAATATGGCAAATCCAAAAAATAGAGTAGAAGCAGAAGAAATGAACTTGCTGAACTATCGCT
>CAZAYV010000127.1:0-11328 GCA_964489465.1 uncultured Dactylococcopsis sp. | reverse complement strand
TATTAACTCAAGGAAAATTGACTGAACAAGTTTTGGAGGTCATGATGCCATCATAGTAATTGTTACTCAAGCCAATCCTCTTGTAATTAAATAACCTTCCCAGTCGTGTAATTAAAACTTAACGTTTCATCTTCTATGGTATAAATAATACGGCACGGTATTGTTCCTAATTAAGTAATCTACAATATTCAATCCGAATCAGTAACTGACGTAATAATCCGAGGGAGGCGATGTTTAAAACCGCATAAAATTTCCCAAGAAATGGTTCCTAATGCTTGTGCCCAGTCATCTGCGGTAATCCGATCTTTGCCTTCTTCTCCAATTAAAGTCACCATATCTCCGGGTTGCACATTGTTACAATGGGTCACATCTAACATTAATTGATCCATTGTAATTGCCCCAATTTGGAAAACTCTTTCTCCCTTTAAAAGCACTTGTAAACGGTTAGACAGATTGCGAGGAACACCATCGGCATAGCCAATTCCTACAACCGCAATGCGACAAGGGCGATCTGTAACAAATTGATGTCCATAGCTGACCCCAGCACCAGCGGGAAGGTCTTTAATTTGGGTAATGCGGGCTTTAACTTGTAAGGCGGGTTGGAGATTGGTAATTGGGGCTAATTCTGGGGAGGGAGATAAGCCATAAAGCGCTAAGCCGACACGCACTAAATCATAGTGAAAACGGGCATCCCGTAAAGTAGCAGCAGAGTTGGCAAGATGGAGACAGGGTGGCGTAAAGTGAATTGCTTTGAGTTGCGTGATCGCGCTTTCAAATCGTTCCTGCTGTAACCGCATAAACGTATCATCTTTTTCATCGGCGGTTGCTAGATGAGAGTAAACACTTTTAATTTCTAACTCTGGACATTCTCGAATCGAAGAGACAAAAGAAACTGCCTCTTCCCACAGCACCCCTAAACGGGACATTCCTGTGTCTAACTTTAAATGGACGGGTAAGGTTTTACCCATTTTTTGTAAGGTTTGGGCAAAAAAATGACCTTGTTGCGGGGAACATAAGGTGGGTTCTAAAGACCAACGACTGAGGGCTTGTATTTCTTCTACCGTATTAATAGCGCCTAAGACGAGAATCGGTACAGTAATTTTAGCTAAACGAAGATCAATTCCTTCTTGTAACGTAGCAACAGCAAAGGCGTCTCCTCCGGCAGCAATCACCGTTTTTGCCACTTTGACCGCACCGTGACCATAAGCGTCTGCTTTCACCACTGCCATGAAACCCGTATTCGGGGATAACAGTTTTTTTATTGCTTGCACGTTATGGTAGAGGGCAGCTTCGTTAATTTCCACCCAAGCGCGATCAGTGTTTAAAGACGACTGAGAAGAAACCTCAACTTCTCGCTTCACACTATTTCGACTTAATACCATTGATCACTCCTCACTCACAAACCTAAAATAAAATGTTGTTATCACTTTATCAAGTGAATTCCATAACGACTTTTTTCTTTGACAAGATCAGTCGCGATCCGGCAACTCTGTCATCATAGAATATAACAATTGTGAATGGTTTTGCACTCAATTGAATCGCTAAAAACCCTGAAATTCCCCTCCTAGAATACTAGCAATTCAACATGCAAAAAAAGTCCTGATTAAAAAAATGCGTGGTTCTTTAAGGGCGAATGAGCTAACTAGAAATCACTTCTTGAGACCGTTTAGTAATCAATAGCAAGCGTATTGTTGGAAAGAGAAACAGAGAAGATAACAAACGAGACTTAAACCTTAAAACTTAGCAGACGCTTTCATTTTTTAAATTCAATTGTGGCTTAACGCTGATCAATTAACTTAATTCTGTAACAACTTGTTCTTTTAACAAAATTTGTTGGGTTAGTAAATCTTCGACAGTAATCCGTAATGATCGCTGCTGATCAACCCAAAATTGAATCTTAACGCGATCGCGCCCTGGACTTCCTGCTGGGGTTAAATTCGCGATCGTTTTGGCATCTTCATTTAAAGGAATGACATTGGTTTCCGAGTCATCTAAGGTTCGTGTGACGAGGCGATTGCCATCAAAATACACTTCGGTGCGTCCACTACTTTCCGATCCCAGTTCGCCGATAATGAGTTCAAGACTGGGCTGATTTTCCACAGAAGCCCCAAGGGTTAATTCCACAGGGGTTGTCATAGGATAGGGTTGTCCGGCTTTAATAATAGGATGCCAACTGTGTTTATTTTCGCGATAGTTCCAGTAACGAATGCCATAGCTGTGATAGAGAAAATCTTGCAGCTGAAACCCTTGGGCCAGTTGTAAGGCACCAGACGCGATCGCGCTAAAGGGACGATCACATTTAATTTTACTCGGGTTAAAATACTGTTCTAACCATTGTTGTAGTGCGGGAATTTGTACCGTTCCCCCAACTAGCAACACGGACTGAATTTCCGCTGCTTCAATGCCATTGCGTCGCCCTTGTTGCAACACTTGAGTCATCAAATCATCTAGTTGCTCAAAAAACTGATTCTCCCGTAAAATTTCCTCAAAGCGATCACGCTCTAATTTTAATTCCAGGGTATTTAAAGTTGCTTCATCAAAATAGACTTCTTCGGCGTATTCTTGAGAGGATAATTGGACTTTCAACCGTTCCGCCAAACGGGTGGTTAACGCTGACTTTTCAATTCCCTGTGTATTGGCAAAATAATCCACCAGCCAATCATCAATATCCCCACCGCCTAAATTGGCCCCTGCTTTCCCGTAGACTCGCGCCGTTTTTACCTTCTGCGAGGACTTTTCTCCCAGTAACTTATCTCCCCACTTCAAAATAAAACCGAGGGGTTGTTTCCCTTCTTCCCCCAGATTAAGTTGAACAAGAGAGAAATCAACGGTTCCTCCGCCAAAGTCAATCACCAGTAAAACATCATCCTGAGTGGTTCCATAGCCTAAGGCTGCAGCAGTGGGTTCATCTAGCAAACGGACTTGTTTCGCTTCAAGATGGGCGCAAACTTGCGTTAACCAATTGCGATACGCTTCAAAACTATCCACCGGAACTGTTAACACCAACGACTCGATGTCTGTTTTGGCTTCCGCTTGAAGCTGCTGGGTTAAACTTTGCAAAAACCATTCCCCCGCCTGTTCAAAATCAACGATTTTTCCATCTAACTCCGGGAGAAACCCTTGCACGGGTGCGGCAATTCCCCGCTTAAACCCGCGGAAAAAACGGGGATCGGATTTCACATCGAGAGCGCGATCGCGCACCGCTTGTCCTACTACTACTTTATCCTGGCTTGCATCTTCCACATACAGCAAACTCGGAATTAACGGCGGGTTATTCGGTAACTGTTGAGAAATTCCTGAGAGGGGAACGACTTCTGCTTGTTCTGTCGTTGCATTCCAACGAGTAATCACCGTGTTACTAGTTCCAAAATCAATCGCGTAGTTTGCGCTTTCTGTCATTGTCCGAGCAGTTTTACTTTTGCCAAGGCTACCAAACTATAAGCCTAACACAGCCTCTGCTAGCAAGGATTGGGCTGCAGATATTTCCAGATTAGTTTTTACCTAATGTTTTTCCTTGCTATTCTGAATTAAACGATGAAAGAATTGCCAATATTATTGAAGGAAAATTCAAGAGCGACAGGAAGTAGTTAAAAGAAATCGTAAATAAGTTAATTTGATAAGAGAGACTTTCTAAAATGCCAGATCAAACACAAAATAAAACTCAGGAGCCGTCAAATTGTCTTTGAAAATGAGCTATGTTATAAGTACATCTTACGAAGCAACGCGATCATCCTCTAAAGGTTCATGGTGCAATAGAATTAGTTGCTCTTCTTGCAATGTTTCAATCGCGTAGGCATGCCCCCTTGTGTCGCTAAATTCTACCTCAAAAATACCAGGTTCATACTCTTCCACAATTGTCCCAACTTGCCCTCGGTATAATTTCAGTTCTGGTAAATCCTTTAAGAGGGCAACGACATCAAGTTTTTTCATAAGAATTTCTCCTCTTGCTTAAAGCACATAACAAGTGATTAGACGAGGAAAGTTTTCCTCATCTCTGACAATCCAAACGCTGTGAATTGTAGCTGTTTTGTTCTCATAAGTCATCGGAAATTCAATCACATATTTTTGACCCTAGCGATTACGCTTATCAAGAACAGCCTCGTTTTCTTTGATTGCTTCTAATAATGCTAATTTTAGTGCTTCTACATTTTCAATATATAAATTAAGGGAAGCTTTGAAGACACGAGCTTTATGTTGACCATCTGAATGATAGGGGTTGAGACAATAGCTGACTAGTTTTTCGTCATCAATAATTGCATCTTCAGGATTAGGAAGTTTCATTTAGAGTGTTTTTCGATGTAGATAAGCGCAACGCATAATCATGACTTGCGCTTTCCGTCATCTTCCGAGGAGTTTGACAACACCAATACCACCGAAGTATAAACCCAGCACAGCGCCAGCCAGGAGAGATTGGGTCATTGGATCAGTAGAAGGAGTCAAAATTGCACCGAGTACCACCGAACCTAGGACAATATAACGCCATCCGGAAATCATGGTTTGGGAAGAAACAATTCTTAAGAGTCCTAACAGCACTTGAATAATTGGAATTTGGAAGGCTAAAGCGGTACTAAACAGCAGCAAGAGAACGAAGCGAAAATATTTATCAATCGACCACATCTGTTCCACCACGTCTTCCCCATAATTAATAAAGAACTTTAACGCAGCAGGAACCAGGGCATAATAGGCAAAAACTAAGCCGACGCCGAAGAGTAAGGTTGACCCGACCATCACCGGAACCAGGAGACGACGTTCCCCTCTGGTTAAGCCAGGGAGGATAAATAACAGAATTTGATAGACAATAAACGGGCTTGCCACCAGTAACCCACTGTAACCGGCAACTTTGATCGACACAAAAAAGTATTCACCGGGTGCTAGTTGCAGGAATTTTACCCCTTGCGCGGGAACTTGTAAGGCTTCCACAATCGGTCGCACAAAAATAAAGCAGCCAATAATGCCTACCCCCACTGCAATCAGAGAATAAAAGATCCGCCAGCGGAGTTCTTCGAGATGGTCAAAAATTGACATCTCGGTTTCATTGGGGATTTCGTTAAGATAGTCTTCTTGAGCGCGATCAGTTTCTGTAGGAGTTTCAACTGGGGACATTTCCGGGTTAGCTTGTAGCTTGTGTATAACGTTTTTCTTCCCTATTCTATCTAAGGTGTGATCAGTAGAATTGATCTAAAAGATTAGTAACGCGCTTCCTTAAGTCATCGAGGTGAAGAAAACTGAAATTTTTAAAGCCTTTTTTTAGTTGTTGCCAAACCCTTTCAATGGGATTTAATTTTTGATAAATGGTAAGCAGGTGCGCAGAATTAATTACCTATTTTTATGAGCCAAGCCTCTCGTGATACAAGGGTTGTGATTTAACCCTTTGTGTAAATAATTTTGCATCGGTGCTTATTACCCTGTCAGTCAGAATTGGATCAAAATTCAAGAATCACGGGTGTATGATCACTGGGTTTTTCTTGTTGACGAGGAACAATATCGATCCAACAATTGGCTGCTTTTTGATAAAGTCCTGGGGTTAAAAAATGATGATCAATCCGCCAGCCTCGGTTTTTAGAAAATCCACGGGTGCGATAATCCCACCAACTATAATGTCCGCCTTCTTGATTAAACTTGCGAAATGCATCTTGGAAGCCTAATGACTTGATTGTTTCCAGTGCTTTTCGTTCTAAGGGAGAGGACATAATATGCTTTTCTTTTCCTTTGGGATCATAAATATCTCGGTCCTCAGGCGCAACGTTAAAGTCACCACAGAGACAAACTTCTGTTTCTGTGATCAGCTGCTGAAGATATTGCTTTAAAACTTCAAACCAAGCCAGTTTATACTTATATTTTTCACTACCCACGCTGCTACCGTTGGGAATATAAAGATTAACAATCCGAATTCCGTTAATCATGCCACTAATCACACGTTTTTGTTCATCATAAGTGCCAACAATTTCTTCCCCCAAAATGGGGCTAAAACCCGCTGAAGGGGAGTCTAAAGGTTGCTGACTAAAGATTGCCACACCGTTATAGGATTTTTGTCCAGAAACGTACACAGAATATCCCAACTCTTCAAAGGGTGTTCTTGGAAAAGCTTCATCAATAACTTTCGTTTCTTGTAAACAGAGAACATCCACTTCCTGATGCTTTAACCAGTTCAAAACTTGGTCTTTGCGAGTGCGAATTGAGTTGACATTCCAGGTGGCAATTTTCATGTTTGAGTTCATTCACAACAAGATAGCTTTTAGCAGCAAGATTCGCTCTTAGGTCGAATACTGAACTGTAAGCATCGCACGCTAGTTTTTATCACCCCTTTATTATTGGGGAGCCTCGGATCACTTGTCAAAGATTCGTCCTCATTTCATCTTTAATCAATTTTCGCTGTTTGCTCGATCGCGCTGCTGTTTGATGCCACACTTTGCCAGAAATCGAGAATAGCATCTCCCACTAGCTGGGGATGATAATAATGAAAGAAGTGATGTCCAGTGCGACATTCCCAAGTGCGATCAGTGGGTTTAAAGTAATTTTTCCAACCGTTGAGCGCATTAGGGTCAACAATGACGTCATTTTGACTGCCACAGACGAATAAAGGAGAAGTAATGGTTTGGGCTTGGAGGCGACTTCGTTGCATCAGAGAGTGGGGAGAAGGGGTGGCCTGTAAGTCTTCTGCTAAGAGTTTCACAAACCCTTTGGTGCGCTTTTGATCTTGCCCTCCAAATAAAGCTCGTACCATTTGCGCTAAGACAATTTCTTGACTACAGGCAGATAAGAGTTGGCGATACGTATAATAATGGGCGTGCCAGTCAATTAAAGGATTGACCCCAACCCCTAATAGCGTCAGCGATTGCACCCGTTCTGGATATCGCAGCGCATAGAGAAAGGCGACGACGCCGCCGGTACTGTGTCCGAGGAGATGGACTGGATGATTGGCATATTTGAGATAATCATGCAATAAAGTGAGGGGAATATCTAAGCTACAAGGTTCATCTTCTGCTTGCTGATAGGCCCATTCTTGAATTGTTAATTGACGGGAAAGGTAAGTTTGTAAGGGACGGTGAAATCGCTTTAGGGTAGGACTCACACTAATCCAAAGGGCTTGTTGTGACATGAGGAACGTTTTCACTCCAGCTAATTATTGCAAATAAAATTCAATAAGTAAGATTATGAGATATAGGATAGCAGATCGGGGGGCAATTCAGGCAACCCATGATACTGAATCATTATGATTCCTTAATACTGAATGAATTTAGGAGGTCACGGTGTTAAGAACACTAGAAATGCGTTGGTTTAAGCAGGGAGAAATTCCACTCCCAATGAGTCGCTGGTTTAATCAAGATTGCCCTGGGAAACGATTAGAAGAAGCAGAAAGCCGCACTGATTGGTATTTACAACCGATCGCGCCCTGTGATGATTTAAATATTAAGTTTCGCCAAGGACGGTTAGAAGTGAAATGGCGAGAACAACAATTTTCCCCGCTTGCTTTACCGCAACCAGGAGAGGGCATTGTGGAACAGTGGGTGAAATGGCTGTGTGAAGCCGAGAGTATGCAAGACTTTTTACCGCAAGATCCGGCTTGGGTAGCAGTGGAAAAAGCGCGATTACAACGTCAATTTGTCTTATCACCGGAAGCATTTTGTAATCTGGAATTAACCCAACTGCGGGTCCAAGAGCAAAACTGGTGGACTTTTGGTTTAGAAAGTACTGGAGACCAAGATAGTTTGTATCAAATTGTGTGGGAAGTGGGTCAAAACTGCCCAGAAACCTTCACGAAAGAAGACGCAGCAGCTTATCCCCATTGGCTAGCCCAGCAGTTCGGTCAGAATCCCCAAAATAAGGGGTAAACTGATAAAACTTAACAAGGTAGAAACGACCACAGTCCGGGCAGCGCGATCCGCTTCGCCCCCAAATTCTCTCACTATTCCTACCCTATTTAGGGAATAATGAAAATTCCGCCAGATGCGATCATTCAAGATCAGAAACTTACCAAGTACCTGCTAGTTTTCAAGCAAAGAAATGACAAGTCCCAATATTTGGATCAGGCTGGGTTTAGACTAGAGAACTGGGAACAACTCAAGATAGCAATCCAAACAATAATTCAAGAAAACGAAGCGATAGAAGATGTGATCGACGAATATGGAACATATTACCAAGTCATTGGCGAACTAAAAGGAATCAACAATCGAAAGTTACCTGTTATTACAGTTTGGCAAAAACGCAAAATTGACAATAAGTTTTACTTTATAACCCTAAAACCTTATCGAGGATAGAATCATGGATTTAGAACTCTATCAAGAAGTTGCACTAACCCGTAACTTTCCTGAATACCAACTCCAACAAGGAGATATTGCTACACTGATCGATTTTGTTCCTCACCCCACAGGAGGTGAAATGGGCTGTGTTTTAGAAGTATTTAACGCTATTGGCGAATCACTGAAAGTCATAACGGTTCCTATCTCCGCCATTAAACAATTAAGTGACAAGGACATTTTAAGCAGCCGACAACTGATTCAGAAAACATGACCGATGATGCTTTGGAAAGAGTTGGGTTTTTGACCGGCGACCACTATCCAACTGGCTAGCCTACCAGTTCGGTCAGAATCCCCAAAATTAGGGGTAAACTGATAAAACTCAACAAGGTAGAAACGACCACTGTCCGGGCGGTGCGATCCGCTTCGCCCCCAAATTCCCCGACCATCAAGACGGTATTCACTGCCGCCGGCATGGCTGTTTGTAGAACTAACACTTTGAGATCAAGTCCGGTTAATGATAATGATAATCCGACGCCAAGCGCGATCGCGGGAGCAACTAATAATCGTAACCCCGATGCCAACAGTTCATATTTTCCCAGGGCAAAACGAGTACTCGCTAATTGCATCCCTAAAATGAGTAAAGCAATGGGAATGGACGCTCGTCCTAACTGTTCAATGCCCACATCTAAACGATAGGGAAATTCCACTTGCAGGAGATGAAACGTGATCCCGGCAATCATCGCCCAGAATAAGGGTAATTTGAAGGTCATGCTGATACCATAGCACCAGCCTCCGCCTTTAATGACAGCAGGGGCAACGCCGAATAAAAGAATTGCTGAGGTAATCAAGCAAATAATTGCTCGTTCTAATCCACCATCGCCAAAAGCAAAACTATTCAAGGGGAGTCCTAGATTGCCCACATTGCCAAAAATTGTCGTGGCAAGGAGGCTTTTTCCCACTGTTGCGGGTGGCTTTACCGAATAATTGATTCCTAACACGATCAAATACAATAAAGCAGAAGTGATGACGAAACCAGTGACTAATCCCATTGCTCCCTGGGGAGAGACAGTGGTGCGATATAACTTATCTCCCACCAAAGCTGGAATCAGAATATAGAGGGCGAGTTGAGAAAGGGTTGAGCGGTCAAGGGAGAGGTAGCGTTGCGCGATCGCGCCGATCAAAATAATCAGCGCCACCGGGACAACAGCAGGTAAAAGAACAGTCATTCGGGGAACTTAATTTAGAGGTTGAGTAATTTTTAAGGTTTCCTCAAGGTTTGAGGACTTATGATTCATTATGCTTAGCCAAACATGATGGCAAAAGATAGGAATTGTTAATCGTTTGTCGCGAAATTGTTAAGCACTCGCATGGAATTTTCATTTTTTTAGTAATACAAATCACGATTTTAAGTTTCAAAACGTAAAAAAATCCCGAAATGTACTTAATTTAATGGTTTTGACGATCCACAATGGGCAATCAGAGTTTAGAATGATGCAGTGAAACATAGAACATATATGTATCCTAGGCTTTTATTCATTGCCTTGCTAAACGTGTATGTTAGTAAATGCAAAGAAAACTTGTTAAGCGCAAGCAATCTGCCGTTATCGTAGAGAAACAACCTCAAATTAGGAGATTAACCATGAATAAAGGTGATTTAGTCGATAAAATTGCCGATCGCGCAACTGTAACGAAAAAACAAGCCGACGCTGTCCTGACTGCTGCCCTAGAAACCATTATGGAAGCGGTATCGGAAGGGGAAAAAGTAACCTTGGTTGGTTTTGGTTCTTTTGAACGTCGGGAACGGAAAGCCCGGGAAGGTCGCAATCCCAAAACAGGGGATAAAATGGAAATTCCTGCAACCTCCGTCCCTGCTTTTTCTGCTGGGAAATTATTTAAGGAACGGGTTGCGCCTGAGGATAAAAAGTAATCACCCCTAATCGAGTTAAACTGTTATGACACGACCAATACACGGAGGGAACTTAAACTGGGCAGCCCAAATCGCGGGATGTTCCCCCTCTGTGATATTGGATTTTTCCGCTAGCATTAACCCCCTGGGTCCCCCTGATAGTGCGATCAGTGCGATCCAACGGGGGCTTCATCGCTTAAAACACTATCCTGACCCCAATTATGTCCAACTGCGAGAAACATTGGGGAAATGGCATCATTTAGCACCCGAGTGGATCTTACCAGGAAATGGGGCAGCAGAATTACTGACTTGGGTTGGGCGCGAATTAGCAGGATTAGAGACAGTTTATGTGCTGAAACCTGGTTTTCGGGACTATACTCGCGCTTTAGAGGCGTTTGGGGCAAAAATTACGCCCTGTCCTCTTGAGGTAGAGGGAATGCTGCAAAACCCGATGCAGAAGCAACCATTGATTTTCGAGCCACCAGCGATAAAAAATTGTGGGCTGTTATTAAATAACCCCCATAACCCCACCGGTCAACTGTTCTCTCGGAGGGAGATTTTGCCTTATTTAGAACAGTTTGCTTTAGTTGTGGTCGATGAAGCATTTATGGATTTTTTACCGCCCGATGACCAAGAAAGTTTGCTCGCAGATGTAGAACACTATCCCAATTTGGTTGTGCTGCGATCGCTGACAAAATTTTATAGCCTGCCTGGACTTCGCATCGGTTATGCGCTTACTCATCCGCAACGATTACAACAGTGGCAGCAATGGCGCGATCCTTGGTCTGTAAACAGCTTAGCCGAGGAGGCAGCGATCGCTGTTATTCAAGATACGGCTTTTCAAGAAAAAACATGGCAATGGCTAGCCACAGCGAGATCGCGCTTTTATCAAGATTTAAAGAGTATTCCTGGCTTATCCCCGCTTTCTACCGCAGCAAACTTCTTTCTGGTCGCCACCGATCTCCGTGCCTCTCAATTGCAAGCCGAACTTCTGAAACGCTCTCAAATTCTTATCCGTGACTGTCTCAGTTTTCCCGAATTGGGTGAGGGCTATTTCCGCATCGCGATTCGTCACCCCGAAGAAAATCAGAAATTGCAACAAGCTCTTTTAGCAGTGACCAGTGACCAATGACTAATGACTAATGACTAATGACTAATGACTAATGACCAATGACTAATGAC
>CAZAYV010000126.1:0-11463 GCA_964489465.1 uncultured Dactylococcopsis sp. | reverse complement strand
TCCAATTTGAGCTAAAGCTCCAATCCCTCTTAGAGCAAAGGATTAATGATTTATAAAATTTAATTAACAGAGAGTTGACAAAATGAGTTTTACCTTAAGTTGTCAGGAATGGCTAATAATTGGGAAATCATACCTGAATGATGCACTAAAACGATGATTTTACATTAACGCTAGTTCAAGTTTTATTCCGCAATTGTTTCCGGATAACCCCAAATTACGGTCTCATGATCATAGAGTGCCATCCCTGGTTTTGCCCCTTTCGGTTTATAAACGTACTTTGGTTTTGTATAAATAACCGGCACTTGCTGACTTTCTCGGGCGCGAGAATAGTACGCTGCTACATTGGCAACAAACTGTAAATCGTTTTCGTCAGGAACTGCTCCTGGCGGCAATCGCAACAAAACATGACTCCCCGGAATTTCTTGTGAATGGAACCATAAATCATAATCAACTGCTGTGCGAAATGTCAGTTGATCATTTTGCCGATTATTCCGTCCCACTAAAACTTCATATCCACTGGGAGTATGGTAAGTAATCGGTTGCCCTTGCTCCATACTGGGACGTTCTCGTTGTGGGATAATATAACCCTGTTCAATCAACTCTTCTTGAATTTCTTTCAGGGTTTGTAAATCTTCTTCTTTTTGGTAATCTTCTAACTGGTTTAAAGCCGCTTCGACTTGTCGGAGATACTGAATTTCTTTGTCTGTTTCCGCGAGGAGAGGGGCCACTGCTTGACGAGCCCGTTTCAACTTTTGATGACGTTTATAGTAGGCTTGCGCATTCTGCACGGCATTTTTTTCTGGGTTTAAGGGAATTTTGACCCGTTCACCGGTTTCAAAATCAGGTAATTCGATCACTGATAATCCCGGTTCCCATTGATAAGAATACGCCATCAGTAAGTCTCCGCGTTGGCGTTCAACTTCGGCATCATCTGACTGTTTGAGGCGCTCCTGAAAGGTTTGTTGTTTCTGGAGTTGTTTTTTGATCAAGCTACTCACTTTTTGTAGCAGTTGATGATGAAGTTGTTTGAAAGAGTGTTGATTGAGCTGTTGGGTATAGTAGGTTTTCAGGAGAATGTGCACCGAAGCCACCGGTTCAATCATTCCCCAACCCAAAACCGTAAATCCTTTTTCGGTCCATCCCGGCTGAAAGGTTTCTGTTTCCAGAATTTCTAACCACTCTTGCCACACTTGAAATAAGGTTTGCCAGTTTTCTTGAGTTAAAGTATCTGTGGTTTGTTGGGGATTTAAACCGGCGCGTTCGATCATCGCAGTGACCAAATTTGGTCCTAAGCCGCGATAGGTTTTTAAGAGTTGTCGCTTGAGTTCACCGGGAATTAACCCTACTCGTTCTTGCCAACTTTCCTGGGATTCCTCGCGACTGGGAATATTGCCTGTGAGGGGAGGTGGGGGGTCGTAGCGTTGTCCAGTTTGGATCGGGCGCAGACTCGATTTTTCCGGGCTGACTTGATGGGCGGCGGTGATAATTTGTTGGTTGGTATCGGTGAGAATGACATTGCTATATTTCCCCATAATTTCTGCGTAGAGATGCCATAATGGCTCATCACCAGGGCGAGGGGCAAATTGGAAATCAATGACCCGTTCCCAAGGAGAAAGCAGGGGAATGGCTGTTAAAGCTAACCCTTGCAGTTGGTGACGCAATTGGTCACTGAAGGTAAAGGTATCCGGGGTACGGGGTGGGGCATCATCCAGACAAATTCTGGCTGCTTGGGGATGCCAGGAGAGGGTTAACCAGTCTCTTCCTTTTAGTGTGCGTAGCGCTAAGGCAATGGTGAGGCGATCGCGCTGATAAACTTGTTCTAAACGAGCGGGTAGCCAAAATGCTCGTAAATCGGCGCAAACGGCTCTGAGCGTGGTTAAATCAACAGGCTGCATAGGGGTCTAAACCAATAAAGCAATGCTTTTCTAGTTTAATCTCCCTGTTTTAGCAAACCAATGTGAATGAGATTAGCAATGAACTTTACACTGCTTAATCATCGAACGTTTCCAATGCGCTAACATACGATATGCGAGATCTATCGTTGAACCGATTTTTTCCTCTAGAAGCTCAATTGCGAACCATGACCTCAACTACTCCCCGTCGCTATCACATCACTACTTTTGGCTGTCAGATGAATAAAGCGGACTCCGAACGCATGGCAGGAATTTTAGACGCAATGGGTTATCAAGCTGAAGCTGATCCTTATCTGGCTGATGTTGTAGTTTATAATACTTGCACGATTCGTGATAACGCTGAACAAAAAGTTTATTCTTATCTTGGACGGCAGGCAAAACGGAAACAAAATAGTGCTGATTTAACCCTGATTGTTGCTGGCTGCGTCGCGCAACAAGAAGGAGAAAAGTTATTACGGCGGGTTCCCGAACTAGATTTAGTGATGGGTCCGCAACATGCTAATCGCCTTGGGGATTTGCTCGAACAAGTCCAAGAAGGGAACCAGGTGGTGGCAACTGAACCCATCTATATCATGGAAGATATTACCAAGCCGCGACGAGATAGTGACATTAGTGCTTGGGTGAATGTTATTTACGGTTGTAATGAGCGTTGTAGCTATTGTGTTGTTCCTAATGTCCGGGGCGTGGAACAATCACGGACACCAGAAGCAATTCGGGACGAAATGGTTCTCTTAGGGGAACAGGGATATCAGGAAGTGACGCTGTTAGGGCAAAATATTGATGCTTATGGTCGGGATTTGCCCGGTTCAACACCAGAAGGACGACATAAGCATACCTTGACTGATTTGTTGTATTACGTTCACGATGTCCCTGGAATTGAGCGCCTTCGCTTTGCCACCAGTCACCCTCGTTATTTTACGGAACGTTTGATTCGGGCTTGTGCGGAATTGCCCAAGGTGTGTGAACATTTTCATATTCCATTTCAGTCAGGGGATAATGAAGTGCTGAAGGCGATGTCTCGGGGGTATACCCATGAAAAATACCGCCGCATTGTCGATAAAATTCGTCACTACCTGCCGGATGCTGCCATTAGCGCTGATGCGATTGTTGGGTTTCCCGGCGAAACCGAGGAACAATTTCAAAATACTTTGCAGTTGGTGGAAGACATTGAATTTGACCAGTTAAATACCGCTGCTTATTCCCCGCGTCCAGGAACACCAGCGGCTAAATGGGACAATCAACTCAGTGATGAAGTCAAAAGTGACCGTTTACAACGGTTAAACCATCTCGTTTCCACGAAAGCCGCTGCGCGATCGCGCCGTTACCTGCACCGCACCGAAGAAGTGTTAGTGGAAGGACAAAATCCTAAAGATTCCTCTCAAGTCATGGGACGGACGCGCACCAACCGCTTAACATTTTTTGCCGGCAATATTGAACAATTGCGGGGCAAGGCAGTTTCTGTCAAAATTACAGAAGTTAGAGCCTTTAGCCTCACTGGCGAAATGGTCTAAGTAGTCACTGGCGGGGTCACTTGCTCCTGTAAAAACTGGATGACCTTCTGTTCAATCTGTTCCGAGGCACAGGCGATCGCGTCATGTCCACAATTTTCCAAAATTTCTAAGCGGGAATTAGGAAGACGTTCCTGTAAGATTTCTCCATGGGCAAGGGGAAACCAACGATCGCAATCCCCCCATAAAATCAACGTGGGACAGAGAATCTTAGATAAATTGTCTTGCACATGACTAATCAAGTTTGGTTCTTGTCGTTCGAGACATTCAATTTCTCGGGCGGCTTGTTGTAACGTTTGAGTAAAGTGCGCGATCGCGCCGGGATTTTCAATAAACGGATAAGTCAAGGCATAAACATCTTCATACCGACTCATGGCTGGGGTGGCTACCACCTCTCGACGGGCAAACCGCACGGCCTCTCGCACTAAAGGGGCTAAGGGCTTCACCAAACGAGATTGATCAATTTCTTTGACCACTCCCAGGGGAATTTTCGCGAGAAAACGCATACTCAGGCTGGGTAACTCTTCGGGAAAAATTGCCGCATTAATCAACACCAAACGGGCAAAATGTTGCGGATAATCAAGGGCCGCTGCTAAGGTGACTAATCCCCCTAAAGATTGAGCAATGATCGTTGCTGGTTCATTACATAACGCTGCAATCACTTGCGGTAACTCTTGCTGTAGCTGGGTAATTTGCCATCGAGACGGCTTATCCGAGAAACCATGTCCCGTTGCATCAAATGCAATGACCCGAAACTGCTGAGCTAAAATCGGAATCAGTCGTCGCCAACTGTAACTCCAACTCCCAATACCATGTAAAAAAATAATCGGGGGTCCCTCACCTCTTTCCCCATAAGCAAGATGATGAACTTCACCTTGAGAGTTATACACAGGTAACATTTTTTGCCCGTCTGGAAAAGTGTTCTGCCACCAGTTTTTCATTCGCCTCACCTCTCTTCCCATGAGATTATTGTCAGTCTCGAGCGAGTAGTTGATAACCGAATCGCTTGCAATTAATCGTAAATTTAATATAACAAAGAATGGTTAAAACTAAAATTTATCTTAACCTTTTTCTAGTCTAAGCATAACATTTTGATAACCTAATTTTTGATCAGTTGTTAACAATTCTATTCACACTAATTTCAGTAAAAAAAATGGAGCAATTTTTATTTATTAGTGACCTTGACAACACCTTAATTGGTGATGATCAAGCGCTACAACAATTGAATCGAATTTTACAGCAAAAGCGAGAAGAACACGGTGCAAAAGTGGTTTATGCAACGGGACGATCCCTGTTTTTATATAAAAAACTGAGGACAGAAAAATCTTTAATTCCTCCCGATGCACTCATTGCTGCGGTTGGTACAGAAGTCTATCTAGATCTTGAAACTGAACAAATGGATCAAGATTGGGTCAACCTCTTGTCTCAAAATTGGCAACGAGACAAAATTCTAGAAATTACTCAACAATTTTCCGAACTCATACCCCAATCGTCTTCCGAACAAGGGCAGTTTAAAGTTAGTTTTTATCTCTCCTCTGAGTCAGCGCAAACAACGATTCAAGCGTTAGAAAAAAAACTCAGTAATATTCCGTTAGAAGTTAAAGTTATTTATAGTGGCAGCAAAGACTTAGATATTATTCCTCAGCAAGCTGACAAAGGGTTAGCCGTTCAATTTTTACAAAAGAAGTGGCAAATGAGTGATCTTAAAACAGTTGTTTGTGGGGATTCTGGAAATGATATTGCTCTTTTTGCTACTGGACAACCCCGCGGAATTTTAGTTGGAAATGCCCAAACTGAACTCCGAGAATGGTATAAAAATAATAAAACTGACTATCGTTACTTCGCCCGTCAACATTATGCAGCAGGAATTCAAGAAGGGTTAAAGTACTTGCACTTTATTCGCTAATATGATTGTTATGAGTGAAATTGTTGCGACAAAAGAAAAGTCCTTAGCAATCGCCCCATTAATTGAATTGAAAGGGATTACTAAGAGCTTTGGCAAAAATGTTATTCTCGATCAAGTTGATTTAGCAATTTACGAAGGAGAGGCCCTGGTTATTATTGGTCCTTCTGGAACAGGAAAATCAACAATTCTTAGGATCATTGCCGGTTTATTAGCCCCAGATCGAGGAAAAGTTTATGTGAAAGGCAAGGAGAGAAAAGGGTTAATTGAAGAGCATGATGATGACATGAATATTAGCATGGTTTTTCAACACGCGGCCCTCTTTGATTCCCTGACGGTTGATGAAAATGTTGGTTTTTATCTTTATCAAAATTCACGCTTACCTCGGAAGAAAATTCGGAAATTAGTGGAAGAAAAACTAGAAATGGTTGGTTTACCTGAAACTGCTGATCTTTCACCAGCACAACTTTCGGGAGGGATGAAAAAACGAGTGAGTTTTGCCCGAGCGATTATGTCGAATCCCGATGATCCCGATAGCTGCCCTGCTGCTATTTTATATGATGAACCAACAGCAGGATTGGATCCGATTGCTTCAACGGTGATTGAAGACTTAGTCCGTCAATTGCAAGACACCAATACTGGATGTGGAACTTATATTATGGTGAGCCATCAAGAGAGTACGATTCGTCGCACCGCTGATCGTGTTATTTTTTTATACGGTGGTAAAGTCCAGTGGCAGGGGAAGGTTAATGAGATTGATACAACGGATCATCCCATGGTGCGACAATTTTTTAGTGCTAGTGTAGAGGGACCCATTCGTGTCATTGGGGATTAAATTAATTGCAATTTAACTAAGGACATAAATATGCGATCGCGTACGATTCGAGAAGGTTCCGTTGGTTTACTAATTCTCTTAGGTTTTATTTTATTTGGAGGCCTTTTTATTTGGTTAAGAGGGTTTAGACTTGGACAAACCAGTTATAATATTACCGTTGCTTTTCGGGATGCGAATCGAGTCATTGCTGGTTCACCTGTCCGCTATCGTGGTGTGAATGTTGGTGAAGTAGTAAGTATTAATCCAAATGCGAATGGGGTTGATATCGAAATTCAAATTAATCGAGTTGATTTGAGTATTCCGAGAGAAAATTTATTAGTAGAAGCCAACCAATCTGGATTAATTGGGGAAACTTCAATTGATATTTATCCCCAAGTGCAATTAGCATCTGACCAAGCCAATATTAATCCGCTGAGTAAAAATTGTAATTCCCAAATTGTGGTTTGTGAAAATGATACCATTCAAGGGGAAGTCGGTGCTAGTGTTGATGTCTTAATCCGTAATACGTCTGAAGCTGCTGAATTAATTAGTGATCCTGAACTATTTAATAATATTAAGGCACTGACGAGGAGTGCTAAGAATGCTACCGATGGGATTGCAGAAGTGAGCAAACAGTTAACGCAAATCTCAGAAATCGTCACGGAACAATTAAAGGTTTTAACAGCAACAACGGAAAAAACAGGAGAACAATTAGCTGTTACGGCAGCGCAAACTGAAGAATTAATTAATAATGTTAACCGTTTGGTAATTACTAATCAAGATAATGTCACCATTGCCCTGTCAGAAATTAGTGAAACGAGTCGGGAGTTAAATCGGTTAGTACAGACCCTTAACCCGACTTTAGTCAAGTTTAATCAGGGTTTAGAAGAGGCCGATGTCCAAGAAATGGTGAATAATTTAGAAACTTTAACGGCTAATGCAGCAGAGGCTTCTGAAAATATCAAACAAGCTTCGCAAACGTTGAATAGTAAAGAAAACTTAGTCTTGCTGCAACAAACTTTGGATTCTGCTCGAGCCACCTTTGAAAATACTCAAAAAATCACCTCCGATCTTGATCAATTGACTGGCAATCCTGCATTGCGCCAAGATTTAGAAGATTTAATTCAGGGATTAAGTGACTTACTTTCGTCGACTCAAGATTTACAACAACAGTTAGTCATTGCGGAAAAAAAGACTTTACAATTAAAGGAAGACTAGTTAATAACCCAGCTGAAAGAGGAGTCTCTCGGTGATGGTAATTGCAGAAAAACGAATCACTGCCAGTTGCTGAAAATTGGGTTGTTGACGGTTAAAAAGTTGACAGTGGCGATGAAACTCGAGAAAAGCGTTACTGAGATGATGAGCAAGCTTGTCCCTTTGCTGAGAAGAAGCCACCTGTTCTAAGCGATCCCGGGTTGAAATCAGATGATATAGGAATTGCCAATCTTCTCCTTGCAAGACATTGTTACGGGATAAGGAAACGATTTTCCAGCTTTGGGTTGGATAGTGAAGAGAAATTAAGTTTTCTCTAACGCCCAATTCTAAAAGCTGCCAGCAGCGATCGCGCACGTATTGAGGTAACGACTGGATCGTCTCTGGCATCGAAGCAGAATCGAGTATTTCCTGAAAACTATTGTCTAGCCATTGCTGAATCGCAGCTTCTGTGATCTTAAACTCGATCCAAGCGGGAGGAGTAACCGCCACGTGAAGCCAACTAGGGCTAATTTGCCCTTTTAATGTCTGTACTAGTGATGAGGCAATTTGAAAAGCCAAATGGGACTGTTTTCCCGCCAAAGAGAGCGCGATCGCGCTACGATAGTTCAACTTGTTTTTTTGCAAACGAAGCGTCAAATTAATGTGATTAGGGTTATAATTTTTTATACCAGCTCCTTTTATTTTGAGCTGATTTATAGCAGTACGAATATTCTCTTTGATCAAGGACTGGATTGAGATCAAAAGCATTTCCTATCTTGACGAAGATCTTAAATGTAATGTATTTTTTTATACGGGCGCAAGTTTTTCAAACCATAGCGTTAAAAGGAAACATCAGTGAAACTAATGTACCCTTCTTCTTCTTCTTCTGACACGAATCGTCCCTTTGTCATGTGGCAAAGAATTGCCGATTGGGCACAAACCCATTATCGAGAACGTACCTTTAGTAAAGATGAGCGGATTCCTGCCCGTGCTGGATTGTTATATTTAGTTGAACGAGGGGTAATTCGTTTAGCAGGAGTTTCTCAAGACAACCGGACTTCATCAAAAAATCTCGCCGAAGCCGAAGAAACCTTCTTGGGCTTTGTAGGTAGCGGTCAACCCTTTGAAATTGTTTCTCAATCTCCTTACACTCTGCAAGCCTACGCTCATGTCGAATCGACTTCTGTCATCTGGTTGTATTGGCAAGAGCTTGATAATTGGCCCTATTTTCGTCAAGAAATATTAGAAGCCTTTCGCGCTCAACATCAGCGCAAATTAATTTGGCTTAGTACCCTCGGACAACGACAGACCATTGACCGATTACTTGGTTTTATTACCCTTCTAGTGGAAGAACACGGGCAACCAATTGAACAAGGGTACTATTTACCGTTTCCCCTCACTCATGCTCAAATTGGTAGTGCCATTGGTTCGACTCGGGTCACGGTTACTCGCTTAATGGGCAAACTCAGACAAAAGGGGAAGATTTTAATGGTGGAAGACAATCTAATCTGTTTACCCCATTCTCCCGAACCGATTACTCACTAGGACATTTTCCCAATTCACTCACTACTTTCCTAATGGAATCAGCGAAGCGAAAAGGTATTAAAGAGAGGAATACACTTGTTGATAATACGCCTGATATTCTTCTGATAATAAGGGTTCCCACCACTGACGATGGTTGAGATACCAGGCAACGGTTTCGCGCAATCCTTCTTCTACGGTTACTGACGGTTGCCAACCTAACTCTCTTTTTATTTTACTGGCATCAATGGCATAACGGCGATCATGTCCCGGACGGTCTTTAACAAAAGTGATTAAGTTTTGAGCAGGAGAAACAGGAAGACTTGGCGCTAGTTCATCCATGAGTTGGCACAAGATTTGAACTAAGTCAATATTTTTCACTTCATTATTGCCGCCGATATTATACGTTTCGCCAGGTTGCCCATTATGGAGAACGGTGTCTAAAGCCCGACAATGATCCACAACATACAGCCAATCGCGAACATTTTGACCATCGCCATAAACCGGTAACGTTTTTCCTAAAAGGATATTAATACAGATCAACGGAATGAGTTTTTCCGGATAATGATACGGACCATAGTTATTAGAACAGTTAGTAATTAAGGTCGGGAGTTGATAAGTGTGGTAGTAGGCACGAACCAGGTGGTCACTCCCGGCTTTTGAGGCAGAATAAGGGCTATTTGGAGCGTAGGGGGTTGTTTCTCGAAACGGTGGATCAGTTGGCTCTAATGTCCCATATACTTCGTCTGTGGAGACATGGAGAAATCGTCCAGTGCCTTCAAGTTGGGGGTAATAGTGACGAAAGGCTTCCAGGAGGGTAAACGTTCCGATAACGTTCGTTTGTATGAAACGATCAGGGGCTAAAATTGACCGGTCAACATGGGATTCGGCAGCAAAATGAGCAATGGTATTAATCCGGTAGTCTTGGAGAAGAGCATCCACCAAAGCGCGATCGCTGATCTCCCCTTGGACAAAATAAAAATTGGGATGGGACTGTATATCGTTTAAGTTATTCCGATTTCCCGCATAAGTCAGGGCATCCAGCACAACGACTGTATCCTTCGGGTAATGGGTTAGCCAATAGTGAACAAAATTGGAGCCAATGAAGCCGGCGCCACCGGTAACTAATAAACGACGAGGGGAATCTACCATAACCATCTATGAAGTTTAAAGACATCACGATTTTATCGCGATCGCGTTAGCTGACGCGCATCAGTAATCCATTTTTGAACTGTTTCCACCGGCGGACAACAGTCTTTGCGCTTGAAGAGAGAGACCTGTAAGCGTAGAATCTGGCGATGCAATTTTTGCGGATGCATCTGACTCAACTGGGAAATCGAAGCGATTCCCGCATGGAGGAGTAAGCCGCAATATTCACAGCCCACACTCTCAACTCGGGCTAAATCTGCCATGATCAGCCATTTATTCATCTGTTGCGGTTTGAGTTGAACCTGTTGCGCGATCGCGCTTTTTTCCACTGCGGTTTGCGCTTTTTGTAACAAGTCCTGTGTGGTATGAATTCCTAGGGCTTCCAGGCGCGATCGGGTGCTTTCGTCTAAGCGCGGTAAATTAGCAATGGGCCAGCTTTTTCCTTGCATTGTCTAAGCCGGTGTCACCCCGAAAGGAGGGCGACAACAAGATGAAATTATAATTTCACTTCAATATCAACACCTGCCGGGAGGTCAAGCTTCATCAACGCATCAATTGTCTTAGAAGACGGCTGATAGATATCAATAATTCGGCGGTGCGTCCGCGTTTCAAAGTGTTCCCGAGAGTCTTTATTCACGTGGGGAGAGCGCAAAACACAATAAATTTTCCGTTTTGTGGGGAGGGGAATCGGTCCCACAGCATTGGCATCTGTCCGTTTTGCTGTTTCCACAATTTTGTCGCAGGAGGTATCAAGTAAACGCCGATCAAATCCTTTGAGACGGATCCGAATTTTTTGCTGCTGGATAGTTGCCATAGTTCAAATGAATTGGGTTGTCGAGGTTCAGAATAGTTAGACGATGAAAGCCAAGAAAAGAGCAACAGGGAGACATCCACTGCTGCTCGAAGGAGGTTCTATAAGTGAGCTATTTCACGATTTTGGAAACAACGCCAGCACCAATGGTGCGACCGCCTTCACGAATCGCAAAGCGCATTCCTTGTTCAATCGCAACGGGGTTAATGAGTTCTACGGTCATTTTGACGCGATCGCCGGGCATAACCATTTCTGCTGCACTCCCATCATCAGCAGTAAATGCAGTAATTGTGCCCGTTACATCAGTCGTCCGCACGTAAAACTGAGGGCGGTAGTTGGGAAAGAAAGGGGTGTGACGACCGCCTTCTTCTTTTTTCAAGACATAAACCTCAGCTTCAAACTGGGTATGAGGGGTAATTGAGCCCGGCTTTGCCAATACCATGCCGCGCTCAATGTCCTCTTTCTGGATCCCCCGGAGAAGAATTCCAACATTGTCACCAGCCATCCCTTCATCAAGAGTTTTCTGGAACATTTCCACGCCAGTCACTGTACTTTTACGGGTATCGTGGATCCCGACAATTTCCACTTCTTCTCCTACTTTGACCTTACCGCGCTCAATCCGACCGGTTGCAACCGTTCCCCGACCGGTA
>CAZAYV010000125.1:9489-11482 GCA_964489465.1 uncultured Dactylococcopsis sp. | reverse complement strand
CTAAATGTGCATCTAATTGGTTTAGAACTTCTTCAGGAATATAACGAGGAAATCTCTTTGTTTTCTTGGGATAATCTTTTTTATAAATTAATGAAGAAGGATCGATGTTGAACCAACCATTAAGTTTACCTTCAACAAAAAAAGTATTTAGTTGATAGAGGCGATGAGATTTTGTATGGTAAGACAAATTGCGTTTTTCTAAATCAGAAATATAATCGAGGATTACGGAACGAGTAATTTCTTGAATTGATTCAAAATGACCTAGCTTTGACAAAAAGCGGGAAAAATCTCTCAAAGTATCTAAATACAATGAACAAGTTCCTAGAGTTTTATCATGAGAGTTATAAATAAATTGTTTTGAATACTCTTTAAGCCAATTCTGTGAAATATCAGAAAAATTATAATACTTCTCTTGCCGATGTGGAACGGTATTTTCTCTGCCTAGTTGTTCATGACTCCAAATGTCATTACTAAAATCAAAATCGGGAGGAACTTCTAAAGGGAGACTTTTAGGAAAAGGTAGAAAAACTCTTTTACAGTCTTGACAACTATATTGTTGTTGTCCTCTATTAAAACCACGCTTAATAATATTTGAACTTCCACAATTAGGGCAGGATAGATTTACAGAAATTTCAGAGGGAGGAATATATTCTGAGTGTTTCGTATATCTTCGCCCACAATCCTTACACTTATATGTTTGCTCTCCATGTTTATCCATCCCATGTTTTCTTCTGTTTTGACTTGAACATTGGGGGCAGACTAAATTTTCTTCCCTGTCAGGAACAGCAAATAAAGGGTTATCGTTTTTCTTTTTAGTAGTATTTCTAGCCATGATTATTCTCTCTGGTTTCTAAATATGTTTGATACTCAATTTGCATCTCTTCATCAGTTAGATGAATGTAAGTATTTATTGTCGTTTGAATATCAGCATGACCAAGCCGTTTTTGTACATGAGCTAAGTCCCAGCCTGCACGAATCAACTCAGTAGCATGAGTATGTCTGAGAAGATGGGGGGTTAACTGAATACTCGTTTTTTTTGATAACCTTATAGACAATCTTGTAAAAGTGTCAACCTGATTTCTATAACGTGGCTAAATCAGTGAGAATTGGCTACGCTGCTGTTGTTGTTGTTATTTATAATTTAATAAGATATAAGACTTGATAGCCTATGAAGACTTGCAAGTTAGGAACTTAGTTAGAAATCATAATCTTGCTAAATCCATATCTGATGTTGGTTGGTATCAGTTTCGAGTCTGGCTAGAGTACTTTGCCACAAAGTTTGGGAAAGTAACAGTAGCAGTCCCTCCACAGTACACAAGTCAAGAATGCTCTAACTGCGGACGGATTGTTAAGAAGGCTCTGTCAACTCGCACTCATACCTGTAAGTGCGGTTGTCAACTAGACAGAGATGAAAACGCGGCTATCAACATCCTAAATAAAGGATTAAGTACGACGGGGCACGTCGGAACTTGGGGGCTAGACTCCCTAAACGCTTCGGGAGATGAGACCGCTACCCAGATTGGAGAAGTCCGAGCTGAAGCCGAAGTCTTTGCTGGATTAGCTGAAATTACTGGTTTAAGTGGGTTTGGAGAAATTGCTCAGCGCGCGATTGAAGCCTTAGATGCTCATCCTCAACAAGGTCTAGAGATTGCTCGGATTGTGATTAAAGATGTAGAAGCCGGACGCAATGCCTTTTTGAACGGCGATCGCAAGCGCGGCGGCGAACCGTCCCCGGAATTATTAGCGTATACGACCCCGGCAGCAGTTAATCCTGAAGAAACTCTTGCCAGTATTGACGACCTCTTTGCTGAAGAAGACACCGAAGAAAGCGCGAGTGCCGATGCTCTCTTGGGCGAGGAAGACACCGAGACCGCAGATGCCCTTGCCAGTGTTGATGACTTATTTGCTGCAACCGAAGAAAGGGCGATTGCCGCTAGTGCTGATGACCTCTTTAATGAAGAAGACATAGACAGCACAGATGCCCTTGCCAGTG
>CAZAYV010000125.1:0-9389 GCA_964489465.1 uncultured Dactylococcopsis sp. | reverse complement strand
TTGATGACTTATTTGCTGCAACCGAAGAAAGCGCGATTGCGGCTAGTGCTGATGACCTCTTTAGTGAAGAAGACGCAGACAGCACAGATGCCCTTGCCAGTGTTGATGACTTATTTGCTGCAACCGAAGAAAGCGCGATTGCGGCTAGTGCTGATGAAGAGAGCAAAACAGAAGCAGCACCAGCATCCTTAGCAGAAGCGGTGACTACCCTCCAGCAAAGCTTTGAGGAACTTCCGCTTGCTGACAATTTGCCAAGTTCTCCCAGCGAACAGCCAGGAGAGCAACCCACTCCGACTCGTGTTACCGCTGCTCCTGCTGCTGGATCCAAACCCTCTATACGAGTGGAAGTAGAGCGCTTACAAACCATGGATAACCAGTTAGGGGAACTGGTCATTCAACGGAATAGCCTTGCGGTACAAAACGAACAACTGCAACGAGGGTTAAGAGAATTACTCAACCGCTTTTCTCGCTTTAAAAACTTAGTCGGACGCCTCGAAGAGTTTTCTGACAAAGAAATCATCAGTCAAAGCAACCAGCGCCCAGCCTCCTTGCAGCCAACGACCGGAAACGAAAATGGCACTGCTTCTTTTAATTTAACTGAGCAACCGGAGTCGGTTCTTGATCTGGACTTTGATAGTCTCGAACTGGATCAATATGGCGCTTTAAATGCCGTCTTACAAGAACTTTTGGAAGAAACAGCGCAAATTGAAGAATCTGTAGGAGACGTTTCGCTCTTTACTCAACAGTCCGAACAAACCTTGTTAGGACAGCGTAAAATGTTAGAGCAATTGCGGGATGAATTAATTTGGGCTCGGATGTTGCCGTTAAGTAATATTCTGGACCGCTTTCCGCGTATCTTGCGTGACTTTTCTCATCAATACCATAAACCAACCCGTTTGCAGTTAGAAGGAACGGGGGTTAGAGTCGATAAAAGTGTCTTAGAAAAACTCTATGATCCCCTCACTCACTTAGTTCGCAATGCGTTTGATCATGGAATTGAAGCCTCAGAAATCCGACGGAAGGCGGGTAAACCGGAAGCAGGAGAAATTGCAATTCGTGCCTATTATCAAGGGAATCAAACTGTAATCGAAGTGTCCGATGATGGCAGTGGGATTAACTTAGAACGCGTTAAAACGAAAGCCCTAGCTACTGGCTTGTTAAATGAAGAACAACTAGGCAGAGCTTCCTCAGAGCGATTATATAACTTGCTGTTTGAATCCGGCTTTTCCACAGCCATGCAAGTGAGTGATTTATCGGGACGTGGAGTGGGATTAGATGTGGTTCGTGAGCAAATTCGGGAATTGAAAGGAACCATTAGCTTGCGTTCTGAACCCGGAAAGGGAACCACCTTTACCCTCAATCTGCCCACCACCCAGTCCATGGCAAAATTATTAATTGGTTTGGTGGAAACGACAATTTGGGCTTTACCCTCGGATAATATTGAACAGATTTTAGTTCCGAGCGAAGATCAGGTGAAGCAAACGGGAAGACAACGCTTTCTCAATTGGCATGACCAAGCTTTACCGATTTACCATCTCAGTGATTTATTAGAGTATAACTGTTCTGTTCCGGCGGCGTCTCCCGATTTAAAAGCCTTGGGCGCGATCGCGCGACCGCAAGAGCGTGCTTGTCCACTGCTGATTTTACGCCGAGGCGACCAATTTTTCCCCCTAGAACTGGATCGGGTGGTCACCGAACAAGAATTAGTGATTAAACCGTTTGGCAGTGCCGTTGCAACACCCGCTTATGTTTCGGGTTGTACTGTCCTGGGGGATGGGAATATTGTTCCAGTGTTAGATAGTTTTGCTCTCTTAGAAGACGTGCAACAAACCCCGAAATCTTCAGCCATTGGCACAACTGCGATGCCCGGGGTTGCCAACCAAATGCCAACAATTTTAATTGTTGATGACTCCGCGACCCAACGACAAACCCTTACCCTGACTTTCCAACGCGCCGGGTATCAAGTGTTACAAGCAGGGGACGGACGGGAAGCGATTTCTGTTTTACAACGCCAACCTGATACGAAGGCAGTGATTTGTGATATTGAAATGCCCAATCTCAATGGCTTTGAGTTTCTCCGTTATCGCCGTCAAGATGACACTTTAAAACAGATTCCGGTGGTAATGTTAACCTCCCGCAGTAGCGATAAACATCGCAAATTATGCGAACACCTCGGTGCTGATAACTACTTCACCAAACCCTATCTTGAAAAAGAATTTATCTCTGCGATTGAAAGCTTATTATAACGATGAAAACTGTTGAAACGACAACGAATACTCTCCGTGTGGTGACCTTCCCAGTGGGTGAGTTAACCTTAGCCGTTCCCATTCAAGCGGTCTATCGGGTGCTATCGCAAATTCCGATTGCAGGCAGTGGGGAACGAGGCGTCGGCGTCGCCCATCTCGAAGATTACGAATTAACTGTCTTTGATCTCGAATATAAACTTTTTACGGAACCTCGCCAAAGCGGATTCGTTCACGCGCCCATCGGCAGCCATTTGATTGTTGTGCAAAGCCAACAGGAAGCGCTGGGGTTACTCGTCAAAAAAGCCCCAACTTTAATGAATCTCCCGCGCGATCGCGTTCGGGTTTTACCGGCATCGTATCGCAAAACAGATACCCTTGGTTTTTGTTCCCATGTCGCTGTTTTACAAGAGGAGAAGGAAACGATAACTGTTTTTCTCTTGGATGTCGAACAGTTAATGCCAAATTAATTCATCGTCCTTTTTCCTTCAATGATGGGGGTGATTTCTGTTTTGAAACTTAACCACTGATTCAAAGCTTGAGAATTATTATCCGCTCCCTTTTCCAGTAAGATAACACCCTCTCTAAAATCAGTAATGCCATAGTCTCCCTGATTGGTCATCTCTTCAATCCGGTACGTCATTGCCCGTAACCGGACTAAATCATCATCAAAGGCAACCTGATATTGTCGCAATCGCCACAAATCGGCTAAGACATAGTCCACTGATTCCACATTTTCTTGATCATTGCGCAATTGCAATGCCGGAAAGCGAATAATTTCTCGTCGCCCAGATAAATGGGGAATAATATAAGTGGTTGTAGCCACACTCGCTTCTGGGGGAATTTTGTTCATCAAACGGTAAATATTCCCAGAGTGTTCCCATTGTTCCGGTAACGACACATAAACCCACGGATCAACCGAGTCAGGAATCAAAAAATAAAGGCTGCGATTGGGATTTGAAGTGATAGTCAAAAGAAGTGTCAAGCAAATACAAATGACCCAAAAGCGACGAAATTTGCGGGAAAGGGGACGTGGGGTCAGGGTTTCTAGAGGCTGGTTAAACCGTAAAACGCCTTGTCCGCCCCACCATAAAATCGCCCCATAACACAGACCAGGGACCACTCCCATGGCATACCGGATCGTTATCGCCAGTACCGAAAAGCCTTTTCCCAAAAGGAGTTTTAACAGGGGAAATCCGGCAATCATCCAAGCCCCAGGTGCAACCGCCGGAATAAAAGCAAAGGGGAGAAGCTGTCCCAGTAGATACCGAATCGTGCGACCGACGGGGGTAACCAGTTCAATCACCAACAGCCACGGTTGCGTGATCATTGCCCAAATCACATCAAGGGTACTGGCTTCGTTGCCTTCCACATATTGTCCAAATCGCTCCAACATGAACCGTTTGGAAATATCTTCGGAAAAGAGGGGCATGATTAAATTTGTCAGAACCAGCAGATAGCCAAAGCTAACCGTACACACAATCACACCAAGGCGCGGAAAGCGTCGGCTGAGCACCATATAAACCCCAATCCCAAACAGGGTAATGCCACTATCTTCGCGAACCGCTAAAATAAAAACGCTCAATAGGGCAAACAGCCACCACCAGCGTTTCTCCATTGCGAAGAGGAGGCTAAAGACAAAAAGGGGAATTTGGCTAATGTCGTGGAAGTTGGCAAGGGTGGGCGCAAGAATGGCATTCGCGGCGTAAAAGCTGACGCTGATTAACGTCGCCACGGTGTTATCAACGTACTCTCGGGCGAGAAAATAGAGGACAATGCCTGCACTTGTGACAAAGATAACCTGTAGAATTGACAGGGTTGCCGGATACGGAAAAAGCGCGTAAATCGGGAGCCAGAGTAGCAGTGCTGGAGTAAAGTGTTGTCCGAGACGATGATAGGCAACGTAGGGCACCTCGCCGTTGTGGACGACATTCGTGGAGAGTTGAGAAGAGAGAGAACTTTGGAAGAAATTGCCGTGAATGCCATTCCAGAAGACTTGGTTAAAAATCCCTTGGTCATAGGACGAGTAAAACGTAAAGTGGCGATGCAGAATCAAAATTAGAGTGATAACAAAAAACGCGATCGCGCTCACAATAATTCCCTTTTTCTCCGTTGCCTGATTTAACGGAAACAGCATACCCCTCCTACCCAGACCTTTGTTGGTCTCTTTACAAACTTATTTTAGCCTTATTGATATTACCGCCAATTGAGGGAAATTTTCAGCAAGTTTGCCGGCTCGTGATCAATTTTAGGGAAATTTCAATACCGACATTACAAAAGCCGAACTTCTTGCTTACAATGGAAATAGCGGAAAACATATTTCCGTTCACTCCTCACACCACACTCCGTCCGGACGGCGTTCGGGCGGCTTCTTAATTTTTTTCATCACCTGATCTTTAGACTCATCTGATTTAATACTCTAGTCTAACTTTTGGGAGAAAAATTAGCTCTAATTTTATCAATTTCGACAAAAATAAGGAAGACTTTGTTATTTTAGGAAGCTGAAAGACAAATTAAGTTAAATTATCTTTCCGTAAAGTTAGTTCAGCGCCGAAAGAGGCAGCGAAAACTGATAAAATAAAATTAAATCAGGGGATGAATTCCCAACCTGAGTTAAAAAAAGCTGATTGAAATAAGGATTTAGGGTATGGTAGCAACTGCAGAAGTCACCGATAGCAGCTTCCAACAGGAAGTTTTAGAAAGTGAACTTACGGTTCTTGTGGATTTTTGGGCACCTTGGTGTGGGCCTTGCCGTATGGTCGCGCCGGTTGTTGATGAAATCTCCGAACAATACGAAGGTCAAGTGAAGGTCGTAAAAGTCAACACTGACGAAAATCCTAATGTTGCCAGTCAATATGGTATTCGCAGCATTCCCACCCTAATGATCTTCAAAGATGGTCAGCGTGTGGATATGGTAGTGGGCGCTGTCCCGAAAACCACATTGGCAAATACTTTAGAAAAGTATCTATAATTGCATTTCATTACCCCCCAATGATCAAAAAAGTTGCTTAAAAAAGTTAATTGGGTTAGTTATGACTTAACCAAAGTAAAAGTGTTGAGGGAGACGGATCTGAAACAATGTGACAGTGAAGTCTTCCCTGTTTTCACCCAAACTGGTGTTCGATTAGGCGCGAATCGACTAACATCATCAGCTAAGCAGGTTTTTTTATGGATGTATCTCCGAAACGTGAAAGCAGCCCCCATACGGTGGCAAATGAAATTAAAGATTTGATTGAGAGCCTTCCCGATACAGAAAAAGGAAGTTGGATTAAACAAGCGGTAAAAATTTTAATCCGCCTGGTGGGTGAAGACATTGCAACAACCGATTGGAAAATTATTTCCCGCACGCTACAAGATCTTGAAGCCGGGTTTATGACGTTTCAACCCTATCGCCATACCCGTAAAGTCACGGTTTTTGGTTCGGCGCGCATTGCCCCCGATACAGAAGAATATCGCTTGGCAAAAGAATTTTCAAAATGTCTGGCGCAACAGGGCTTTATGGTTATGACCGGTGCTGGGGGTGGCATTATGGCTGCTGGGAATGAAGGGGCAGGACGAGAAAACTCTTTCGGTTTAAATATTCAACTCCCCTTTGAACAGGGGGCAAATGAACATATCTATAATGATGAAAAACTGATTGGGTTTAAGTATTTCTTTACCCGAAAACTCTTTTTCTTACGCGAAAGTGACGCGATCGCGCTGTTTCCAGGAGGATACGGCACACAGGATGAAGCATTTGAATGTTTAACCCTGTGTCAAACGGGAAGACAACCGCCGATTCCTTTGGTTTTGATTGATAAACCCGGTGGCGACTATTGGAAAGCGTGGGATCGTTATATCCGACATCATTTGATTCACGATGGCTTAGTCAGTCCTGATGATAACTGTATCTATACCATTACTGATGATCTCAATGTCGCCTGTGAAGCAATTAATCATTTCTATCGGGTCTATCATTCCAGTAGTTATGTTGGCGACTTACTGGTGATGCGCTTAAATGGCGAACCTTCTAATGAGCAAGTGGCGTTACTCAATGAAGAATTTAGTGACATCTTAGTGGGTGGGAAATTTGAGAAAAGCCCTCCGCTGAGGGAAGAAAACGGTAACGGGACTAATAATCTGCTGCCTCGTCTGGTATTTCACTTTAACCAACGGGACTTAGGACGGCTATATAAGCTGATACGACGGATTAATGAGTTTCCCATTGCCGTTCCCTCCCGCGTGGAAACCCACCCGGAACAAAAATAATTTGGGGCAGAAGCTTGACAAAGCCCAATTCCCTATGACAAGATTAAAAGGTGCTTGAGTTCCACGCGGGTGTAGCTCAGCGGTAGAGCGTCACCTTGCCAAGGTGAATGCCGTGGGTTCGAATCCCATCACCCGCTTTTAAGGTTTCTTTCCATACAAGCATTCCAGCCTTTGCTAGTCTCATATTTGATAATTTTGGACTAACACTTGGACTAAATTTGGACTATTTGAGTCTCAATGTGTCATGATGGCTGCTAAGAGGTTTTCTGTGCGGGATCGCGCGATCAATCGTAATCTTTGACGCGCTACAATCGTTTGGTTCCCAGTCATTGATATAGCACTTCCCCTATTACAGAACCCGCCTTATATCCCACGGCTAAAGCACGTGGGCTTTACGGCGACTTCTGTAATCAAAAGTAAAATAGACAAAAGGAACGGAGGTAGCTAATTGTGGCAAAATGAACTCACAAAAGTCTCAAAATGGTTTGATTGAGGCAATTGTTGTCCCACGCGATACGACATGACGCATTTGCGAATCAGCTGCAATTTGCCAAGATACAATGAGATCATCAGAAATTGGCATTGTCTCAGCCACAGAACCGGAAATCAAACGAGTCCATAAAACGACACTATCTGAGGTCGGATCCCCAGAAGTCACCCCTAATGAAAAACAACCACAGTATAGTGAGCGGGAATCGTCTTGAGCAAACAGCCGTGGCTAATCAACTTTCCCAGCCGAACGAATTTTACGCACTCTTAATGGAGTAGATTGCCAATTTTCCGCCAACCACTTCTCAGAAGCAACTGAAATGCAGTCGGAAAAAATTACGAAACCTGATGTCAAGCAACTTTCCAAAATCCCTCACTTTGTCGGTTTCTGATACTGGAGATAGCAAGGATTTTGAATGATTTGATCTGTAATGATTATGGCTTAACTCTGAAATTAATCAGAATGGTTTCCGCAACCAAGAAAATGCATGCTTCTTGTCGATTCCAAAAGCCAGCTTTTTCCGCTCCCTCCTGGTAAATGACATAAAAAGGTTTTCCGGAACGATAGCGAGTGCGAACCCGAAAGCCTGCTTGATAAATCCTCTTAATCAGTCGTTTTGAAGTTTTGGGAGGATTTTGCTTCCTCCTTTTTTCCGTTGACATTGTTTAACTGTAATTAACATTAATTGATGTCTATTGTCATAGCATGAGACTCTTCAAACAGGTCAAAAAGCAAGATTAGGCAATCACTGAAATTCTAGTTTATTTTTGCCGGATGGGTTCATATAATTGTTTCGATCCCAAAACTAAGGTGAAGCTGAGTTAACTTCTACCCATGTTTATCCGTATTAAAAGCTAACCTTTCGGGAAATTTCTTGATTAAATGCAATAGCTAAAGCATGGTAGGTATCTCTTTTGTCAGTCATTGCAACCCAAGCGCTGGTATCAACAAATAGTTTCGGCAAAGACATTTTATTCTGGTTGTTGATAGAGATAGCGCTCGTGATTAATAGAAGGATTTTTCAAGTTTCCAGTTGTTGATTCTTCTCCTAAAGATAAAAAGACATCCCAAGCATCTGTTTGTTCTTCTTGGGTTGTGCGATCGCTGAATGCTGGCGTTTCAATAATAGTATTAAGTTCACTGATGAGCATTTGCTGTTCTTCTTTCGATAAAGACGGCACCACTTGCACAATAGAATTAATTAATCGGGTATTCATGATTATCCCTATTTCAGGTGTTTCAGCAGCTTCTAGAATAACGCGGAAAACTTCCTGAATGTTGAAATTGAAAGATTAGAGTTGAGAAGTCTCGATCGCGCAGATACAAAACTTGTTAGGAAGAATTGCCTATCGTGCAGGGATGACGTTTCCCCAGTTAGTTCCGCTTTTTGAGAGAGGTTTCTCTGTCAAGTAATTGTTACATTACTTAATATTATGGGGCTTACACTTTTCCAACCCAATTCACTCAGTATCTATTGAAGCAGTGAGACATTATGGCGTATCAACTTGTTTCCTCGGTTATGGGAACTTTTCTTGCCTTGTTCCCAATTGCCAATCCTTTGGGGGTCGTTCCCATTTTTTATAGTTTGGCTGGTCCACTTAGTCCTCCTAAAAGAAGTCGTCAAGCCAGACAAGTTGCGCTCAATGCCGTGGTTATCCTTGTCATCTTTTTCCTCGCCGGTCAGTTAATTCTAGATTTTTTTGGCATCTCTCTGGGTGTGTTGCAAATGGCAGGCGGATTACTGGTCGGACAAACGGGTTGGCAGATGATGTTTCATTCATCCATTCCCTCTGCACCGAATCAGGAGGAAACCCTTCAGACCAGAGACATTTCTCTGATTCCAATGGCAATTCCGATTGTTAGCGGTCCCGGTGCAATTGGCATGACCATTGCTTTGGCAGCACAGAATGAAAGCGGGTGGGATTATTTAGGCAGCTTGATTGGCATTGGATTATTGGGAGCTATTTTGTATTTATGTTTGGCTTTGGGAGAACCCGTGGTTAAAATGCTAGGCAAAAGTGGATTGACTGCGTTTAATCAAGTGTTGGGTTTTTTCATTCTCGCGATCGCGCTTCAGCTAGTGACTGATGGCATCTTTGCCTTATTCGGATCACTTGGATAAAACTGCTAAGATTCATGAAGAATGAAGGAATAGCTCAATTCACCCAACTGCCCCGGAATGACATCACAAACTTGGAACGCGCAACAATAATATCAATCATGCCTCTTTCGTGCCGGAACTGGCTCATCCTGTACTGGAATTGCTCAAGCCAAAAAGTGGTGAAACGATTCTAGATTTAGGCTGTGGAGATGGGGCTTTAACTCTCAAAATCAAGGTCGAAAAATTACGATAAAGCCAGAAAGAAAGTAGAAAAACTCCACAATCACATTGCCTTCAAGCGAAAGGA
>CAZAYV010000124.1:0-11745 GCA_964489465.1 uncultured Dactylococcopsis sp. | reverse complement strand
GGATGACTAATGACTAATGACGAGTGACCAATAGTAGTCTATTATCCATTATCACTACTTCAATGATCAATTAATGGACGGCAAAAAAACTGACACAGGTTCTTTACAGTGGTTAACGCTCTTTACGGATAATGCCTCTGGCAGATTTTTTTACATTTTTCGCGGAATTTTTGCTTAATCTGGGGTAAAACGTTTATTCTGCTAGAGAAACTAAGGTTTTTTGTTATTTGTGTGGTGGAGGATTTTTTTCACGTGAGTCATCAAAATGGGTTTTCGCAGGGACAACTAGAGACGGATCATTTGTCTCGTCATGGCAATCAGCCATTGCGAGTCGGGGTGATTGGGGTTGGCAATATGGGACAACACCATACCCGGGTTCTGGGTTTACTCAAGGATGTGGAGTTGTATGGGGTTGCTGATATTAATGTGACTCGGGGACTCGATATTGCCAGTAAGTCTCGGGTGCGCTTTTTTGAAGATTATCAAGATTTGTTAGATTGTGTAGACGCAGTTTGTATTGCTGTACCGACCCGATTACATTATCAAGTGGGATTGCAGTGCTTAAAGGCTGGGGTGCATGTTTTAATTGAAAAGCCGATCGCGGCAAGTATTGAAGAAGCTGAATTCTTGGTCAATGCAGCGGCAGAAAATAACTGTATTCTACAAGTGGGCCATATTGAACGCTTTAATCCGGCATTCCAAGAATTGAGTAATGTTTTGAAAACGGAAGACTTACTTGCCGTAGAGGCCCATCGGATGAGTCCTTATTCCCAACGGGCTAATGATGTTTCAGTTGTCCTCGATTTAATGATTCACGATATTGATTTATTATTAGAGTTAACCGCTAGCCCAGTGGTTAAGCTAACCGCAACCGGCACCAAGGCGGACGATTCTGGATATTTGGACTATGTCACTGCCACTTTAAGATTTGCTAATGGCGCGATCGCGACATTGACGGCGAGCAAAATTACCCATCGCAAAATTCGCAATATTTCTGCCCATTGCAAAAATGCTTTAATTGAAGCGGACTTCCTGAATAATGAAATCTTGATTCATCGCCAAACCACTGCCGATTATACAACCAATTATGGACAAGTGTTATATCGTCAAGATGGACTCATTGAAAAGGTTTATACCAGTAAAATTGAACCCCTTCATGCAGAATTAGAGCATTTTGTCAGTTGTGTTCGCGGGGGCAACCAACCTTCTGTTGGTGGAGAACAAGCCTTAAAGGCCCTGCGTTTAGCCAGTGTTGTGGAAAAAATGGCAAAGGAAAGTCAGGCCGGGGAAAAAAACTTTCCAGAATTAACCCTGAAGGATTATCCACTACTGGCGAATAAGGGCAAAGTGGAGAGACTCACTGAATGGAGTCAATCACAATGGCAGTGAACAGAGCTCATTATGCACTTCTTAGGGCCACAATCGGATCCAGTTTGGCTGCTTGACGGGCTGGAATGACACCAAAGGATAAACCAATTCCCGCAGAAACACTCACAGCAACAATGACGGTGGGAACTGAAATCTGTGCAGGTAACGGAGAAATACTTCCGGCAATAATGACAATTCCACCGCCAATGACCGTCCCAAAGAAGCCCCCTAAAACAGCCAAAATAGTTGCTTCAATCAAAAATTGAGTGAGAATATCTTTTTCTCTGGCCCCTAATGCTTTACGGAGTCCAATTTCTTGGGTGCGTTCCGAAACAGAAACCAGCATAATATTCATCACCCCAATGCCGCCGACTAAAAGAGAAATTCCCGCGATCGCAGCGAGCATAGCCGTTAAACCACCCGTAACCGTTCCGACGATATTGAGAATATCTTGCTGAGTTTGCACAGTAAAATCATTTTCTCCGGTAATATTGTGTCTTAGTCGGAGTAAGTTCTCAATTTGAAATTGAGCTGCGCGAATACTATTTTCATCTTTTGCTGATACAGCAATAAAGGTTAAATTCATCCCATAAACAGAACGACTGCCCACAATTTGATTCGCCATGGTGGTTAAAGGAATATAGACCGTATCATCTTGGTTATTCCCTAAAAATGCTCCTTTCGGTTCCATCACACCAATTACTTTAAAGCTTGAATTCTTAACCCGAATTTGCTTCCCGATTGGATTTTCTAAACCAAAAAACTGTTCGGCAATTTCCGACCCTAAGACAGCAACACGACTATTTTTATCTAAGTCAATCTCTCGCATGAAACGACCTTCTGCAATATCAAAACTGCGCACACTTAAAAATTCTGGCGTAACACCAAACACCGAATCACTACTATTTTTATCTTGGTAGGTAATAACCTGATTACTGCTAATTTGGGGGGCAACGCCTTCAATGCTGGGGACTTGTTCAGCGATCGCTTTTGCATCCTCATACACTAATGTTTGTGGAAGATCAAAAGTGGTTTGACGTTCTTCGCGAGAACCGGGTGTAATAAATAAAGTATTGGGGCCAAGGGATTGAAATTCATTTTTTGCTAATTCCTGTGCGCCCTGTCCAATGCCAACCATAGCAATCACAGAGGCATTGCCAATCACAATTCCCAACATCGTGAGACTGCTACGGAGTTTATTGGCTGTCAGTGTCGCAGTGGCCATGCGAATGGTTTCGATCAGTTGCATGGTGATATTTCTTAAATTTATCAATGATTAACAGTGACAAGAGAGGTGTTCTCTTTTTGAGAAGGCATCATCTCTAACACGATACTATTATAGATAATCGTTATTTTCCCTCAATCCGCAAGAGGGATGGAATGAATAATGTCTTGTTGCTAGACAATAGTTCCACCCATCAAAAATCATGCAGAATACCCGCTTAAATTTATTATTAAGTAATCTCTCTGGTCAATTTCGTCAGTTTTTTATCAATCCCTGGCGCAAAATAACATCGTTATTAATTAGTTTACTTCTCGGAATTTTTATGGGAATTACTATTGTTACGAGTGCTGGTCAAGAAGGACGTTTAGATATTGTTGTTGCGGCGCTTTTGCTCATTTTAACTGAAGTGATTAGTTGGTTGGTTTATCGGCAAACTTCTGGACAAAATCGTGAAAATCGATCAGGATTGATTGAGGTGGTAAATACCTTCAAAATTGGCTTAGTTTACAGTTTATATATTCAAGCCTTTATTTTAGGATCTTGATCTTGACCGCGGCTGGGTGGTCAGCGCAGGCAAGGGGCTGTGTGCGGTAGAGCCAAGCTCGTGCCTTAGGTTATTCATTTCCGTCCTCACGCTTTGCTCCGGCCTGGAGCGAGGAGCGAAGCGACGCAGTGAAGATGCATTCCGCACTTTGATTCCGGTGTACCGTTGACTCTTAATTCCACAATAGCTCATCGCGATCGCGCAGTAAAAAGTAAAAACCGAGTCTGATCGCGCACCATAGATAAATTCCAATAGCACTAAAAACTGACTCAATCAATCATCGTCTTAAACTTTATTTGGAAGATATACTTAACAGTATTCGTAATAGTGTAATGTCTTGCTTGAGGAGGAAGACATCGCCTGAACCAGTTTTTAAGGTGAAAATTGAAGCTCTGAAGAAAAGGAGGTCGTCAGAGTGATGCGTCATTTAACACTCGGCACTCTCACTGCTCTCCTACTAACACTGGGTGTTGCTCCCCCAACCGAAGCAGAAAGCAGGAGCGCTACACCAGAGCAAACCTACACCCAAAATCAACAAAATGTGCGCAGTACTGCTGCATTTGATTTAGTTTCTGCTGCCTATCGAGGAAAATTTGAAGCCCAAGGAATCCCGAGCTTTTATCAATTAGAAGAAGCGTACGAAACGGGGGAAGTTGATGCTGAAAAATTGGTGAATCGCGCGATCGCAGCGGGTGAACTTTCTCCTAATGCTGCTGACGACGAAGGATACCTCAATGCCGTTAGACTTCATTTATCTGAGCTCAATACGGACGATAAGTAATCTCAACCTGAAATTTTTTAAGCACTCGCAACGTTCAAAAAACTCCCCACAAGGGGAGTTAAAGATTGATTACTGATTGTCCATCCATTCGGTATGGAAAAACTCGCCCCGTGGTTTATCCGTTCGTTCGTAGGTATGAGCCCCAAAGAAATCGCGCTGCGCTTGTGTCAAATTCTGGGGTAACCGATCGCGCCGATAACTATCAAAATAATCTAAAGAGGCACTAAATGCGGGAACCGGAATGCCTAACTGATTAGAAACGGCTAGTACTTCTCGCCAAGCGTCTTGGCGGTCTAAAATAGTTTGTTTAAACTCCGGAGCCAGTAATAAATTGGGGAGTTTCGGATTTTCCTTGAACGCTGCCTTAATTTTATCTAAGAAGCCAGCGCGAATGATACAACCTCCTTTCCAGATGCGAGCAATTTCGCTCAGATTTAAGTCAAAGCCAAATTCTTCTGACGCTTTACCCATCAATGCCATGCCTTGGGCATAAGAACACATTTTTGAACAATAAAGGGCATCCCGAATTTTATTAATAAAGGCTTGTGTATCTCCGTCATATTTATTATTTGGACCGGCTAATTGTTCCTTAGCGGCAGTACGTTCTTCTTTAAAGGACGAAATCACTCGGGCATTAACCGCAGCGTAAATCGTCGGAATGGGAATTCCTAACTCCAGAGAACTGACCACTGTCCAACGTCCAGTTCCCTTTTGTCCGGCTGAATCAAGAATGACATCAACTAGAGGAAGATTCGTTTCGGGATCAATCTTTTTGAAGATTTCCGCACTAATTTCAATTAAAAAGGAGTTGAGTTCCTCGGTTTGATTCCACTGAGCAAACACTTCACTCAACTGCTCATGATTCAGTCCCAGCGCATTTTTGAGCAAATCATAAGCCTCAGCAATGAGCTGCATATCCCCATACTCAATGCCATTGTGAACCATCTTCACATAATGACCGGCACCTCCGGGACCAATATAAGTCACGCAGGGACCATCATCGACTTGTGCCGCAATTTTAGTGACAATCGGTTCCACCTTATTGTAAGCTTCTGGGGTGCCACCCGGCATCAAGCTGGGTCCATGGAGTGCGCCTTCTTCACCGCCGCTCACACCCATCCCCATAAAGCCTAAGCCCACTGCTTCTAACTCTTCCGTGCGACGTTGGGTGTCTTCATACAAAGAGTTGCCACCGTCAATAATCATGTCCCCTTCTGCTAAGAGGGGCTTCAGTTGACTAATCACAGCATCCACCGCTTTTCCAGCTTTGACCATTACTAAAATTTTGCGCGGGGGAGCTAATGCCTTGACAAATTCTTCAATTGTGTAAGTATCAGTAACATTTTTTCCTTGCGCTCGTTGCGCCATAAAGGTTTTGGTTTTTTCTGCCGTGCGGTTGTAAACAGCAACAGGAAATCCTCGGCTTTCTACATTCAGTGCCAAGTTTTCTCCCATCACGGCTAAACCAATTACACCAAAGCTAGGTTGTGTCATAAATCGAAATCCGCGATCATCCGAAACTAGTTTGTCTTCAGGATAACGGTTACTTTCCTTGTTTTCCGTAAAGAAGACATAAAGATTGGCGAGCCTTGAATCAAAAAAACTCCCTCGATTAGGAATTTTTACTCTGAATTGCCCTGGCCAGTCTTTTGCTATGAGTGATCACTAAGTCTCAAGTTCAGATTGCAGCTTATTGTAAATTGATCTGGAAAATTCGGCTTTTCGATGTCCGGACAAGAACCGATACAATAACCATTAACTATAGATCACGAACCCATAATTCTTTCGTCGCTCGCATTACTCGAAAAAAAGCAATGACAGCAAAATTTATCAAAATTAAAATTGACCCCTCTACTCGTGATACGTTTCAGCAAAAAGCAAAAGCACAAGGGGTTACGATGACACAGCTGATTCAAGGCTGGATCCAAGATTACCTTGCACAAGAAACAGTTGCTACCGATCAAACCTCACAGGAAAAACTGCTCTGGGAACGTCTAGAAGCGTTAGAACAAAAAGTAGAAACAGTCGCTGAAGAACCGACAACAGCGAATCAAGAAACCGAGCACAAATTACAGCAGTATATTCAGTATGTTGACCAACGGATTGATACTTTAGAAAGTGTTGTGATTAATCCCTTACAAAAAGATTTGGGTCAAGTTAAGCATTCTTGGCAGGCACTGTTTAATCAGATTCGTGAATTGGAAGGAAAAGTCAATCAATTTCATACCCAATTAGAAAAGATCCAAGCTGAAACTAAACAAAATTTAGCGCGACTGACTCAGTATATTCATCAAAAACGTAATCCTTCTCAAGATGCTGATCACAGCTGAGGATTACTGAAACAATGGCAAAACTAAATGCCCATTTTATTGCCACTGAACCGTTTGCCCAGGCAGGGCAAAGTGCGGAAAAACAGGTTTGGGAAGCAATACAAGTTGCTTTTGCCCAACGGCAGTGTATTGCTTATTGGCGCTACCCGATTTTTTCTACCGTTGGTCATTTTCGCAAAGAACCGGATATTTTACTGCTCGATCGCGCCCTTGGCATCATTATTATTGAAGTCAAAGCACTCCTCATTGATCAAATCCGACAAATTACAGGACATCTTTGGCATTATCAAAACTTTTATACCAGCAGCGGTAATCCCTATCAGCAAGCAGAAAATCAACTGTTTTCGCTCTTAAATTACTGCGATCGCGAACCGAGTTTAAATCAGCAAATAACCAGTCGCATTTTAGTAGCTTTACCGAACATTCGTTGTACTGATTGGGAAAACCGAGGCTTTCATCATCTTCCCAGCCAACCGCCCCTTCTCTTCGCGGATGATTTAACCGCCACCACCGATTTATTCGCTAAACTGAAGCAGACCCCCCTCCTCACGCAAGGAAATCATCTCAGTGATCAACAATCGCAACTGCTGCTGGCGCTTGTCAGTGGAAAACCTGTCTATCAAAAGCCCACCCATCGGGTGCTCGCGTCTCCAGAAAGTCGCGGCAAAGTCCTCCAAAAAATTGATCAATATCTCTGCGAACTAGATCAACAACAAGAAAAAATTGGGAAACAAATTCCTCCCGGATGTCAACGGATTCGTGGGATTGCTGGTTCTGGAAAGACGGTTCTTTTGTGTCAAAAAGCAGCGCACATGCATTTGAAATATCCTGACTGGGATATTGCATTGGTTTTCTTTTCGCGCAGCCTCTACCCGGTCATCCTTGATCAACTCTGCTATTGGTTAAATCGCTTTCGGGAGGAGAAACAGCACTTTAACCCTAAAACTTCCAAACTGCAGGTTCTTCATGCCTGGGGGGCGAAAAAACAGCCTGGTCTCTATCGCGTTATTGCCGAAGCCGCAGGGGTATCTCCCCTTACCGTTTCTGATCTGCCCAAGCCCGAACGCTATCAACCGCAGGTTGCCCTAGCCCTTGCTTGTGACCAACTCCTTGCCCAAACCGCCATTCCCCAGGTCTTTGATGCCATTCTCATTGACGAAGGACAAGACCTCTTAGTTGATGAAACAATTCAACTCAAAACATCACAACCTTTTTATCAACTGGCTTATCAAGCCCTGCGTCCGGTTCATTCTATGCAACCGCAACAACGCCGACTGATTTGGACTTATGATGAAGCCCAAAGTCTCAATCATCTGAGTATTCCGACGCCCGGTGCCATTTTAGGCGAAAAACACGCACATCTTCTCAGTGGAGAGTATAAAGAGGGGATCCAAAAAACAGAAATCCTCGCTCGCTGTTATCGATTGCCGCATCCAGTGATGACCTTTGCCCATGGCATTGGCATGGGATTATTAAGACGAGAGGGAATGCTCACTGGCGTCAGACATCCGGCAGATTGGGCAGCTTTAGGCTATGAAGTGAGTGGAAACTTTCAACCGCAAACTGAAGTTACCCTGAAACGCCCACCGGAAAATTCTCCCCATCCCTTACCCCAGTTCTGGCAAAGAGAAATTATTCGCTTTCAAAGCTATGCCACCCGCCCAGAAGAATTAACAGCCTTAGCCGATCAAATTTTATTGAATCTGCGCCAGGAAGGCTTACGTCCCAGTCGTCAGATTTTAGTTCTCGTCTTAGGAGAAACCTTTACCGCCCGACGTTTGGAACTAGAAGTGGCGCGATTTCTCTATCAACAAGGCATTGATATTTATCTGCCCAGTGCCCCGGATTGTAATATTTTTGAGACACCTTCTAACCAGCGTAACCCGAATCGATTTTGGTGCGAAGGGGGCGTAACGGTCTCTCGCATTCATCGGGCAAAAGGACAAGAGGCGGATATGGTCTATATTGTGGGGTTAGACCAAGTGGCACAAGCCGAAGCTAACCTTTATCTGCGGAATCAGTTGTTTACCGCCATTACCCGGACTCGCGCCTGGGTAACCTTAAGCGGTATCGGTGCTTATCCCTTTTATGAAGAGTTGCAACAGGTCATTGACAGTGGCGACACGTTTCGCTTTGTTTATCAGCAACCGCCGTTAAGAGAAATTCCCATTACCCCAGTCGGAGAGTTTCTAGCGCGGTATACCGCTGGAGAACGGAATTTTCAAAATATTGATTTACCCAAGGCAGAGTTAAGTCATTTCGATCTTAAAGGATGTAATTTTATTGGAGCGAATTTAGAGGGGGCGAATTTGAGTTTTAGTTGTTTGGAAGGGACAAAATTAGTCGCGGCTAACTTAGAAAATGCCAATTTAAGCCATGCCAATTTAAGGAAGGCAAAATTAGTCGGGGCAAACTTAAAGAATACGTATTTTGAGGGGGCTGATCTGACTTATGCTGATTTATATTAGATCTAGCTCAACCAAGAATAACTAATTGTTATGAGTTTATTCAAGCGCGATCGCGTTTTGGTTCCCATTGATTTTTCCGAATCCTCTTTTCAAGCGCTCGAAGAAGCCATTAAAGAAGTCGAAGATCCTGAGAAGGTTCATATCCTCCACGTTTTACGCCCGCTGAATCCTGGCGATCCGGGAATGATTTGGCATACCGTTGATAATGACACGCGTCGTCGCCATGTCGAGAAAGTCTTTTATAAACGCTGTTCTGATCCCAAGTATAAAAAAGCACCGTTTAATGTGGTGATTGGTAAGCCCGCTAGAAAAATTATCGACTATGCCAAGAAAAATAATATTCAACTGATCATCATTCCCTCTCATGCCCACAAGGGGTTAAACCGCTTTGCCTTGGGATCCGTGGCAGAACGTGTGGTTCGTCAAGCCCCTTGCCCAGTTTTGGTATTGCGGGATGACATGGTGAGGTATGGAGAAACCACATGACACTGCCATTAGAATTGCGTGAGGAGTCCCTGTTGTCCTAATAAAAGTTCGCGCAATAAGGTAAAGATTCCGACCCAAATGACAGGGGTGATATCAACCCCACCAATGGGAGGAATCACCTTCCGTAACGGGGCTAAAAAGGGTTCGGTGGGAAAAGCGACTAAACTGTATGGGAATTGCTTTAAATTAATTTGGGGATACCAAGTGAGGACAATGCGAAAAATAAATAAAACTGTCATCACGGCTAAAAAGATTCCTAAGCCCCAATTAACAACTGTTGATAACTCCATTGGCAAATTATTAAAATTATTAATAAGTACAACGTCTGCTGACTAGCGGTTAGTATAGGTCCCTTTTTAAGCAAAGGTGTCAGCTTGAAATTTTGAGCGACATTTTTAAGACCGAAGGCTGTAACTGCAGCCTGTTATCCTGTAAAGTAGCATAGGGATAATACCTGTAGCCATTCACATTTAATCATAGAGTAACAGAAACCATGACACCATCTTTAGCAAACTTCCTTTATAGCTTACTGGCAGGAACTTTAATTGTTGTGATTCCTGCAACCGTTGCACTTGTTTTCATCAGCGTTAAAGACCGCGTTCGTCGTTCTTAAGCGATTATTCCGGTCATGATGACACGAGTCCAGGGGGAACGCTAATTCATGAGTGTTTTATCCTCTGGACAGCTTTTATTTGATTTCCCAAGCAAGCAATTTTCAGTGCTGATGAAGAAGCATTAAGATCTAAAGTGTCACCAGCACAGGGCAAACCCAAGCAAGGAGCAGAGCAATGGTAAACTTCGGGCTGAACTCAGCCAGCATCCTCGGCATCTTTCTCGCGATCGCGGGGGCATCTTTATATTTTATGCGTTCGTTTCGCCCAGAACTCTCAAGAGACCAAGATATCTTTTTTGCTGCGGTCGGACTACTGTGCGGATTTATCTTGTTATTCCAGGGGTGGCGACTTGACCCCATTTTGCAGTTTGGTCAGTTTCTCCTCACAGCCATGGCAGTGGCGTTTGGGGTAGAGACGATTCGCTTACGGGCGGCAACCACCGAACAAGCGAAACGGAGTGCGCCAACCGTTGATCGCGATCGCCGTACCAGTCGCGTCTATCGCGCAGAAATCGACGATATGGAACCCTATTTTGAGGAAGAAGAACCCACCGATACCCGTCGCCGGTTACGAGGCACAACGACGGAACGTCCTCCCCGCAGCGATCGCTATGATGAAGGCTATGAAGAAGAAGCCCCCCGTTCCAGTAAAAGTCGTTCCAGTCGCAGCCGACGGAAACCTTCATCTCGTTCCGGCAGTCGCACCACTCCCGATTACTACTATTATGATGAAGAGCCGAACGACCGTTACGAACGCCCTGATTTAGAGGAAGAGAGAGAGGATTATCTGTCCTCCCGTTCCTCGCGTTCACGTCGGGAAGAAAGCAATCCCCCTACTCGCACCTCTCGTAACCCCCGTCCTCGCCCTCGCGAAGATGAAGACCAAGAACGACGTTCTACTTCAACAACGCGTCGCTCGCCGGCGCAGCCGAAGCCATCACGCCCACCGGTCAGTCGTCCGCCCTCTCGTCGTCGTCCGGCTCCCCCCAAAGAAGATTATGTAGATTATAAACCCATTGATCCCCCTGAAAATGAGGATGATCCCGATAACAGCAATCAATTCGATTATTAAACACACAACAACGTGGCAACGTTGGCTGCAGTTTAGTATCAGTATTGGTTTGTTAAGTGTTTTGTCTGCTTGTGGATCGCCCCAACTGCCAGAAGGGTCAGCGGAAATTAACAGTCGTTACAATGACCAAGAACCCAGTTTAAGTGGGGATGGACGCTATCTTGCTTGGGTGTCCAATCGCAAGGGTCGCCATCAAGTGTTACTTTATGATTTATCTCGTGAGCAATATGTCTCTCTCCCCGGCTTAAATCCCAAAAATGTTCTTACAGAAAGCCCGAGTTTAAGCCGCACGGGACGGTACTTAGTGTATTTAGTTAGCCGCGAGGGTCGCCCCGAAATTGCCCTCTATGATCGCATTGTTGAAGAAACAGAACTTCTCACCGAGTCTTACCGTCATTGGGTGCGCAATCCTGATATTGATCTCGATGGACGTTATATTGTGTTTGAAACGGCACGTCGGGGTCAATGGGATGTGGAAGTCTTAGATCGGGGCCCTGAGGTTGAGCTGGATATCCCAGATGGAACACGCATTTATGACAGGCAGTAGAATTGCTTTTCCTTTAAAGTTATTGGGTGGATTATTGTTAAGTCCCTTATTTGCCAGTTGTGGTGGTTATCCCGAAATTGTCAATATTCCCTTTTCCCAAGGGACGGAAAGTTTAAATACCCCTGCTTCCGAGTTTCATCCAGAAATTGGTGATCGCTATGTTGCCTTTGTGTCGGATCGCAACGGGTCTCAAGATGTTTATCTTTATGATCGGCGTGATCGCGCGCTCATTTCCCTGCCGGGATTGAATGCCTTAGATGAGATGGCGTTAGATCGGAAGAGCGTCGTGTAGGGAAAGAGTGTAGATCTCG
>CAZAYV010000123.1:0-11768 GCA_964489465.1 uncultured Dactylococcopsis sp. | reverse complement strand
GCGAGCACTTCTCCTAACCAAGCCGGCTTTTATTGATAAAATACACTATTTTTTAATGACTTATATCAACTAAAAAGTAAGATATTAGAAAAGTATTAACGATTGGCTTCTCTCCTTTCCTTTTTTTGTCTCTCCTACACATTGCCAACAACTGAGTCATGATTACTTCAGGGAGACAAGGAGGAGATGGAGAAAGTATTTGATTTGTATTAATACTAAACGTGATTTATAGAGATGAGGGAAGCTTAGGTGAGAGGAGATGTGCATAAATTTTTCTTCCCCAACATATCTAAAGGACAACGAACACCAAACTTTCTGATTTTTAGAAACACTAACGCCAGAGAAATTCCTATGATTAGTAAAAAACTTGCTTTCGGTTTCATCGCTGTTGTTGCTTTCGCCACTCCTGCTGCTGCTCAACAATCCCAAATGTCTGTTCAAAGCGCGAACACTAACAATGCGGCGGTTAACGGCTCTAGTGCCTTTTCCAACACTGAGCTCAACAATCAGCAAATTCAGTTGGAACGCGATGGCTTCTACCATCACGATCCTCAAGACCAAGTTTCCATCCAAGAGTCCAAGACCAACAATGCTGCACTTGACGGTTCCGGAGCCTTTTCTAATACCGAGCTGAACACTCAACAAGTGCAAGTCGACTCTGAGGGATACTATCCCTATCCGCTTAGCCACTAATTTTTCCGAGGAGGGCACAACTTCCGCCTCCTCAACCGATTCAAGAAAAACTCCTAAATGACTCGACCTTTTCAGGAAATGTCCTTAATCCTGATTCAGGTTGAGTCAAGAAATTTTTTCTCGTCAATGAGTGGTAATCTGATCGCCACATTTGAGTCTTTCTTCTTCATCACAGGTGACGCGATCGCGCGCTTTGTTGCCGAAGCTATTACCTGATCCGGAGTGGTTTGAGCGAATTTTGTAAATTAAGATGAAACTTGTTTCTTTAAAGTTTTCTGGGTTCTCGGTTGGGCGCTTGATCCCCCAGTTCGCAAAAGTTGTTCTAAAATAGCCGATAACGGCAACTCACCACGGAAGATTATGAAACGACTGCTTATCTTCGGCTTGTTTTTCCTTGGGTTAACCTTTGCCCTCTGGAACTTTTCCGGATCAGCAAACCAAGGCACTTATCATTCTTATGTTCTCGACTTTAAAGAGGAGATTCCCCAATCGGTCATCGAGCATCAATTAAATGCTCTTCAGGAGCAATATCACGTCACGACACAACTCAACAGTGAGTTTTCTGAGCGCGATCGCGTTTATATTGTCAAATCAGAAGAAGAACTCCCCACACTCAAGCCTCTGAAAAAACTGCTCAAAGGAACGACTGAAGCAATTGATCGCAACTATCAGTATCAAGCGTTTGCCATTCCTAATGACCCCAATTATAACCAACAGTGGAATTTTCGCAGTATTAATCTTGAGCAGGCTTGGGACGAGTCTCAAGGCGACGGCGTGACGGTTGCCGTGATTGATACGGGGGTTAGTCAAGTTCCCGACTTAAAGCAAACTGAGTTTGTCAAAGGTTATGATTTTGTCAATGATCGCGTGCAAGCCGATGATGATGTCGGACATGGCACCCATGTGGCAGGAACGATCGCGCAGTCAACCAATAATAATTATGGGGTTGCCGGGATTGCCTATAAAGCCAAAATCATGCCCATTAAAGTCCTTGATGGCAATGGTGGTGGAACAGTTGCTGATATTGCAGAAGGCATCCGTTTTGCTGCTAATAATGGCGCTGATGTGATTAATTTAAGCCTCGGTGGCATGGGCGATAGTCACATCATGTCAGAAGCGATTAAATATGCTCACAGTAAAGATGTGGTGATTGTTGCGGCGGCTGGCAACTCCAACCAAAATTCAGCGGCGTATCCCGCCCGTTATCCCCATGTCATTGGCGTTTCGGCACTAGATGCAGCTGGGGCAAAAGCCAATTATTCCAACTTTGGCGCTGGGGTTGATATTTCCGCACCCGGTGGCAGTGAAGCGGGAAAAGTGGTGCAAAATACCATTAGCCCTGATACAGGAGAAGCGGTATTTACAGGCTATCAAGGCACGAGTATGGCAGCCCCTCACGTTGCTGGTGTTGCAGCGTTAGTGAAAAGTGCAGGAATTAAAGAACCAGACGAAGTGCTCAGCGTGTTGAAACAGTCAGTACGGAAAGTGCAAGAAGATCCCATGAATCATTACGGTGTGGGACAACTCGATGCCGGTCAAGCGGTAAAACTTGCCATCCGTGGACAAATTAGCGTTCGTGACTTCTTCCGTTGGCTGCGGGATAATGGCTATCTCAATCCCCGTTTCTGGATTGATGGCGGTACGGTAATGCTACCTTTCAAATTGGCAACTGTTATCGGTGGTTATCTTTTAGCTTGGTTATTACGAACTTATTTTCCATTTGCTTGGAGTTGGTCATTAGCCAGTGGCATTGTTGCCGGTAGTTCAGGCTTATTTTTCCTGAAAGGGATCTATATTTTTGATTTACCGCAAGCGCCGTTTCGCGTGATGGGCAGTTCGATTCCCGAGTTAGGCAATGCTATTCAGGGCAGTCCCGTTCTCAATCCGTTCTTTGCCAGTGTTTTAATTCCTTTGGGGTTAGTGCTGTTACTGTTGCAAAATCCCCGTTGGCGTTGGTTTGCCGTCGGAACCAGCTTAGGGGTTGCTTCTTTTCTTGCCATTAGTGCGGTTGTTTCTCCCACCGTCTGGGGCTTAGGCAGTGGCTGGCTGGCGAGAAGCTATCTGCTAGTGAATGCCTTATTGTGCTGGGGATTAGGACGTTTAGCCAGTGGTCAAGAAGAAGCCGTTTCTTAATTGAGAGGACGCGATCGCGTTATGACAATAGAAACTATTGCCGTGGCGCGATCGCGCTTTTGAACGTTAATTGGTTGCAACCGATAATAGAAATTCAAGGTGCTTTTCGCAAAGCTGTGCCTTAGCTTCGGTGTAGTATTCTTGCCACTGCTACTCCTGAAAACTTAGGGGTCAGGAAATATTATCCTAACCCCATTGAATCAACAAATATTCAAGGAAACCGAATGCAAGCACCTTAGACTTGTTTTTCCACCTCAGCAATCTTCAAAATCGTTTTCAGAACTGAGTCGGGATTGAGACTCATCGAGTCAATGCCAGCTTCCACTAAGAATTGGGCAAATTCTGGATAATCACTCGGTGCTTGACCGCAAATGCCAATTTTGCGACCTTTTTTCTTCGCACTTTCAATGGCAAGTTTGACCATCCGTTTCACCGCTTCATTCCGTTCATCGAACAGATGTGCCACTAAGGCAGAATCGCGGTCTAAGCCCAAAGTCAATTGGGTTAAATCATTCGACCCGATCGAAAAGCCATCAAACACTTCACTAAATTCATCCGCGAGAATCACATTACTCGGTAACTCACACATAACATAGACTTGTAAGCCATTTACCCCTCGTTCTAAGCCATGTTTGGCCATTTCTGCCAAGACGTTTTGCCCTTCTTCGGGTGTGCGACAGAACGGAATCATCGGAATGAGATTGGTTAAGCCCATTTGGTCACGGACTTTTTTCAGGGCGCGGCATTCTAAGGCAAAGGCTTCCCGATAATTGGAATCGTAGTAACGGGAGGCGCCACGCCAACCTAACATTGGGTTTTCTTCTTTCGGTTCAAACTGATGACCGCCGATGAGATTCGCGTATTCATTGGTTTTGAAATCCGACATGCGCACAATAACCGGTTTGGGGTAAAATGCAGCAGCAATCATGCCAACGCCGCGCGCCAGTTGATCCACAAAGAAATCTGGTTTGTAGTCGTAGTCAGCGGTAATGTCGGCGATTTGATCTTGGACTCGTTCGTCTTCGAGTTGATCAAAGTAGAGTAAGGCTAAGGGATGGACTTTAATGTGGTTGGTAATGATAAATTCTAAGCGGGCTAATCCCACGCCATCAGCGGGAATGTTTGCCAGAGAGAAGACTTGGTCGGGATTCCCAATATTCATCAAGATTTGGGTCCGGGTGCGCGGCAAGTCATCTAAGGTGACTTGTTCCACATCAAAGGGCAGTAAGCCCTCGTAAACTTTCCCTTCTTCTCCTTCGCTACAACACACGGTTACTTCTTGTCCAGACCGGATCGCTTGCGTTGCGTTGCCACAACCGACAATTGCTGGAATTCCCATTTCTCGGGCAATAATCGCGGCATGGCAGGTGCGTCCCCCTTGGTCGGTGACGATCGCGCTGGCTTGTTTCATAATCGGTTCCCAGTCGGGATCGGTGCGTTTAGTCACTAAGACTTCTCCCGGTTTGAAGCGATCCAGGTTTTTCACATTGACAATCACCCGCGCTTTCCCTTGTCCGATTGTGGCGCCCACACTCCGTCCGGTGGCTAAAACCGTGCTGTGGTCTTGCAGTTGATAGGTTTCCAAGAGATTCCCGGCTTTTTGGGACTGTACCGTTTCCGGACGGGCTTGGACAATAAACAGTTCACCAGTGATCCCGTCTTTTGCCCATTCAATATCCATGGGGGTATTTTGTCCCCGCAAGCTGGAGTAGTGGTCTTCAATTTCAATGGCCCAGCGACTCAGTTGTAAAACTTCTTCATCGGTTAAGCAAAATTGAGCGCGATCGCGCTGAGACACGGCAATATTCCGGGTGTGTTTTGACCCTTCCATGTCATAGACCATTTTCATGCCTTTTGTACCCAGGCGTTTTTCCAGAATCGGTTGATAGCCTTCTTTGAGGGTGGGTTTAAAGACCAGATATTCATCGGGATTGACTGATCCTTGAACGACATTTTCCCCTAAGCCATAAGCGGCGGTGATCAAAGCGGCATTTTTAAAGCCGGTTTCCGTATCAATGGAGAACATCACACCCGCACTGGCTAAGTCCGAACGCACCATTTTCTGTACCCCTACAGAAAGGGCAATGGACAGGTGATCAAAGCCGTGATTTTCCCGATAGGAAATAGCCCGGTTGGTAAAGAGGGAAGCAAAGCATTTATGGCAGGCTTCTAACACCCCTTGCACCCCATGAATATTGAGATAAGTTTCTTGTTGCCCCGCAAAACTGGCTTCTGGTAAATCTTCTGCCGTTGCACTCGAACGCACGGCAACATCGGTTTCTTCCCCGTAGCGGTGGCAGAGTTCTTGATACGCTTGAGTAATTGCCGTTTTTAATGAGTCGGGAAATGGAGTATGTAAAATCAGCGATCGCGCTTTCTTGCCCGTTCGCTGTAAACTGTTGACATCATTAATATCCATCCGAGAAAACAGTTCTCGCAGTTTCTCTTCAATTCCGGCATTTGCAATGAAGTGGCGGAATGCATTCGCGGTTGTGGCAAACCCGTCGGGAACATTGACCCCTTTGGTTTTCAATTGTTGGATCATTTCTCCTAACGAGGCATTTTTGCCACCAACAATTCCCACATCTTGATTATTAACTTGTTCGTACCAGAGGATGAGGGCGGTTTCTTTCCTCACATTTGCCGCATCTTTTGACAAGGCATTGACCATCGTTTTCCCCTCCTTTTCTTATATTTTTATTCTATTAAGTTTGTCAAAGTATTCCGTTATCTCTTATTATTTTTTGATAAATGTTTCTTAACAAATAAAACAAATTCTTTTTTATAGAATTTTATAAAACATAATAAAAAGTACCAAAAAATTGTATAATCCCCTACGGGAATGGTGAAAAAAAAGAAGACGGTTTTCTAGAAAAAAAGTTATGATTTGAGTCAGAGCTAAGAGTATCGCTTCTATTGAAGCCAGCTCCAGCTTCTGACCATTGGTAATTATTCAGCTCCTTATTGCTGGATTTCGTATTAATAATCAAGCACTATCATGTCCGTCAATCCTTTTCCTCATCACACCAAAATCGTTGCCACGATTGGTCCGGCGAGTCAATCAGAAGCTGTCATTCGGCAACTTATTCAAGCGGGAATGAGCGTTGCTCGCCTCAACTTTTCTCACGGGAGCTACGATGATCATGCCGCAATGATCGCCCGGATCAGACAGATTTCCCAAGAACTAGATACCCCGATTACCCTTCTCCAAGATCTCCAGGGACCCAAAATCCGGGTGGGATGGCTTCCGCAGGGAGAAGTGATGTTGAATACTGGAAAAACGGTTATCCTGACACCAAACTTAGAAACCAGTGATGCCCCAGATGTCATTCCCATTGACTATCCTCATTTAGCAGAAGAAGCGCGCCCGGGAGCGCAAGTGTTACTCGATGATGGACTGCTCGAACTAGAAGTAGAAGCGATCACTAACGCACAAGTCGAGTGTCGAGTGATTAACGGTGGAATTTTGAAAAACCGCAAAGGCGTTAACTTTCCCAACTTAAACTTGAGTTTGCCTTCCCTAACCGTTAAAGATCAACAAGACTTAGACTTTGGCATTAAACAGGGGATTGACTGGGTTTGCCTAAGTTTTGTTCGGGGGGTGGAAGATATCCATCACCTGAAAGGATTTTTGCATTCACGGGAAGCGCACATTCCTGTAATCGCTAAAATTGAAAAACCCCAAGCCGTGGAACATCTCGATGCCCTAGTCGATGCTTGTGATGGCTTAATGGTGGCGCGCGGCGATTTAGGGGTAGAAATTCGCCCAGAAAAAGTCCCTCTCCTGCAAAAGAAAATTATTCAAACTTGTAATCGCAAGGGAATCCCAGTCATTACCGCGACACAAATGCTAGAAAGCATGATCCATTCCCCACGTCCGACGCGTGCAGAAGCCTCGGATGTTGCCAATGCGATTATTGATGGAACGGATGCGGTTATGCTATCGGGAGAATCGGCTGTGGGCAAATATCCTGTGCAAGCGGTGGAAATTATGGCGCGGATTGCCGAACAAGTGGAACCGGAAATTGAATTTACCGATCATCCACCTGCCGAAAATACAGAAACTCATGCCTTGAGTGAAGCCTTAAATTCTATTGATAAGATGATGAATTTGCGCTGTATTGCTTCGTTTACTACAACGGGTTACACCGCGCGGATTGCCTCAGATGAACGCCCACGAGCGCCCATTGTTGCCTTTACGCCGACTCTGGCAGTGTACCATCGCTTAAATTTAATTTGGGGCGTCAAACCTTTACTATTGCAGCCAAAAGAAGAAGGGTTAGAACCCTTAATTATGCAGATGGAAGCGTGTTTGTTAGAACGCAACTTGGTTGCATCGGGCGATAAAATATTAATCCTGGGTGGCTCGCCAGTCCAACGAGCCAAAGGGACTAATTTCTTGAAAATTCATTCAGTATCGTAGGTTATGAAGGATCAATTATTGCAGTGGCTGGATCGCGTCTTGATGTTCGATTTATTTCTTGTGCTGGGCAGTTTCTTTTGGTTCGCGATCGCGCTGATTGGACATTCGGCAGACATTCCCCTAGGGTTGAATTTGTGGTACCAACTCTGGGAACCTGTCTTTACTCCTGCTTTAGGAATTTTGATGTTGGGGGCAATTGGGAACGGGATTGTTCGTCAAATTTCTAAGCGTTTGAGTCAGTAAATACACCCCAGAGAAGACCCAGTGAGATTAGGAGACCACTTTCTCTAAGGTTTGCGCGATCGCGCTGCGTTGTTCTGCATCGTAGCCCCAGCGCTCAAAAAAGGCGACTGCTGCTTCTCCTTTTCCAGTCAGCGCACTCTCTCGCATTTGTTGAGCTTTTTCTTGTATCCATTCATTGTTCAACTGCTCGATTAAATGAATGCTGCGTCGTTGCACGCGATCTGAGCCTTGTGCCATACTTTCGTTATCTTGGCGGCGGTGTGCCATCGCCATTGCCGTGGACATGGCGACGTTTTTAACTAACAATTCACTCACTAATTCAGGAGCGGTTTTTAAGCCGGCTAACACGGCAGCTGGGGGTTGATCGGCAACAGCAGAATCTGCGGTGAGGTAGGTGACAAAAAATCCCCGCGCCCCATTAGAAGTTGTCACCAAAGCACGAATGGTCTCTTGGAGTTGGCTGGAATTAATTTCCTCATTTTCCATCTTCACGATTAAGTCTTGAGTTAGCGCGATCGCATCTTCAAACGTGACGTTATCAGGAACTTTAAACTCAGTTGGACTCATGATTGGGTTACCCTTATCTTCTTGCCCTGATAATAACAAGAATCATGACTGACCAACGGTCAGAGCAAGAATTTTCGTTTTAATATCGGGTTAAAACCTGAACCAATCGCAAAGTGATGAAAGAAGAATTAATCCTTTACAACCACGCGAAAGAAACCCGAGAATTAGCCAATAATATTGTCCGTGATCTCCTTGGGGTGAATTTGAGAAGAGACAAAATGTCCAATGCTTTTCTCAAGACACTAGAAGGAGAAGTGGATGATTTAATTGCGCGATCGCAAGCATTAAAGCAAAACTTAAGTCAGTTAGCTATTGAATTAGAAAACAGCGCACCAAACCAGTGATGATTAATGATTTACGTTTGAGATCAAGTATTGGGAGAGTAGCCAACTCAGTTCAAGCGCTGACCAACGGTCAAAGCAGGCGCCTTCCGTTTAGGAAGGCGTAATCTTTGACTACTCCTCAATCAATTTACTCAAAAGTAGCCACTTGCTCTGATTCGGATTCGGATTCTACCCGACGAGAAACAGGGGGCATTAGTCCAACACTAATCAGTAATACTGTAATAGCCAGTGGATTAAAGAAGAACCAAATCAGTTTAATTCCCATTGGTGCGGGATTGGTGACAATCGGATTGTCTGGGGTTCCAAACGTGTTGATGCTGGCAATGAGATTAACCACTGAGAAAATGACTGCCAACCAAGCCGCGGGCTTGCGATAAAACTCGAAAATAATTGCTAGCGCGATCGCGATTTGAACAATTCCGAGTATATAGACGAGTACCCCGGCATTAAACGGTAATGCACCGTAAAATGCGTCCTCATAAGGACCTACCCAATGGTCAACAAAAAGTAACTTCGATAAGCCCCAGAAACCAACTGCTAAACCCGCAGCCAGACGCAGTGTAATGATGAAAGCTCGTTCCATAGTTTAGCTCCTTTTCAAAGCTATGTAATATTTTCATCGTGCAAACAATTAATTTTTGTCCTGAAAATGTTCATACTTAACAGAAATCTTTATAGTATTTATAATATCTCGCTCGGTAAAGAAACTAGGTAGAAAAGTAAAGTTTTGTTCCCTTGGTCGGATGATCCCCTTGGGGACTGACTCTTCTGGATATTGGAGGCAAAAAGCGTACTAATCCCTGAGAGGAAACTGATTAGTGCGCTAATTGCTCAAAACCTTTTGAAAACAAAGCTTTCAGCTAAAAGAAAGTCTTCTTAATTTAACTTAAATAAAGGAGGGATGAGCATTAGAAAGATAATGCAAGAGGCTTAGTCCCTCTGTTGAGGTAATAGTTGGGGTGCGTAACCTGGAATAAAAAGTGGTCGTCAAAAATCTCCCGTTAACTTAAAAAGATAACGGGAGATCATTCTGTTGCCTATTCCCTATTCCCTCACTTCAACCCGCCAAGTGACTTTTTCAGCAGACTCTACTTAATAAATAACATTTCCTGATAAGTGGGGAGGGGCCAGAGACCATCGGCAACTTCACCTTCTAAAGCATCCGCTTTCTCGCGTAATTCTCTCATAATGGGCAACAAAGTACTAGCACAGTAGCGCATCTTTTCTTCGGTGTTTGCAGCATGGTTTTTCGCTAAAGCATCACTGAGGCGAGTCATGTCCGCCACCAAAGAATTAGTTAAATTGGCAATTTTCTGGATATGATCCTGTTCTAAAGCGATACTGAAATGGGCGAGATTGTTAAGTGTGTTCGAGAGTTGGGATAAATACTCCATCGCCGCCGGATAAATCATGGTTTTTGCCATGTTAACCATCAGTTTCGCTTCCACTTCAATGGAGAGAATGTACTGTTCAGCATAGACTTCAAAGCGGCTTTCTAACTCAACTGGGGTGAGAACACCGGTTTTCTTAAACAAATCCTCAATTGCTTCTTCCTTCAAAACAGGTAGCGCATCGGCACTAGTGGGTAAGTTCACTAATCCTCGCTCTTCCACCGCCATTTTATGCCATTCTTCTGAGTAGCCATTCCCCCCAAAGATGACGGCACTATGCTGTTCCATCACGTCTTTCAAAACAGTGATAATGGCAGTATTCATTTCGGTGTTTTTTGCCAGTTCATTTTCCAGTCGATTGCCGATCCAGTCTAAGGAATCAGCCAGCATTGTATTCAAAACAATTAAGGGACCGGAAACGGACTGATTAGAACCTACAGCTCGAAATTCAAAGCGGTTGCCTGTAAACGCAAACGGTGAAGTGCGGTTGCGATCGCCAGCATCTTTGGTGAGTTGCGGTAACACATCAACGCCAATATCCAATACACCTTTCTGCTTCGACTCAGAAACAGTTCCCGTTTTGATCTGCTCAAACACTTCTTCGAGTTGCGTGCCCAAATAAACGGACATAATTGCTGGCGGCGCTTCGTTAGCGCCCAAACGGTGGTCATTACTGGCTGTCGCGATCGCTGCGCGCATCAGCGGTCCATATTTATGGACTCCTCGGATGACAGCGGCACAGAATAAAAGGAACTGAGCATTTTCATGGGGCGAATCACCGGGATCGAGGAGATTGCCTTGAGTGGCATTCCCAACTGACCAATTAACATGCTTACCTGAACCATTAATTCCGGCAAACGGTTTCTCATGAAGCAGACACATAAAACCGTGTTTTTTGGCGGTTTGCTTGAGAACCGTCATGATTAGTTGCTGGTGATCGCTGGCAACGTTGGCAGCTTCAAAAAATGGGGCAATCTCAAATTGACCTGGTGCAACCTCGTTGTGGCGAGTTTTTGCCGGAATGCCGAGCTTGTAGAGCGTCAATTCCACTTCCTGCATAAAAATCTGTATCCGCTCGGGAATCGCACCAAAATAATGATCGTCAAATTCTTGACCTTTAGCCGGCGCTTTGCCAAAAAGGGTTCGTCCGGCTAATAAAAGATCGGGACGTTGACTGGCAAAATTGGCATCCACGAGAAAATACTCTTGTTCTGCGCCACAGCTCGAATTAACTGGCGCTACTTCTTCATTGCCCAGGAGAGTTAAAACCTTACGAGCTGCTTTATCCATTGCTGCAATAGAACGTAAGAGGGGAACTTTTTTATCTAATGCTTCCCCAGTCCAAGAAACAAATACAGTGGGAATACAAAGGGTTGACCCATTCTCCGTTTCCATGATGTAGGCTGGGCTAGTTACATCCCATCCGGTATAGCCTCGTGCTTCAAATGTGTCACGAATCCCCCCATTGGGGAAAGAAGAGCCATCTGGCTCTCCCTGCACCAACACTTTGCCGGAAAATTCGGAAATTACTTTGCCGTCACCTTGCACAGAAATGAAACCGTCATGCTTTTCTGCGGTCAAGTTAGTCATGGGGTAAAAAACATGGGCGTAGTAAAGGGCCCCTTTTGACATTGCCCAGTCTCGCATGGCAGTGGCAACGGCATCTGCAACCGAGGAGTCAAGCTTTTCACCAGTAACAATTGTCTTTTTAATCGATTTAAAGACTGCCTTGGGAAGACTTGCCTGCATTTTATTCAGGTCAAAGACGTTTTCTGCCCAAATATCCTCCAAAGGCTCTGGAGGTTGAGTTGGTATGGCATCGCGATTGGTAATGTGATTAATGGCTTGTACTCGGCCAGCATTTCCACTCATAAATTTTTTATTACTCTATCAGGCGTTGACTGCTCAATCTTATATTAAGTACCTCTACCAAAATGGGTAACTCTTATACCAAATTTTCATCATTTTGATTGA
>CAZAYV010000122.1:0-11917 GCA_964489465.1 uncultured Dactylococcopsis sp. | reverse complement strand
GCAATTAGCAATACTCCCACCAATGTTGAAGAGACAAAAGGGGCTAATGCCAATACTAACCCCATTATTACCATACCCAGTGGTTCCGCCCATTGCAACAGATAACTCCCCTCGCGCCACGGGGAAAATAACCCTACTAAGCGATACACAAAACTTCCCCCCCGCCAACGGGAGAGAGAAAGGTCAGAACTCGTCTTTTCAACAGTCATAAGTTTCGTTATTGTTTATTAATCATTGGTCGTTCGTTAAAAGACCTTCCTACAAATCATCTCCCTTGATCTCCAACAGAAGAGATGACAAAACAATCTTATCTTCTGGATTGGTATATTCAGCAAGTAGCCAACCCTATACTCCCCAACTTAGTCATTAATCTAATCTGCAAAAAAATAAACGATCTAATCGCGATCGCGTTTTTGATGTCTTTAATCCCATTGATGGAGCTGAGTATAACCCTCAGTTAAGACAACAGCTAGGATTTTTCAAGTCTCTGTGTCCTCTGTGACTCTGTGGTTCAATTCAACATCCCATCCCTGAAATTTGCCTTGAGTGATGAGTCATCTTTCCTTCCTTAGGGTAGAGTTTATCAGCTATTCTCCTCATCACGAAGCTGAGTTGTTATGCTAAGAAATGTAAAGCTAAAGACAGCCGCTTCTCATAATTCACCATGCATTTACTAAAATCTTTTCTCGCTACCATGGTCGGCGTTGCATTCTTCGCATTAAACAGTCTGCCGGCTTTATCTGCCGATATTGTTGACACCGCAGTAGAAGCAGGTTCTTTTGAAACCTTGACTACTGCTGTAGAAGAAGCAGGACTTGCCGATACTCTGAAGGAGGAAGGTCCCTACACCGTTTTTGCGCCGACCGATGAGGCATTCGCTCAACTTCCTGAGGGAACTGTGTCTTCCTTGCTTGAACCGGAAAACCAAGACAAACTCACCGACATTCTCCTTTACCATGTTGTAGCGGGTGAAGTAACCTCTGACCAAATTGTTGATGGAGAACTCAAAACAGTTGGCGGCGAGTCAGTTTATATCTCCACTGATCAGGGAGTACAAATCAATGATGCCAATGTTGTGAAAGCAGACATCGCAGCCGACAATGGAGTCATTCATGTGGTTGATCAAGTACTCCTTCCCTAATCTTGGCTGAAGTATTACTTCTTATTTCATTTTCTCATTAAAAAACTGGAGTTGATTCTGAGCGTTTTTCACTCAAGTCACTCGTTCCCCGGAATTCGATTCCGGGGCTTGCGATTGACCGTTGGTCAACTCCAGATTAGTTGAAATGGTTTGAACTCACCCCAACTTATGATTAACTGAGAGAGGACTCGGTTTAGGTTAGTGCAGTGTAATGACCTCAACATTTATGCTTCATCAAGCTCCCGCCGGTGCAAGAGACTGGCTTCCTTTGGAAGTAAGGCAAAAGCGATGGCTTTCCCAAAACCTCGAAGCCGTATTTTCGCAGTGGGGATATCAACAAATTATTACGTCTACTCTCGAATGGGTGGAAATGCTCACCGCAGGGGGGGCAATTGAACCCTCAACAGTGATTCCACTTCAAGATGGTAGCGATGAACCCTTGGGGTTACGCCCAGAATTTACTGCTTCGATCGCGCGCGCAGTCGTGACGCGGATGGAACGGACGGCCTATCCCCAACGCTTATTTTATAACGGCAATGTCTTTCGTTCTTCACAAGGGCATCATGGGGAACAAATGGAATCCTACCAAGCGGGGGTGGAATTAATTGGCGCAACTGGTGTTTTAGCCGATAGCGAGATTATTCTATTACTCCGTGATTGTCTGCAGCAGGTTGGCATGGACCAGTGGCATTTAGTGCTAGGAGAAGCCGGATTAACGCGATCGCTGCTTGAACCATTTCCCGAAAAAGTCAGAGCCGATGTTCGCTATTGTATCGCCAATTTAGACCGGGTAGGCTTGGAAAAATTATCACTGACACCGGAATTACGAGAACGGGCTTTACTGTTATTCGACTTAAGAGGAAATCCAGAAACAGTATTAGAAAAAGTCTCTCAGTTTGATTTAGATGAAACCGGAAAAACCATTGTTGCTAAGCTGCGATCGCTGCTGGAATTATTAACCGCAACCGCCTCTTTTTCCCTCACCCTCGATTTAAGTTTATTACAAACCATTGACTATTACACCGGCATTGTCTTTGAAGTGGTCGCAGAAACGGAACGGGAAACTTGCATTATCGGACAAGGGGGACGTTACGACCAACTCTTAGGACTCTATCATCCGCAAGGGGAAACGCGACCGGGAATTGGATTTGCCCTTAATTTAGAAGCGCTACAAACTTGCTTACTCCGTCAAAAAAAGCTCCCGGAAACCACCCCTGCCAGTGACTGGTTAGTGATTCCTGAAAGTAATCATGCTCAAGTTGCTGCGTTAAATTACGCCCAGAAGTTAAGGAGCAATGATCTGTCCTTACGGGTAGAATTAGCCTTAGCCCAAGGGTCAGCAGATGAGATCAGAAACTATGCCCAACAAAAAGGAATTAACCGAATCGCTTGGTTAAAACCCGATGGAAACGCGGTTGTGGAAGAGTTAGAAACATGAGCGAGAAACCGAATCTCTTAATTGCAGCCAGTGGAACCGGTGGACATTTGTTTCCCGCTTTAGCTGTAGCTGAGGAATTAAGCGACTATCATATCCAATGGGTCGGGGTTCCTAACCGTCTCGAAACAAAACTGGTTCCTGCTTGCTATCCCCTAACAACAGTCAATATTGAAGGGATGAAAAAGCGTTTAGCTTTGGGAACGATTGGAGTTTCTTTTCGACTTCCTCCTGCTGTGACAAAAGTGCTCTTATTGATGAGAAAATACAAAATTAGAGCCGTCTTTACTACCGGTGGGTATATTTCAGCCCCAGCCATTATTGCTGCCCGGATTCGCGGTATTCCCGTCATTATTCATGAATCCAACGCCATTCCCGGAAAAGTGACGCGTTGGTTTGCCAGTTGGTGTCATACGGTTGCCTTGGGATTCCCTAGTGCCGAACGATTTTTTCCCCGTCAGCGCAGTATTTGGGTGAGTACGCCGGTGCGCAAAGCGTTTCACTCTCCTCAACCTCTCGACTTACCCATTCCAGAAGATGCACCTTTAATTGTTGTCCTTGGCGGGTCACAAGGTGCTGTTGCTGTTAATCAACTGGTACGAGACAGTGCCAGTGCTTGGTTAGATTCTGGGGCAGTGGTCGTCCATTTAACCGGAGAGCGCGATCGCGAGGTAGAGAGCTTTCAACATCCCCAATACTACACCTTTCCGTTCTACGACAACATGGCAGGACTCTTACAACGGGCAACCCTTGCTATTAGCCGCGCCGGTGCCGGAACTTTAACGGAACTTGCCATCACTGGTACCCCTGCCCTTCTCATTCCTTATCCTTACGCGGCTGAAGATCATCAAGCCTATAACGCCAAAACCTTTGTCAATGCAGGTGCAGCCGTGTGCTACTGCCAGGAAAACTTAACCCCTGAACTCCTGAAAAAAACAGTCAGACAGTGGCTTGCCTCTCCCGAAACTTTGAATAAGATGAGAGAAAAAGCACAAACCCTTGCAGTTCAGGATAGTGCGGGGCAAATTGCCCAGATTATTCGTCACGCTGCCACTTGAAACTCCGACAGTCCTTCTGGGGTTTCATACTCCACCTGAACATCCCTGACCACTGCAGCAGGTGGACCTTCATAACACCATTGAATCATTTGTTCAATTGCTGTTGGTCCCCCTTCAAAAATGGCTTCCACGCTGCCATTGGGGACATTTCTCACCCAACCTTTAATGCCTAACTTAACTGCTTCACTTTGGGTAGAAAGGCGATAACCAACGCCTTGCACTTTCCCCGAAATATAAACATGAGCGCGAATCATGGAACTTTTTTGAGTGGGGTTAACTGCTGTCATTTTACCCTCCATCTTCAATGCGACAATTGCTCTAAAATAAAAGAGCTTTCGCCCGTATTATGCCCGACAAACCATGATTGAGTCACTCCCTAAACTGGCTGAAATTTTGGCAGAAACACCACTGGCTCAGCAACAATTTGCAGAAGTTGAGATTTTAGATACTGGAGAAAACGCTTTTGTTGTGGAAGTCAATTCAGCCAATGCGCTAGAAGCTTGGCATATCCTTCAGAATTTGAAAACAAAAATTGGAAGAGCACCGGTTCTTCTAGCAGAGTTTGAAGCAGGATCAAATTGGCAACAGTCTGTTAAACATAAGACGGAAATTTTTTCGCGGTTTCCCTACGAATTTGAACTCTACAACTCTCGCCACACCGATCAAGAAATATCGCCTCAAGCCATTATTAATCGCGCCAAAACCCTAGACTTAGAATCTGTTTTGGAGTCATATTCGCAACGAGAAGAAGTCTATTCCTCCTCAGAACAATTGCGAGAAGAAATTGAACGAGACGTCGATTTCACTCAACAGAATTATGGCATTGCGCCCACAGTTTCAGAAGTCGTTAACGCGCTACAAGATAAAAAACAAACCCTGATTCAAATCGAATCTTTCTTATTTCATTGGGAAAACAACCATGTTGAAACCAGCAATTTAGAAACCTCTGTCTATCTAGACTATCTAAACTGGTATGAACCGAATTCTGGTTTGGGAATCATTCTTCTCCCCACCCTCAACAATTGGGATGCCCTTGCTTATATCAGCTTTTTTGGGGCGGAAGGCTTTGGTGAAACCGAAAAAATGATGACAGTTCTCCAATCTTGGCAACAGCGCTTTGGTGCAGAATTAGTCGCGCATTATGGGACAATACTTCAGTTTGTGGTGCAACACCCACCTTCCACTTTAGAAGCAGCGTTTCAACTGGCTTGGGAACAATATATGATTGCCCCTTGTACGCTTGAATTACCCGGCATTACCCTACGAGAACATGCTAGGGCGTTACTGCAAAAGCAACGCTGGTTTCTCCACGAACGTCCTTAAATCTCAATTTTGACGAGACTGTTGTAACCAACTCAGCAAATCTTCAAGAGAGGTAAAATCAAGTAGCGCTTCCGCTAAAGATTCTGTTTGTTCAAGAGATAATTGCTCAATTTGAGTTTGTGCGCTTTGAGGAATCTCTCCTAACCGTCGGAATAGTTGTCGCATCAGCAGCGATCGCATTCCTTCTTGGCGACCTTCTTGTTTCACTTCTTGATAAAACCGCGTTTGGGTAAAGGGGACTAACTCTAGCATTCTCCTAATCTCCTCTTGACTTAATTCTGGGAAAATTCGAGCGGTAATCTCTACTAACAATTCTAGAAAATTTGTTCGTTGTGATGGCTCTGATAATTCTTTTTGAGTGCGCTGTAATAATTCTCTGGCTTTACTCTCGGCTTCGGTTTGAGAAGTTACCATCAATCGTAAGATATCTTGACTTAAAGATACCCCATCAGCCAGTTCATTGAGATAGAAACGAGATAAATTGCAAAAGGAAAGAATCTGCTCTAGTTGTGGGACTTCTATGTTGGTGATGTCAGCAGAGATGTTGTGCAGGTATTTGACAGCAGTGGCAACTTCCAATTCGGTTTCGGTTCAAGGGGCACTGGGGATGGTCAATTTATAAATCCTGCTAGCATTACTGCCGATAGTAATGACAACATCTATGTTACTGATATCAACAGAGATGATGTGCAAGTATTTTCGCAAGATAGTACAGCAGTTCCCTTTGAAGCAGAAGGAACAATGGGTTTACTTGCATTAGGCGGATTTTTGGGATATCGGTATTACAAAAAGCATAAACAAGCCTTAAATCAATAGGTCAAAGGATCAAAAGGAGATAGTAGCGAGAGCTATCTCCTTACATCGGGAAATAACGGTTTCTCGATCTTAAAGCCCTAATCACTCCTCGGATACCAGAAATTTCGAGTTATCTTTACTTTTGTGCGCGATCGCGCTAACGGTTGCTGTTGGAACCAGACAATAAGGGAAAAATGGATTTTACTGGGTTTATGGCACTGACGAACAGCCTAACTTACCAGCGCGACTAACAATGCAGGTTGCGGGTTTCGCTAGTGGAAATTGAAGTCACTGCTGTCCGTTTAGAAGAAAGCGTCTCCTTAGCTGAGTTTGCTACGATAAAAGAGCTGTAGCTGTCGGTAATAACTCTAAGATGACCTCCCCCGTACAATTTCAAGATGAATTTGATGTCGTTGTTGTTGGTGCTGGGCATTCCGGCTGTGAAGCTGCCCTCGCTGCAGCCCGTTTAGGCTGCCGTACTCTCATGTTAACCCTCAACCTAGATCGCATTGCTTGGCAACCCTGCAATCCCGCTGTGGGGGCACCGGCAAAGTCGCAGTTAGCACACGAAGTGGATGCCCTTGGTGGTGAAATTGGGAAAATGGCAGACCGCACGTATTTGCAAAAACGAGTTCTCAACGCTTCACGAGGACCGGCAGTTTGGGCATTACGGGCGCAAACCGATAAGCGAGAATACTCTCGGGTCATGCGCCAGATTGTGGAAAATCAAGCAAATTTGACCTTGCGCGAAGGCATGGTTACCGACTTAGTATTGGGGAACAGCCAAGAAGTGATTGGGGTAGAAACTTATTTTGGCACTGCGTTTAAATGTCAAACGGTTATTCTCACTACGGGAACCTTCCTCGGCGGTTGTATTTGGGTAGGGAATAAATCGATGGCTGCTGGGCGTGCAGGAGAGTTTGCAGCAGTTGGTTTAACCGAAACCTTAAATCAACTTGGTTTTGAAACCGGACGCTTAAAAACCGGAACCCCAGCGCGAGTGGATAAACGGTCAGTTGACTACACTCAATTAGAACCCCAGCCGGGCGATGAAGATGTCCGTTGGTTCAGTTTTGACCCCGAGGCTTGGGTAGAACGGGAACAAATGTGTTGCTATCTCACCCGCACAACTGCCGAAACCCATCAAATTATTCGGGATAACTTACATCTGTCTCCCGTTTATGGCGGCTGGGTCGATGCTAAAGGACCGCGTTATTGCCCTAGTATTGAAGATAAAATTGTTCGCTTTGCGGATAAAGAAAGTCATCAAATCTTTATTGAACCGGAAGGACGAGATATTCCTGAATTATACATTCAAGGCTTCTCCACCGGTTTACCAGAGAACTTGCAACTGGCGATGTTACACACCCTTCCCGGTTTAGAAAACTGCAAAATGTTGCGTCCGGCTTATGCGGTGGAATATGACTATCTACCAGCGACACAGTGTTACCCGACATTGATGACGAAAAAAATTGAAGGGTTATTCTGTGCCGGACAGATTAACGGCACAACCGGCTATGAAGAAGCAGCTGCCCAAGGAATTGTTGCCGGAATTAATGCCGTGCGCTTTGTTCGTGGGGAAGAAATGGTAGTTTTCCCAAGAGAAGGCAGCTATCTCGGAACTTTAATTGATGATTTATGTACAAAAGATTTAAGAGAACCCTATCGAATGCTGACCAGTCGGTCGGAATATCGTCTGATTTTACGCTCTGACAATGCTGACCAACGGTTAACACCGCTAGGACGAGAAATTGGCTTGATTGATGACCGCCGTTGGGAACTGTATCAACAAAAACAAGCGAATATCACGGCAGAAAAAGAACGTCTCCATAGCACTCGCGTAAAAGGACACGAAGAAATTGGACAGAAAATTGCGACCGATACCGGGCAAAAAATTAAAAGTTCGGCAACCCTAGCGGAATTATTGCGTCGTCCCGGTTTTCATTATGCCAATCTTGAACAATATGGCTTAGGGAATTCCCAACTGCATCGGGTCGAAAAAGAAGGGGCAGAGATTGATATTAAATACTCAGGATACATTCAACGGCAACAAAATCAAATTGATCAAGTAACCAAACAAACCAATCGTCCCTTACCGGCTGACTTAGATTATATGAATATTGACACATTATCTATGGAAGCACGGGAAAAACTAACAAAAGTCAAACCATTAACCATTGGTCAAGCCTCCCGTGTGGGAGGAGTGAATCCCGCAGATATCAATGCCTTATTGGTCTATTTAGAGTTACAAAATCGCACTAAGTTAGTGGAACACTAGAAGGATCAATATTGGGTTGAAGTTAAAAAAAATCTGAATTACGAAGATCGCAAAATGATCATCCAATTATCTCCTCATGAAATTAGCTTATGAGTCGGCTTAAGGAAGTGAGTAAACAGGGAATGACGATTAATCTTTACTTGGCATAAGACAAGATGACAATCCCAGCTAGACATAATAAAATCCCAATGATCTTACCGAAGCTAATACTTTCATTGAGAAAAAAGAACGCTAAAATCGTAGTAAAAACCGGATATAAACTGGTAATGACAACTACTTTTGAAGCTTCCCCTTGACTGATCGCGTTAAAAAAGAAAAAAGCCCCAAAACTCGCAAACAGTCCCACCAAAATCCCTAAGTATGTCCAACCATTTTCCCATTCAAAAGAAAAAGAATTGCGGTAAGTCAGCACATATAGAGGAATCCCCAAAGCGGATCCCAATAGGGAATAAATCAGCAAACTAGGCGCACTTAATTCAGCACTAACAAATTTTGATAAAAAACCCCAAACCCCATACAAACACAAACAAATTAAACTTAAAATTAACCAAGACATAGACTTTTTTGATAATAGTTCTCTCTTTGATGAAGGACATTTTTACTTTTTCATTATTTGTTCATTAATTGTTTACCATTGGGCGTAGCAGAGGCGAAGCAGAACAAATAACATTTATTCACTTCCTGAATAGACCAAAAAACAGGATCCCTAAATTTCTTCGCGAGGATCAAAGATTTCACTCAACCCTTCTCCTAATAAAGAGAACCCAGATACCATCAATGTCATCGCTAATCCCGGAAAGAAAGCCGTCCACCAGATTCCTGTGGGAAGCGCGTCCAGGGCTTGACGGAGGGCATACCCCCATTCTGGTACGTTTTCAGGTAATCCTAAGCCCAAAAAACCTAATCCACCTAAGATGAGAATAGCATCAGCTGCATTGAGAGTGAATAACACGGGAACACTCTGAATGACATTAAAAAAGAGATAGCGAGACAAAACCCGACTCGGAGTCGCTCCCATGGCTCTGGCAGCTTCGATAAAGAGTTCGGTTTTGACACTGGTGGTATGGTTGCGAACCACCCGATAGTATTGAGGAATATAAGAAATGCTCACCGCGATCGCGGCATTAAAAACGCCCCTGCCTACCACAAAAGCCAAAGTGACTGATAACAATAATCCCGGCAGTGTATAAATTGTATCCATTAAAAAAAGGAGCGCGCGGTCCAGTCGACCGCCCAAATAACCACTAATCATGCCCAGAGGGACGCCCAGAATCAAACTGATTGCAGTAGCAATAATGACAACCTGTAAGGCAGCACGGGTTCCAAAAAGCGTACGCGATAAAACATCATAGCCTTGGCGAGTTGTGCCAAACCAATACTCAGCATTGGGCGCTTGATGAATGGGATTACTCAGCGATTCAGTGGGGCTAGCCAGCCAACCCCAACTTGCCCAGGTTGGGGCAAAAATGGCAACTGTGACAAAAAATAGCGTCAGCAATAAGCCTAGGGCGAGTAGGATCCGAGAAACGCTTGGACGCAAAAAGAGGGGAATTTGTGTGCGGATACGACTTTTACTGACCATCTAAAAATTAAATTGGTTAGGGGTTACAAGATTAAACCCTGTCAACTGACTCTTTAGATCAGGAATCTAAAGAGTCAGGGTTTTACAGCGACTCTGGATAATATAACGCCACATTTCATTATAGTTTGACTCAATTATCACTGAGTTATCACTCAATTATCACTCAATCATACTGTTATAAATCTATACCGTAATTTGTTTGATCGCTTAAAACGCTTACTGTAAGAATATCGCTGAAAACGCTTACTGTAAGAAGTCTGGGCTGCAAAAATCCCAATTAAAATCGTATCAGCTTATTACTCAATAATTACTCAGTTTCAACTGAATTATCACTGCAATATTACTGAATTATCACTGAAATATTACTGAATTATCACTGAAATATTACTGAATTTAGTTTACTGTTTATAAGGCTTAAAAATTAATATTTCCTATTGTTTATCTGTAAACAAGCAGACAAAAGGCAGTTTGAGAAGACACCAAGAGTGCACTCAAACTTCTGGAGAAGAAGAGTAGTAGTACCATTTTTACGGGAATCACCAAAAATTATTTTCCAATCTAACTTCTCTACTTCTTATCTCACTTAGTGAGAACTAACTCTTTATACCTAGCTATTAATTGTCTACATTACGTCAAGCAAAGCCTCATATTTAGGAGAACTCTCTTGATTAACATGTTCCAAAGCCCCCCAACTGCCCCACTTACTAACTTGACCGATATCAGAGAAATTCATAAATAAACCTCCCCCCAACTCCTGCCATTGCGTCAAATACTCCCGATAAATCTCTCCCATTCTCGGGTCGCGATTGGCCTCAATAAACAAATTCGTAATCGCTTGATTGTTTTCCACGCCACCATGGCCCACTAAATGCTGACCCCCCTCGTAAGCCAGCAATTGCAACTGCTCTTGCTCAGCCAGCTCAACATAATTCTGCATATTTTGGTAAGCCTCTTGTAAGGCTCCACCCGGCGGTCCATCTCCCAAAACTCCCCCTTGGGTGAGCTCGTCAAACAGCTTGTCGAGCCCGCCATCCGCGTCATCGGTCCAGCTTTCTACCGCTGCTTCCGAGTCGGGATCCCCCAGGTATCCGCCAAAATAAGGAGCGATGGCAATAGCATCAATTCCATATTCAGCATGGCTAAGGGGTTGCTCCGCCCAAGCCTCATAGTTCAGGGCGGTTTGGGCAGTCCAGGGGTTAGCCGCTTGCGCCCCCATCACCCCAATCACGCGCTCTTGGTCTGGCCCAAAGACCTCATCCCACATCCGAGTAATTTCAGTCGTGCGTTTGCCAAACCACTCGAGACCCTTTCCAAAATTGTCTTGTCCCCATTCTTGCTTGGCTTGTTCTTGCACCCATTGCGCCTGTTCAAACTGACCGTTCCACACTTCGTTGGAGTACTCCACATAGACCTTTAAGTCCGGATCCAGATGGTCTCGCACATAGGTGGCAAAGTTAATGACGTATTCGTCAGTGGCTTGATGAGGGAGGGTAAACCAGGGGTCACTGTCGGTGCGGTTGGCGAGCTCAACCATGATTTCTACCGGTGCTCCCGCTTGAGACCAGGTGGCATCTTCGAAAGTGGGTCGGTTGCGCCACTCTTTTTGCGTCGAGTTATTAGTTTTCATCCAGTCCATGAACCGGAAAGCAGGAAAGGGGTCAATTTTCTCGAGAAAGGCGGGATTGAAAATTTCTGTCGGGTAGCTATCTTCCAAGGCGGTGGGCACCACGCGGAGATTGCGCAGATAGTTGCCGGTTTGGTTAGGGTCGGTCTCAGTAATTCTCAGATAAATGCCTGAGTCAGAAGGGTTAACGGTAATGACATCGCGACCGGGGACAGAGGCGGCGGGGTTGCGAGTGGCATCAAAGTCGTACTCAATTGTCCCTTCTCCCTCGTAGAGGACGAGATATTCTCCGCCGGGATAGTTACCATCAATCCCACGGAAGAGCAAGGTGCCGGCATAGCTATCGTCGGTTCCATCTTCTGGGGTAGGGAGAGACTTGACCCAACCGTTGGCATCGAGGTCGAGTGGGTCATTGGTGTTCCACACGCCGGGTTGTTGAGCTAGCCAAGGGCGGGAGGAGCGAAACCCGTCGAGGAAGGGCAGTTGAGTTGACCAGTCACTAATCCCATTGAGGTTCGTTCCGATTTCAATCTGTTCTGTTTGGAAAGATGATACTGTCTTTTGGTTGGAGGACACTGTGACTTCCTCCGTCACAAAATTTATATTAGATATCTCACTAGAAGTCATCTCAGGGGGATCAACAGGAGTCAACTCAAGGTAATCAACGCGAGCATGTTCCCA
>CAZAYV010000121.1:0-11969 GCA_964489465.1 uncultured Dactylococcopsis sp. | reverse complement strand
CCATCATACCGCCATAACTCAAGAACACCTAATCGTTCATAATGATTAAAGCGAGTCCGATTGGTAATATCAATTTCAATGACTAAATCAGGGGGAGGCATTGTGTTTAAATCAATCCGTTTTTTCCCGCGAACACTGGCTTCATTCTGGATATAAAAACATTCATCCGGTTCGACAGCTTGACCCATGTCTTCCCGTTTTAACGTTATTGATCCTAAATTTCGATATTCTTGTTCTAATTCTTCTAAAATGATTCTGACAAAATCACTGATTAAGGCTTTATCATCTTCATGTTCAGCGAGCGGGGTCATTATTTCTAAAATACCATCACTATAAGAAATTCGGCGCGATCGCGCTTCTCCCAATTCCTCTAAGATTTGCTCTAATTCTGACCAAGAAACATTTTCAATTAAAGCCTGATGTCCGGGTGGAATGACCCAACGGTTTAATTCGAGTAGCATGGTTGGTTATTCGTTATTAGTCATTGGTCATTGGTCATTGGTCATTGGTCATTGGTAACTTGATAATTAATGATTAACGATTTTGATGGCGAATGATTTCTAATGGTAAGCCATCGGCATCGGCAATAAAGGCAACTTCATACACAGTTTCCCCAATCATTTGTTGGGTGGGTTCGAGTAGCACTTTTAAGGGAGAAACTTGTTCTGGATTCTCTTCTGCGGCTTGTTGAAAGCGCGATCGCGCCGTTTTTAACCATGCCGGCAGACTTTCTGCGTGTTCCGTTATATCAAAGGAGAGATGATAATAACCCACATAATGCTCATCATGAAAGGCATCGGGGGCTGGTTTGGGTTGGGGAATTTGGATCAATTCCAAGCGGGAGTGCCAACCTTCTAACCAACACGCGAGGGTGGATCCAGTGGTAAATCGTTCTTGAATCGTAAAACCGAATAATTCATAAAACGCGATCGCGCGATGAATATCTCCGGTGCGGATGGAAACGTGATGCATCATCTGAAAGGGGTTAATTTTTACTACCGATTAATCGCGATCAAGGGAAATTAGGGGGAAGACCCGTCAACGCTTACGAAACTTAAAAGTACTTCTGGCAGAAGGGCTAGACTTACTCGAATAGCCGAAAATAAGGGTAGCGAACCGGAACACCGGGTTCTTTTTCCAAATCGAAGTTAATCACGCCCCATCGCGGTTCTTCTTCTTCATCGGGACTAAAAATAATCGGTAAGCCATACAACCGTAACTGGTCTTCGGTACTCTCTCCCCAGCGCGATCGATGTTTTTCTAAGTAAGAACTGACTAAATCTTTATAGCGATTGGCAATGATCACTCGCGTTGCGCGATAGCCTTGGGTGTACAGTCGATCTAATGCTTCGTGAATTTCAAAGCGAATCCCATCAGGATGGGTATGTTGTCGGTACCATTGACCATCCCACATCCGCCAACACCGTCCCGATTGTAAATGAACCAACTCTTCGGTTTTCGGATCGGCTTCAAAAGCCCCGTGACGTGAACATAAATACGTATCGGTTAAGGTCAGTGCAGGAATGGTTTGACGACAGTGAGGACATTTGATTTCCGCCCCAAAAATTGGGTATTGCAAAGCTGGATCCATACTTTTTTGTTCTTAAGTTGAGTTCTAGCCCGGGGTCAGTGTCTCTATTATATCGGACATGGAGCTGGGATACATCGCAAGACTGGAGATTTACCATCTATCGATATAATTACCGGTAATATTTAACCAGCAATTGAGTTCAGTTAAATGGTTACAGGGGAATCTACATAAACCGTCGGTTCCGTACAAGTAAATTCAATGCCATATCCGATTAATTTTTCTGTAATGGTTTCATTCGCCAGTTCGAGTAATCGCTTGCGGAGTTGGAAAGAGTTTTCGTTGGACCCCAGAATAAAAAAAGTGACGCGGGCGCGAGTTCCCGGTTTATTTTCCGGTTGAAATAGGGTAATGCGGGTACTACCGGGATCAATCCCAAATAAAGCATCAGTACTTTCTTTCACAACTTGTTTGACTAAAGCTTCTTCTTCTCCCTTTAAAGGTCTGACAAAGTCAAGATACAGTAACGCCATGACTTTTTTACTGCGGGTGATATTCTCAACGACATCTAAATTTGCCATGACAGAATTCGGGACAATAATTAAGGTTCCTTTGGCAACGATCCGAATTTTAGTTGAACGTAACCCAATCGATTCTACATGTCCCAAGGCACCATCTGGAAAAGCGGGCCAAGTCCACATCCGAATATATTCACCAGGAGTAAACGGACGATCAAGATATAAGACCAGGGTTCCTAACAGCTGTTCCAAGGTTTTTTGGGCAGCAAACGCAATCGCTAAACCGCCAATTCCAACACTCGCTAAAAGTCCCACCAAATTAATTTCTTGACTTTGGGCAAACGCGATCGCGGCAATAAAACCAATAAAAATATTGATTAATGTTTCAAAAACTAATAATAATTCATCGACTTCCCGTCCCAACTTGCGAATAATTTCTAGTCCATAAACTCGCATCACTTGCCGGACTAATCGCGAAGCCAACCAAGCGAGACTTAAGACTAGGGCTAAGTCGTTAAAAAAACGTAGGAAATTATAAAAGGCTTGATAGTTTCTTAAAACATTTAAGGAAAGTGCGAGTAAAATAAATGTTCCTGCTATTTGAAATAACCCCTCAATCGGAGCAACTAACTTATCATAAACAACACTAAACTGCTGTGGTGACAGTCGCGTAATAATTAGACGAACGAGTCGTAAAGAAGCATAACGAGCAATAATGACTGAGAAGAACACTAAAACCAGGAAAAGCGCAAAAGTTTTAGAAAAATCAATTAGAAAAGTTTGGGTTTGCTGACTAAACAATTCACTTTTCCAACTCCTCAACATATTTTGCAAAAAGTTAAGGATAATTTCCATTCGTTCACTCCTTAAAGGGTAATCGGTGCATCAACATTTATTGTGCGTTCTTCTAAATCAAAACTGATACCAAACTCTTCCAACTCGCGATTAATATTTTGTCGAGCTGCATCTAAAAGTTGGCGACGTAAGTCCATGGAAACTTCACCCGATCCTAAAATAAAGAAGCTAACTTGGGCTTGCGTAATTTGCATTCCCTCTCTTTCAATCGGTTTAAATGTAATCTCTGTACTCCGCGGATCAATGCCAAAGATTTCTTTCGTACTATTGATAATGACTTGCCGAATAAACGCTTTTTCAGTAAGGGAGAAAATATTTTTTGGTAAACTGTACTTGTTGGTTGAGAAAAGAAAAATTGGTGGGTGGCGCTGGCAATTCTTGGAATCAGGGTCAACATAGTAATTAAACCCGCAATGATTAATAATAAAATCAGACCAGCAATAATCCTGGTATCAACTTCTATGGTCTGGGGTGAATTATTTAAAAAACTTGATACGACTGCCATGAGTAATATAATAGTAAAATATCTTCGTATGATCAGCTAAAAGCAAAACACAAAAAAACAAATTTTAAAAAGCTTTTTTCCTGATTAAAGATCTGGTTCAAATTTGAGTAGTAATTGTTAGTTATTAATTCTAAATTGTCAATTGCTGGCTAGGATGTTCCTTGCTACCTTAAAGAAAAAAGGATCAGGTTATGCAAGGAGATACAATCGCTGCTATTGCAACACCAGTTGTTCCCCAACAAGGAAGTGTGGGAATTGTGCGTTTATCAGGAGAAGAAGCCCTTTCCATTGCCAAAACTTTGTTTCAAGCACCCGGAAAACAAGTTTGGGCGTCTCATCGCATCCTTTATGGTTATGTCCGTCATCCGGAAACAAAAAAAGTGGTTGATGAAACCTTACTTCTCATTATGCAATCTCCCCGATCCTACACCAGAGAAGATGTAGTGGAGTTTCATTGTCATGGCGGCATGATTCCTGTTCAGCAGGTGCTACAGTTATGCTTAGAACAAGGGGCAAGACTGGCGCAAGCGGGAGAATTTACTTTGCGTGCGTTTCTCAATGGACGGATTGACTTAACCCAAGCCGAAAGCATTGCCGAGTTAGTGGGGGCAAAATCGCCGCAAGCTGGAGAAATGGCACTAGCGGGGTTACAGGGGAAGTTAGCCCAACCGATTCGCGATTTACGCAGCACTTGCTTAGATATTTTGGCAGAAGTGGAAGCACGGGTGGATTTTGCCGATGAGTTACCCCCGCTGCCTGAAGGTGAAATTCAACAGCAAGTGAAGGAGGTTCTCGAACAGGTTGAGTATTTCCTCGCGACAGCTGAACAAGGAGAACTATTACGCACCGGGGTAAAAGTAGCAATTGTCGGACGCCCGAATGTCGGAAAATCCAGTTTGTTAAATGCTTGGAGTCGCAGCGATCGCGCCATTGTTACCGATTTACCTGGAACCACCCGCGATGTGGTGGAATCCAATTTAGTTGTCGAGGGGATTCCAGTGGAAGTGTTAGATACAGCAGGGATTCGTGAAACTGAGGATCAGGTGGAAAAAATTGGCGTTGCGCGATCGCGCAACGCAGCCCAAAAAGCAGATTTGATTTTACACACCATCGATGCTCAATTGGGGTGGACAGAGGAAGATGATCTCATTTACGAACAAGTTAAACATCGTCCGCTCATTCTGGTGATTAATAAAACCGATCTCAGGCCGGCAAATGCGGTTCACTATCCTGATACCATCCAAACCACTGTGGCAACTGCAGTGGCGCAATCGCAAGGCATTGAAGAATTAGAACAGGCAATTCTCAACTTAGTACACAAAGGTAATCTCAGTGCTGCCAATCGTGATTTTGCCATCAATCAACGCCAAGCGGCTGCCTTAACTCGGGCAAAAACTGCCTTACAGCACGTCCTTGAAACCATTGACCAACAACTTCCCTTTGACTTCTGGACAATTGATTTACGCAGTGCGATTCAAGCTTTGGGAGAGATTACAGGGGAAGAAGTGACCGAATCGATGCTTGATCGCATTTTCAGTCGCTTCTGTATTGGTAAATAGAGAATGAAAAATAACAATACTAATGACGATTGCTTTGCTTTTTGGGCAAATTCTGGAAGTAGAATCAATTTCTCAAATCAACCAAAATCTGTTAAAATAAAGTTAATTAATATCTGAGAGAAAAATATGAGCTTTAATGGTTGGAAAAATTATCAAACTTCTGTTTTTTGGGATTATATTATCTCCGAACACAATGAACTAGAAGAAGAATTCTATCGTAAATTAGCCGGAGAATGTCACAATAATGTAACTGAATTGGCACGCTTGATTGAAGCTGATATCAAAAAAAATAAACCCGATGTATCAGGTTTTTATGCCGAAATACTTGATGTGGCAATTGAAGAAATCGATTTTGATCAAATTGCAAAAGCAATTGTAGAAGATGTTCAAGAATATCTAGAAGAAGATCAGGTGATTTCTTCTTAAAATTGATCAGTAAAACGTGCTATAAATATTAATTTTATCTCTCTTCTCCCGACCCATACTGTAGCTAACATTTATCAATTTAATATCAAAGACTTTGCTAAGTCTGTTAGTTTCGTGATCAAGTCTTTACTTGATCCAAATATCCCTGCTGTGTTGCTCTTAGCAAAGCATGAATTCTAAATCTTTTGCGATCTGATTCGTTAGTCGTCTTTGGCTGCGGCATCTTTTTGCATCTGGGTGCGCCGTCGTTGTTGCACTTGATTCTTAAGGATCTTAAGACGATAGGGATGGATATCCTTGCGCCAACGAAGTTGATAACCTTTCAATTCAGCACCATGGGCTTCTAAACATTTTAACCAGCCGCGGCGATCGCGAATGGCTTTAAACTCATCCAGCAGTCCCCAATCTCGCTCCTTTTTGGTCAAACGGGCAAATTTCTCGTACAAGGGATACTCACGGCTGACCAACTTCTCTTTTTCATGCAGAATGAGAGGATTCCTTTGATCATACTCAGTATAATAGACCTTGAGATCTCCTAAATTAATTTCCATCTTTGCTTGTAGCGCCGGATGCGGATCACTATCAAATTCAGGATAAGATAAGTAAGCAATTTTAGGTTGACCGACATAAAACTGGATTACTGTCACTGCTTCCAACCGTCCAATGGTGCGACTGGCGCAGGCTTCATAGAGACGCAGCAATGGATCTAACTCGTCTAAGCTACTCAGATGAACGAGTAAACTTTTACCCAATTTCAAACCGACTGCACTCTGGTTAATCTTCTTTTCAATCACAGCTGGATCGCCGAGGCTAAATAACATTGCCTCTGCTTCGGCACAAGCATGTTTAAAGGTGCCAAACAATCCTTTGATATCTTGCTGAATGGTGGGGGAAAAATCTTTCAGTTTTGGGCGATGGGTGAGTAAGGCGGTAGCTAAATATAGCTTTAACTCTTCAGTGCGTTGTTGCGCGATCGCGTTCCAGTCTTCTTGATTGGTCGCTTGTAAGATCAGGCGAAAGGCTCGCCGTAACCCTCCTAGTTCCGCTTTAATTTGCGGTTCTTCCGCTAACTCTCCTTTGGCTGGTAACCGTCCCCGTTCGGTCATAAAATCCATCAGTGGAGTTAACAAAACCTGATAATCTTCAAACCGACGCACCCGTTGCTGTAGACGCGGGGTAGCTGCTTGAGACCGAAACTGACTAGCACGGAAGGTCTCGGCTTGAGTTGGATCCCGAAAGACCAGATAGATCCCTAAACCAATCGGAACGGCATCGACTCCTAACACTTGATCAATATAAGCTTTCAGTTCCTCCTGTTCGTAGTATTTTTGAAACGTATTGCGACGGGTAATCACACCATCCCCATACGCCACTTGTCCCTTCACCGAATCATTAATTAAAACTTGGGCAGAAACAATCAACACTTGTCGGGTTAATTGCCACGCCTTAACCAAAGCCTCTCGTCGTTCTTGGGTATCTTCAATCACATTGATGACATATCCCAAGTTGACAATATCTGCTTTCACTAGAGGAGTATCGGGATGATAGTAGGGATCCCAACCCTGACTCTCATAGCCTTGTTCTCTGAGGCGTTGAAGATCACCGCCATGTCCACAGCCATAGTCAAAGAATGTTGTTTCTGGGGTAAAGAGTTCGGCTTCTAGGGCAACTCGTACAGGACGTGAGAGTTGATGTCGGATGATTGCAGCTTTGTGACGTTCAATTTGAGGTTTTTGCAGCGGCGGTGGTGTCTCATGACAGATGACTTCATGATCTTTGATTTCCACGGCGCGATCGCGCAACCGTTTTTCCCACTCCCGCTTCGTTCCGATATAACGGGCCTGACTCAATAGACCCAGTTGCACCTCTTGCTGAGTCAGTTGCACAAAGTCTTGATAACGGGGATAATCCGGTGTCACAAAGGCTTCTTTCCGATGGAGAATTGGCGGATTACTCGCTTGGTGGTAACTGCGATAACTGACCTCAAACGTCAGTAAATCAACTTGCAAACTAGCTTGTAGCGGTGGATGTGCTTCTTGGTCAAAAGTGGGATAAAAGAGATAGGAAACCTTAGGATCACTAATGTTAAATTTAATTAGCGTTGCTTCAGCAATCTCATGAGTCACAGGAGTCCGGGCTTGCTGTTCGTAGGCTTGGAGTTGTGGCGGTAAAGCCGATAAGGCACTACGATGAACATAGAATGCATTGGGAAGATGTTTTCCCACAGGACTCTTTTGAGACCCCTGTCCAATCTCATTTACCCAAGTTACCCGATCCAGCTGAGTCATCTCTACGGTCTGCGCTAAAAATCAAAATTCAGTTAAAAAGCCTCGATCATCATTAATTCTGTCTAGAAAGCAGCCTAAACTGAAGTTGTATTCATCTTCCATTTCTGCCTTCCCTAGAGTTTTGCTCATCTTGTGAGCTTCCTTGAAAATTCATTGAAGAACTCATGACTTCCCTTCCTGGTCAAAGTTCTTTCCCCAGCATTGATCACTCAATACAAAATTGCTTACAACTTGCTCATTGAAAACTTGACAAAGCTTAAAGTGAGGTGATGCTGCAATCTACTTTAGAAGCTCTTTAATTGAATTAATCAAAACTTGCCTTTGGATTTTATTTCTTTAAGGATAGCGGAAACCTGATCATCCCGTCAAGATTAGACGCTAATTTTTTTTCTTGGGAAGCATAAACAGAAATATTTTACCTTGTGCTAAATTATACCAATTTTAAATAATACTTGAACTAAAAAAGTGTTTTTGAATTCACTGCCGAGCCTTGTTCTTTGATCGATGCGATTAAAATTTAGTTGACCCATTTCTGAACTCTAGCAATTTGAACGTCCCATCCCTGCTATTATCGTAAAGTTTACTTCTAATCAACCTTAGGCAATAAAAGATCCCCGACGATCAAACTGACCCCGTTCAATGCAATTTTGTTTTTTCAACAATGAGTTCCTCTCTAACCAACACTCTAACTCTAACTAATGCTACGTTAAAAATGGTTACAAATCACAAGCTTCTTTGCGATAAACCTGTCAAATCCCAAAAAGACTTGCTATTATGATCGTGCTGTTGCACAGGGTTGTAGCTCAGCAGGATAGAGCGAGCGCCTCCTAAGCGCTAGGTCGCCAGTTCGAGCCTGGCCAACCCTGTTTTTGTTTTAATATTGAATTTGCAGCGTCACTCGTGCTTGAATGTCTTGTTCCCCGCCAATAACCGGAGAACTCGGTGCGTTACTCGCTGCCACATCTCCTTGGGTCCGAAATGCTTCATTAAGCGGCATAACCGGGGGCGTCGCGTTATTAATTTGGATACTGATCACTGATTGTGATTGGAGATTAAGTGTGCTTAAAACAGCATCAGCTTGAGCTTGGGCATCGAGAGTTGCTGCTTGCAGCGCTTCTTTTTGCGCTTGCGCGATCGCGCTGTCGGTCGCCGTAAACCGCACCGAATCAATGCGGGTTGCGCCAGCTTGAACGGCTTCATCGAGTAAATTGCCGACTTCGTCAGTGGGCATCCGAAAACTGACTAAATTGAGAGCTTGATAACCTCTTAAGGTGCGTTTGCCCTCATTGTAGTTATATTGCGGTTCTAGACGAATACCAGTGGTTTTTAATTTTTCCACATCGCGCGATCGCAGCAATTCCACCACTGCTGTTGAACGGCGCGCTGCATCTTCCTGCACTTGCGCAGCTGTTTTCCCTTCCACTTCCACTCCCAGCTGCACTTCTGTTAGAGTTGTGGGGATAGACTGGGTGCCTTCTCCGGTCACCGTTATGGTTTGTAGGGGGGCATCTTGAGCCATAGCGGGGGCAAGGGAAACACGCTCTCGTAAACTCCAACCGACAATTAAAATTAAACTACTGAGGAGGATTAAACTCAATCCTCTTGACCGAAATTGTTGCAATAAACGATTCATTTTGTAATATCTCTCTATGAAACAAGCCTAAAAATAGCATGATTTTAACGAACGACGATGGGTTTCAAGCCCCTGGAATTAAAGCCCTGCAAACGGCAATTCAAGAACAAGGAATTATCATCGCTCCCGAAACGGAACTTTCTGGTTGTGGACATCAAGTGACGACGAAACGGGGCTTAAAGTTGCAAAAGCATTCCGAGCAAACGTACAGTGTTGATGGTACACCAGCCGATTGTGTTCGCATTGGCGTTACCCAACTGTTTCCGGATGCGGAATGGGTTATTTCTGGGATTAATGCTGGTGGGAATTTAGGGGCAGATATTTACATTTCAGGAACCGTGGCTGCTGTGCGAGAAGCGGTTTTTTTGGGTAAAAAAGGGATTGCCATTTCCCATTGGCGCAAACGACCGTTAGAAATTGATTGGACACTCGCCGCCCGTTGGAGTGGTAAAGTGTTAGAGACATTACTACCCTTGTCTTTGCCGGAAGGATGTTATTGGAATGTCAATTTACCTCATTTAGAACCTGGATCAAAAGATCCGGAAATTATCTTTTGTGAGGGAGGCAAACAACCCTTACCGGTTGTCTATCATTTTGATGGCGAACGGTATCATTATCAAGGAGAATACGGTAAGCGTCAGCGTCAAAAAGGAAGCGATGTTGATATTTGTTTTTCCGGAAATATTGCCGTTTCCCAATTCAAGTTATAGAAGTCGCCGTAAAACCAACGTGCTTCAGCCGTTGGATCTAAGGTGAGTTTGACGAAACCTTCACTCTTGTTGAGTCAAACAAATGCTTAACGTGCTAAGCTAAGTTTAGCCACCCACTACAGCATAAATGTTCGTTTTAGAGTACAAAATTAGAGCCAAACCGAAGCAGTTGTCTGCCATAGATGAAGCCATCCGCACCATGCAATTTGTGCGGAACAAATGCCTTCGCTATTAGGAAGACAACCCTGGCACTAGCAAGTACGATCTAAATAAACTCTGCCGTCTGCCATCTCACCAATTCAGTTGGGCGAGTAAACTCAACTCACAAGCCAGACAAGCAGCAGCAGAAACCGGAGCGAAGGTGAGGACGTGGGCAGTAATTAATCGATTCTACAAAAATTGTCGGAATCAAATTCAAGGGAAAAAGGGCTATCCCAAATATCAAAAGAACAACCGATCAGTTGAATATAAAGATACGGGTTGGAAGTTAGACCCCAACACGAAAAAGCACATCACTTTCACAGATAAGAATGGAATTGGTCGTGTGAAATTAGTGGGAAGTAGAAACATCTATTTCTACTCACCCGATCAAATTAAGCGCGTCCGAATCGTCCCTAGAGCAGATGGATACTACTGCCAGTTCTGCATCAACATCGAAGTGAAAGAAGAAGTGGAGCCAACAAAGCGTGTAATTGGGCTTGATCTGGGGTTAGCCCACTTTTTTACCGATAGTAATGGGGAGAAAGTCGAAAACCCCCGATTCCTCCGGAAAGGAGAACAGCAGCTTAAGCGGTTCCAGCGACAAGTTTCCCGTAAGCAGAAAGGATCATCAAATCGCAAAAAAGCCAGAAAGCGGTTGGCTAGAAAACACCTGAGCATAAGTAGGCAGCGTGTCGAACACGCCAAGAGAGTGGCGCGTTGCGTATGTCGGTCTAACGACTTGTTATGTCGATTACAACGTCCACAACGTCTATTAGATAAGCCTCCTACGTCATTAATACTTTCTACAACGTTAACCCATTAATCCCTAGCTTGAGATCAGCTAGAGATTTTTTTATCTCTTGGAGCGTTCTTCTAAATACTCCAATGTCCAACCTCTTTTGACTATCTCTTCATAAGGAGTCCATTCTCCTGTAGGCTCTAAGACCATAATCCCTTCTTTTGTTCCCATACTGGCTTGGACAAGACCTTCATTTTTAGCCAGTTTGTACCATTCACCAAAAGATTCTTTTACTTGATTGAATTGGCGTTCTTCATTCATTAAATTGGGAGTCCACTTCTCTTCTAAGGCTTTTCTAAATAAACCTGCTTTTGACTTAACCTGTTTTCCAGTAGCTAAGTATTCTTCAACCGCAGATAAAGCATTTAACACTTCTTCTTTTTGGAGGGAGTCGATTAATTCATTCAACTTTTTACTAAGTCTAATCCCCACTTCTTTTAAGCGAGGCTTAATCAGATTATAAATAGATTCTTCAGAATTACATACTTTGTTCCTCTTCTGGAGGATTAAAAGATGGTTTGGAAACTTCTTCTTGAGGAACAGTCTTTCTTAAAGAATCGATGGAAACCACTTTTGGGTTAGTATTTCTCAATTCGGTTTGACATTCTTCCAATTCTTCTTTAGTAGAAGTAAGTTCCGATTGAAGACGTTGATTTTCCTCCACTAATCTAGCATTTTCTGCTTTAAGTCTTTCCGCTAGATTACTGCTATCTTGAAGCTGATAGAGTCTTCCAGTTAGAGATTCATTGGCTTTTCTAAACTGTTCTATCTGACCCTTAAGTTTCTTATTTTCCTCTCTGCGGTTATAGATAATTACTGATTTAGAATCATCAGAAGCCGAGGGAGCTTTCTTGGGTTTAGGTTAATTTTTCTGTTGGTCACGAAGAGTTTGAGAGACTGTTCCTAAAGAAAATATAAAAAAAGGCGCGATGGCTTCGCCGGTTCCC